>CALLCO010000044.1 GCA_937998695.1 Candidatus Ozemibacteraceae bacterium
TGCGGGCGGGAGGGGCGGCTCGCTGGCGGTGGGGGCCGCCCCGGTGTCGGAGGGGGACACCGGCGGCGGGGAAGGCGGGGCGGTTACGGCGGGTGGCGGCACCGGTCCGCCTCCCAGGTGGTGGTAGAAGGTCTGCAGGAACAGGGCGGTGGTCGGGTCGGGGTGGTGCAGGTGCCGCTGGATGATGGGCAGAAGATCGGTCCCTTGCATGTTGGACAGGATCTTGGCGGCGAGCTGGGAGATCTCCCCCGGGCTGGCGAGCATCTGCTCCACCGCCTGCAGCAGGGTGGGGCGGGGGAACTGCTTGACCATCTGGAGGGTCATCACCCGGATTTCCTGGGAGGGGTCGATCAGCCCTTTGAAGAAGAGGGGAAGGAGTGACCGATAGATCAGGATCTGCAGCCCTTTGAACGCCTCCCCGCGCAGGCGGGGGGAGGGGCTTTCGAGGAACCCCATCAATAGCGGCAGATTTCCCGGGTGGGGGTTGTTGTTGAGGATGGTCATGATCAGGAGGGCGGCCTCGGGGACCGTCTCCATCGGGCAGTACTGCTGGATCAGGGTGGCCAGGGCGGGCGTCTTCTTGCGCAACAGGCGACGCAAGGCCCGGATGCGGGTTTCCGGCACGGGGCTTTTCAGCAGCGGAACGACGAACTCCGGCTGCATGGTGTCCGACATCTCCTGATACTCCTGGAGACGTTGCAACACCTTGCGGCCGATCATCTGCAGTTCGGTGTCGGTCTCGTTACCGAGGTAATCCCGCAACAGATCCTCCGCCTCGATCATCTCGTGGTTGAGGATGATGGCCAAGGCCCGTTTGCGGATGGCCTTGTTGGGTTGTGCGAAAAAGGCCTGAATCCCCTCAAGTGATAATTGCTCTGCCATGCCTCCATTCTAAGAAAGGGCCCTGGGAAAGTCAAAGCTGGGCAGTCAGCCCAGGAAACCGCCTCGATATTCAGGCATCAGGCTCCCAGGGGCGAGCAAACCCAGGTGCCCGAGGCGGTGGGGCCGGCCATGAGGCGGGCCTGGGCGAAGGGCACCACGATCGCCGGGGCGGAAGCGGAGGTCACCACCCGGACCAGGGGCAACCAGCCCCACCGGCGGGGACTGGTCGAGGCCACCGTGCCGGAGGCCGGGAAGAACTGGTCGGTCCAGGCGCCGGGCCGATGATCGGTCGATACCCAGGCGTGATGGGGACGGTCGGGATCATATTCGTAGCGCAGCATGGAGAACGTCGGCTGGTCGACCGAGGTGCCGCCGCCGATGACCGCCGCCGCCAGCCCCCAGGAGCTGGTTCGGCGTGGAATATAGGCGCGGGCCGGTTCCAGCAGGGCCAGGACCGGGGTGGCGAGGAAGGTGGCGGCCGCCATCAGCAGGGGAAGGCCGGCCAGCCAGGCGAGCAGGGCCAAGGCCAGGAATGGCCGGCGGACGGGCTCCGGCCGCGCGGGAACGGGCGTGCTCGCTTCGGGGGTGCGACGATCGGCCGGGCTGCCGGCCAGGGCCACGGGGTCTTCCGGGTGCGCCATGCTTCCCTCTTGGCTGCCCTATGGGAGCACGGAACCAGGAATGAAGGGCGGCGAGCGCGAGGCGCTCTCAGGGGATGCCATGACTTTCGGACTTCCACGGAAGCTCGGCGGGCACCAGGGGAGTCAGAACGTGGGGCCACGGACGAAGGGCGCCGCCAGGCGAATCTGCCTCAGCCCTTTCTTTGACGAGAGGTTGGGGGGACAGGCAGGTCCGGTCGGCTCATAGGTGCACGAGGGGTGGTTCCGGCGGGGGGCCGTTCCTTCCCAGAAGGCGGTCAGGGCTGCGGTCAGGGCAGGCCCGTCGGCGATCTCGCGGGCGTGGGCCCCCTCGGGGGGGAAAAGCGGCGCGGATGGCTGGCTGCCGGAACCGCTCGTCGAGCAGCAGCACCACCCCGCGGTCGGACTCGGTACGGATGACCCGTCCGGCCCCCTGCAGGACCCGGTTCAGGCCGGGGAACCGGTAGGCGAAAGCAAACCCCCGGCCTTCGAGTCGCTCGAAGGTCTCACTCGGCGAGGTCGCGGACCGCGACCCGCCGGGGAGCGGGCGCGGCGGGAACGGTCATGCCTGCCCGCCGGTGGGCCTGGTGCCCCTGGGGTTCCCATGGGGCGGCGGGGCCGTGAGGGAGGAGAACCGTGGTCACTTCTTCTTTGCCTCCTCACCTTTATCCTTCTTGTCTTCGGGGGGGATGGGGAGGGCTTTCTTCAGGCGGTCGACGGTCTCGTCGAGTTGATCGATATACGCGAAGACATCGTACATCGCCTTGTACTGGGCGCGCAGGGTTGACAGCGAGGCGGCGTGGGCCGCCTCCTGGTCGAGGTATTCGAGGAAGACGGGGAAGCGGCCCTCGTATTTGTCCCGGAAGGCGCGAATGTTCTTGAGCAACCCGTTCAGCATGGTCTGGGCGGTAGAAGAGTCCATGTGGCGGAGCACGCCCACCTTCTGGATGTCGAGAACCTTGCGGAAAATGACCGGCTCGCGCCCGCGGGGGATCAGCTCGAGATAGGGCGGGTTGACCAGTTTCAGGTAGATGTCTTCCGCCGAACTCAGGGACATGGGAATGAATCGGATCGTCATGAAGACCTTGTCGGCGGTGGAATGGATCTTCTGCAGATAGATTTTTTGGTTCAGGATGCCGCTCAGGGTCGACATCGCGGCCGCCGCCTTGGGCGGCTTGGCCGCCAGGGCGTTGATCAGATCGGCGATGGGCTTTTCGAGCATCAACAGCGACCCGATCTGCTGGGTGGCTTTCTGTTCGTAGAGACTGGCGATCTGGCGCTGTACGTCGGTGAACCGCAGTCGTTTCGCCAAATCGGTGCTGGAACGCAGCGTCTCGCGTTCCGCCTCCAGGATTTCGATGCGCGATTTGAAGGCTGCCTCGATCTGCAGACCAAGGTCGAACAGGTAGCCGACTCGCCCCAGGTTGATGAGGACCTCGGGGTCGGCGTCGGGAAACCGGTTCTGGATCTGGGCCAGGGAAATGGAAGCGGTCGCCAGGCCGAACAGGTCGGCGAGATAGATCATGGCCCCCTGTTCGAGCAGCGCGGTTTGTTGAGGAGTCAGGGACTGGATCGGCCGGGTCTGGTAGGCCTCCTGGGGGATGCCGTAGACCAATTGGGACTGTCGGTATTCGCGGTTGGCCCCTTCCTTGGTGCGCCATCGCACGATGACCTCGACCCGGATCAGGTTGGACCGGGCTTCCCCGGTGATCGGATCGCCCTCGAAATGGGTCGACACCTGGGCGGTGAACCCTTTCAGCTGGTCAAACAGGGGACCGTCGCGGATCGGCTCGTCATCGGCCTCGCTGAGGTAGCCGTAATTGTTGGTGTTGTCGAGCAATCGGAAGTAGCGTGATTTCCCTTCCACCACCGATTCCGGGGAACCGATTCCCCGCGAGATCAGGTCGGTGAAGGCGTGCGGGTTGTGCCGGACCCGTGCGTTGACGTCTTCGAGGATCTTTTGGGCCAGGAACATGGCGGTGTAGTGTTCGACGGTGAAGGCCGATTCCATGGTGGCGCTGCGGAACACGGTGATGATCGTCGTGAACGCGATGCTGAGCAACAGGAGGGCGATCATGACCTCGGTCAGGTTGAGCCCGGTCTGGGGACGGCCGTGAAAAACGCTCATATCGTCTGCCTCACGGGGTCGGGAACACCGGCAGGCCGATCTTGAGAGCTTCGTATTTGGCTTTCAGTTCTTGCCATTTGGCTTCGAGTTCCTTGCCCCGATACTGGGTGGCGGCGATCGAGAGCTCCTTGTAGTAGCTGAGTTTCAGTTCGAGCTCGGCGGTGTTGACCCCGACCCGGACGCTGAAAATGTAGTTGAGGAACTCGCGGTAGATGCGTTCGGCCAGCAGGTGCTGCTCCCGATGGTACAAGGTGTTGACGGCGCTGTTGATCTCGAGGATCAACGGCATGATCTTGTCCTTGATGTAGGCCGAAGGCAGCAAGACCGAATCGACGAACCAGGCGGCCAGGGTATCGGCCTTTTCGATCTTGTCGAGGAATTGCTGGGCGGCGGGGGGGGTCTTGCCCAGCGGCGGGGGCGGGTCGGTCGGGACTCCCTTGCTGGAAATGCTCTTGTCGAGGATGTCATCGCCAGTGTAGGCCCCCAGGTTCTGCAAGATCTGGAGCGGATTCAGCAATTTCGCCAATTCATCCCACTTGCGGGCCATGGCCACCCGGTTGCGTTCCCGTTGGGCGATGAGGTCGTTCATCTTCTGCGCCATCGGGGAAATGGTGGAAGGAAGCGGGGGAACGGCCGTCTCCTCGAGGGACCCCGCGTAGTTGGGAGCGGGGTTGGTGAGGTTCTTGAACAGGAGGTCTTCATACTTGATGCGGTAGAAGTGCAGGCGCTTGGCGTTCTTGTACTCGGCCCGGACCCAGATGTCGACGGTCTTCTCCTGGCCGGGGGCATCTTGAATGTAGTAGTCGTAATACCCGCCGTCGAGCCGCAGAGCGGACTGGGCGTCGACCTGACCGGACAATTTGGCGAACCAGCGTTGTTCCCAGGAAGAGCTCATCAGGCGGGCCACGAGGAGGTTGTAGGCCGATTCCGCGATAGCCAGGGCGCGCAGGTGGGCGTCGGAGTATTCCCGCTGGGTGCCGACCCCCCGCATCATCTTCCATAGGCCGAAGAAGACCAGGGCCATCACCAGGATCACGGCGATCACCATGGGCAGGGCGAGGCCGCGCCGTTTCGTCATAATCCTTCCTCCGCCAGGGAATTCTTGAGGCCGATCTGGTTGACGAACGCGAAGGTGGCGTTGCCTTCCCGGAGGGTGCTGGTGATGACCACGTCGGTATACCCGTGGGCGGTGAAGTTCAGGGATTCGACATTGTTCAAAAGCTCCCGAGGGGTGGAGGCCCGGTCGGTGGCGATGTCGTAGAGCACGCTGTAGAGCCGGAACATCTGCCGTTTCTCTTTCTCGGTGGCTGCCTTGTCCTTCTTGAGGTAGATGAAATGGATGTTGTTGACGTTGTCGCGCAACACCAGATAGGGAAGCGTCACTCCGGGGTCGGGCTTCAGGACCTCGATGCCTTCCTGGATCTCACGGTACAGGTTGAGCAGAGCTCGCCGGGCTTCCATCTGAAGATGAAGGTTCTGGCTGACGTTCTTGGCGCCGTGGCCCAGCAACCCTCGCATCAGGTTGTGGAGGCCGGCGACGACGAACGTCATCACCACGACCGCCACCATGATCTCCACCAGAGTGAACCCACTGGGTTGCTCGGCGAGCCGGTTGGTCCGGTGGGGTCGCGCCGTCCCGGGGTGATACGGCAATGGCATGCTTGCCCCCCTCTCTCCCATTATACCGAATGGGAACCGGAAATGAAATTCCCTCATCTGTTGGAGGTTCGCCGAAGATCCCGGCATGGGATGCTTCCTCCCTGTGCCCTTACCAGACCACACCCGGCCAGGCCTGACCTTCGTCTGGTTGGTTTCCGCAGGCCGGCGCGTTGTCGTGGAAAACCGGAGGGAGGGGGAGGGTGAGGGGGGCGGCACCAGGTTCGGGCCGGCTGGCCAGCTGATGGTCAGGGTTGGCCGGCGAGGTTGATACCAGGGGTGCCTGGCGAATCCGGGGTCAGGGCTTGCCGGCGAATTCGATGACGTTGCCGGCCGGGTCGGCAATGCGGAACAGATGCCTCTCGGGGGACATGGCCATATACTCTCCGACCATCCGGACCCCCGCCTCCCGCAACCGCTGATAGGAGGCGCGCATGCCTTCCGCGGTGCTGAAACGCAGGCTGGTGCGGGCATGCAGTGCCGGCTCGGTGACCGGCCGCCGGCCGCCTTCCAGATACAGCACCAGGTCCTTGGTGATGCGCAGCAATACGCCCGGGGGCAGGTCGCGTTCCTTGGTGAACCCCAGGACCTCCGTGTAGAACCGCAGGCCGAGGGGGAAATCGTCGACGTAGACGGCGGGCAGGTTGAAGTCCTGGATCTGGATCAGTCCCATGGCAGACTCCTTTCGCGCAGATGGGTCGGGAGGGGGAGCGGTCACAAGGGGACCGGGTGCCGTCGCCGCTGGTCAAAGCGGACGGTTTCGCGGAACCCGCAGGCGCGAGCGAGGCGGGTGGCGCGTTCGAAATGGCGGGCGACGTCGGCGGGGCGGTGGGCGTCGGCCGAGATGAGGAGGGGAATCCCGCGCCGGTGAGCGGCTTGCACCAGGGCTGGAGCGGGGTAGGCTTCTCCCGCCGCGCCATCCCAGCCGTTGGTGTTGAGCTCGAGGACGAGGCCGGCGGCCGCGATGGCGTCGAGGGCGGTTTCGACCTCCGCCTTGAGGTCGATGGTGGGGGGCGGGGTGAACTTCTTGGGGTAATCGAGGTGCCCGACGATGTCGAAGGTCCCGCTCTCGGCCAGGCCCCGGATCGCCTGCCAGTAGCCACGCCAGATGCCGTTGCGCCGATCTTCGGAAAGGGCGTGCCACTCCTCCGGGCGGGCTTCGATGGGAAAATCCCCTACGAAGTGGACGCTGCCGATCACGAAATCGAAGGGAAGCCCCGCCAGCAAAGAGGCGAGCTGATCGTGGGTGGGCGGGATGAAATCGGCTTCGAGGCCCACCCGTAGCCGCGGCCAAGATTGATCGCCCGGGGTCGTCGTCGCCGCCCTCTCGGTGGCCAGGGCCTGCAGGTCCGCCACGTAGGCGGGGAGATCGGCGGGGGCCATCGACCAGTCCAGGTCGGGAAAGGCCGGGTGCAAGGCAAGGTGGTCGGAAATCCCGAGTTCCTCGAGGCCAAGGCGGGCCGCCGCTTCCCAGAGGGCTCGGGGAGAAGCCTCGCCGTCACTCCAGGCGGTATGCGTGTGATACGAATGGCGCATCGCTTTCTCCCATCCAGGCTACCATGTCCGGCGCTCCCGGGAAAGGCAGGAGGGTCCGGTTCAGCCATCCATTCCCAGCGGTCTGGCACGGGTTTCGAAGGGGAGACGCCCGGTCATTGGACGCTTCGATCTCGTTGGGGGACCCGTGAATCGCGAGGTCCGGTCAGGGCCCGGTCGTGACCGAAGCGCTGGCGGGAACCGTCTCGGCCCGGGCGAGATCGGCGAGTCGGGCGGTCGCGCGCTTGAACCCGGGGGCCAGGCGCAGGGCGACCCGATACGCCTGCCGGGCCCCCTGTAGGTCACCGAGGGCTTCACAAGCCTCCCCCATGAAATAGGGAATCACATGGTCGTGGGGGTCGAGGATTCGTGCCGCCTTCAGTTTCTCGAGGGCGGCGGCATACTCCTGTCGCTTCAGCCGGACCACCGCCCCGTTCAGGAAGCCCACCGGATGATCGGGAAAGCGGGCGGCCAGCAGATCGAACGTCCGCATCGCCTGCTCGTCATTCCCGAGCTGGACGTACGCCAGGCCGAGATTCCGCAGCAGGGTGGCCGGGGCGTTCCAGCAGGCGGACAATGCCTGTTCATACGCTGCCACCGCCTGGGCGGGATGGCCGCGGGAGAAGGCCACGTCGCCGAGTCCGGCCAGGCCGGCCGCATACTGGCCCAGGCCGATACTGCGGTGGAAGCGCTCCTCGGCCTCGTCGAGGCGACCCTGTAGCAGCAGGGCCATCCCCAGGTTCTGGTTGGCCAGACCCGATTCCGGGGAAATGGCGGCCGCCCGGGAGAACAGCGTCAGATCGTCCTGCCAGAAACGGGTCTGTCGGAAGGTCAGCGCCCCATAGACCAGGGAAATCCCGAGAATGAGCACCAGTGCACGTCCGCGCCGGACGGTCGGGGTGACCGCTCCGCGCAGGGCCAGGGACAGGAGGAGGCAGAAGCCGAACGATGACACCAGGAGGTAGCGATCCTGAATGAGGAGGTCGGGAGACAGGGCCCGGATGTGAAGGTAGGGCAGGAGTCCCGTGCCCATCACGGCCAGGCCGAACCAGGCAGGGCGGGGGTCGGGTGATCCCTGCAAGGCCCGGTGAACGAACAGGAAGACCGCGGCCACGACGACCATCAGGCTGCCCCAGAAGCGGGGATCGACCGGTGCTCCGACCCATGAAAAAGGATAGACCGGGGACAACCCGAAGGGGAGGAAGAGGAGCCGGAGATCCTCCATGCGGATGGCGGGAAGGGAATATACGGCGGTGTTCCAGGCGATCGGGCTGACGGTTGTCAGCCGCAGGGTGCCGCCCAGGGCGGCCCAGCGGATGAGCAGGGAAAGGCCGACCGTCGCCAGGGCCGGCCAGATGGCCCAGAGAGCAGCTCGGACACGTTGCCAGACATTGGGCCCGGTCGGAGTGGGGTGGGCCTCCCCGGGGAGGCTTTCCTGCGCGGGGATCTGGACTTCGGTGACTGCTGTGGTTGCCCCGGAAGGTGAAAAGAGGGTGGGCGAGGCGGACCGGGGATAAACAAGTTCCCAGGCGAACAAGACCAGGGGGATGGCCAATGCCCCCTCGCGGGAAAGCAGACCCGCCAGCAGGGCGCCCAATGATGCCAGGCGGGCCGTCACACGTCCGGTGTCGCGATGCTCGATGTGGAAGAGCAGGGCCAGAGCGAAGGATAGGCCCAGGACGACATTACCGAACAGGCTGACCCAGGCGACGACTTCGACGTGCACCGGGTGGAGGGCGAAGAAGAGGGCGGCGGGGCGATAGACCCACGGATCACGGCAGATCCGGTGGAAGAGCGAGGTGACGGCGGTTATCATGGCCAGCGCGAGGGCGAGATTGGTCAGGCGCCACCAGAACGGGTTCACCCCGAACGCCTGCCAGGCGAGAATGCCAAGGCAGGTGGGCAGCGGACGGTAGCGGCCGACGGTGCCCACCTCCTGGGATAGGGTGGTGGTCTCTTCCTCGAGGCGGAAGAAGGCGCGGGGCAGTTCTTTCCATCTCGTCAGGCGTTGGTTGCCGAGGACCAGGTTGTGTTCGTCGAAGACGAAACCGCCGGCCAGGGACGGGAGATACGCGGCGATCGTCACCAACAGGGCCACCAGCAGGAAGGAGCAGTCGCTGCTAACGAGAGGGCCGTCCCGGACCAGGCCGGTCGGTGGCGAATCGGTCGAAATCGTCTGACTCCCAGGAGGGTGTGCCGCCCGAAGGGGCCCCATCAGTCTACCACGAGGTGGCCCTCAAATCGTACGACGAAGGTCTTCGGAGGCGGGACGGTTTGGCCGATGGTGATCAGGAGATCTTCCAAGAAGAACATTTAGGAGGCTGCCGCGATGATCCTGCCCGATACCCCCCTCTACAACTCCAAGACCGACGCCGAGTTCCGGATTCGCATGATCCACCACATCCGCACCACCTTCAAGGACCTGCTGCCACCCGCCGATCTGAAGCTGCTCGATCTGCCCAATGGGCTCGATCTGCTCCAGGCCAAGGTGCACCAGATGCTGTTCGATGCCAGTCACGGCGCCATCGACCTGCGCGCCGCGGAGACCAAGAAACTCGCCGCCTGACCGGGGTTCCTTCCCTGGGCTGATCGCCCCGCCGTCCGGCGAGGGGCATTCTGGTCCGGGGATCCCCCCGATCGGATCCCGTCCGCACCTCCCCCTGACCGGCCTGCCTTCCAGGCCCGATCAAGGGGAGGTGCCGTTTGGGCGTTCGAAGGGCTTCCCAGGGGGGTGAGATGTGAGATGTCCCGGGCGGCTTGTCGAAGGGAGCGGAAACGGTCTTTCCGGCCCGGGGGCAGCATCGGGGATCCTCGGGGCGGGGGGGCCGGGAAGGCCTTTCCGTGCCGTGTCTGGTCAGGAGCGGATGCCACTGTCCGGGGGTGGTGGCAGGGGAAGCGTCACGTGCCGGGACGGGACGCCCACGGCGGTCAGCGGGCGGTTATCGGGCGGGGTGGCTCCTGGCGGCGGCGCCACCAGCGCAGGGCTTCCCCGACCCAGAGAACGACCGATGTGCCGACGATGATCTCGAACCATTCCTCGAGCGAGAGCGGCACCGTGCGGAACATCTCGTGCCCGAACTGCACGATCAGGATCTGCACGATGAAGATGGTGGGGGCGATGATCAGAAAACCGCGGTTGCGGCGCAGGCCCTTGAAGGCCGATATGTTGAGGCCGAGGCAGCGGGCGTTGAACAGATTCCAGAACTGGAGCATGACGAAGACGCTGAAGAAGATCGACAGTTCCCGCGTGGTCACCCCGTCGACCTGGATCGAGTTCAGGTACCAGGCCAGGAACAGGAAGAACAGGCCGCCGGTGCCGAAGATGCTGCGGGACATGGTGGGAGTCACGATGAACTCTTCGGGATGGCGGGGGGGGCGGGTCATCACCTTCCAGTGCGGGGGCTCGGTGGCGAGGGCGAGGGCGGCGAAGGTGTCCATGATCAGGTTGACCCAGAGCATCTGGATGACGGTCAGGGGCAGCTTGACCCCGATGAAGGGCCCGCAAAGCGCGATGCCCAGGGCAACCACGTTGATCGTGAGCTGGAACAGCACGAATCGCTGAATGTTCTCGTAGAGCGACCGGCCCCACATGATGCCGTTGACGACGCTAAGGAAGCTGTCGTCGAGCAGGATGATGTCGCTGGCTTCCTTGGCCACCGAGGTGCCGGTCTGGCCCATGGCGAGACCGACGTTGGCATGGTTGAGGGCCGGGGCGTCGTTGGTGCCGTCGCCGGTCACCGCCACCACGTTGCCCGACTCCTGCAACAGCTTGACCATGCGCATCTTGTCGGCCGGCCGGGCGCGCGACAAGACTTTCAGGCGGGCGGCCGCGGCGCGGGCCGCGTCGGCCGGCAGCTCCTGGAAGGCCTGGCCGGTCATGTGGACGTCGGGGCCGTCGACCGGCTCGACCAGCCCGATCTGGCGGGCGATCTCGAGGGCGGTCTCGGAGTTGTCGCCGGTGATGACCTTGACCTGCACGCCGGCGGCGCGGCAGGCCTTGATGGCGGTGGGAACCTCGGGGCGCAGGGGGTCGGCGATGGCCACGAACCCCTGCCAGATCAGGTCCTGGCCGATGGCATGCGCGTCGGCGTCGGGCGCGATCTGCGGGTCGTCGCGGCAGGCGAAGCCGAGGGTGCGCATGCCGCGGGCCTGGGCGTCGCGCAGATCGCGGGCGATGGCGGTCCGTTCGTCGGCGAGCGGTTTGACCCCTTCGGTGGTCAAGATGCGGGTGGCGCGGGCGAGCAATTGCTCGGGGGCACCCTTGAAATAGAGCACGCGCTTCCCGCCGAAGGCCGACCGGCCGAGGGTGGCCATGAACTTGCGCTCGGTGGAGAAGGTCCATTGGCGTTCGATGGTGAAGCCGGCGCGCAGGGGCAGATAGTCGTGCTGCTGACCATCGAGCCAGAGCAGGAGGGCGCCTTCGGTGGGGTTGCCCAGGGCCGTGGTCTCTTTGCCGGGCTGGCGGGACAGGTTGGCGGTGCTGTTGACCGCGATCGACTCGGCTAGCAGGCGCTGGCCTTCGCTCTGCAGACGGCCGGCCAGCAGGGCCTTGTCGAGCGATGGAAAGAACACGGCCTGCACCTGCATCTTGTTCTGGGTCAGGGTACCGGTCTTGTCGGAGCAGATGACCGTGGCCGCGCCGATCGTCTCGCAGGCGTGCATCCGGCGCACCAGGTTGTTGGCGGCCGCCATCTTGCGCATGCTGTAGGCGAGGCTGAGCGTGACGCTCATGGCCAGCCCCTCGGGCACCGCCACCACGATGATGGTCACCGCGACCATGAAGAACTTCAGGAACTCCTGGGCCGCCGCCAAGGGAAGCCACTCGGTCGGCGAGGCAGGAAGGAACCCGGTCAGCATACCGATGACGGTGGAGATCGCGAACAGCCCCGCGCCGTACCCCAATGACTTCAGCCACGGGCCGAACCCGTCGGCCTCGAGCCAGTCGGGCAGGTCGAGCTGCCGGCCAGCCAGTTCGAAGGCGTCGCCGACGATCGGCACCCAGACCTTCATCAGGCCGGTCAGCACCGAGGCGCCCAGAATCAGCGCAAAATACCACTGCTGGTCGGTGAGCGGCAGTTCCCCGTTGACCATGTCGCGGCCGACCAGGGCAAGGAAGGTGGCGAGCGCGACGGCGAAGCCGACCACCCCGATGACTTTGCTGAGCCGCTCGAGCTGCCGCTTGAGCGGGGTGTCGCTCTTGGTGTCCTCGGCGGCGGCCCGGGCGGTTTTCCCGATCTCGGTGCCGTCACCGACCGCGGTCAGCTCGATGACGCCGTGTCCGTCCGCCACCATCGTGCCGCGCAGGGTGCGGTTGGGGGGGTAGGCGTGCTCGACGTACCGGTCGAGCTCGGCGGCGGGCACCGGGAACTTGTTGACCGGGTGAGACTCGCCGGTCAGCTTGGCCTCGTCGATTTGCAGGGAAACGGCCTCGACGATGGTGCCGTCGGCCGGGACCTCGTCGCCGGTCTCGATCAACACGAGGTCGCCCACAACCAGGTCGGCCTTGGGCACCGTGATGTACCGGCCTTCCCGGATGACCTTGATGGGAACCTCGTCGGACACCTTGTTGAGGATCTCGAACTCCTGGTTGGCCCGGTACTCGTTGAGGAAGGCGAGGGTGGTGGCGAGCAGGATGGCGACGACGATCCCCAGCCCCTCGAGGTAGTGGCCGTCGATGAAGCCGACCGCGATGGCGATGACGGCCGCGATCATCAGAATGCGGATGATCGGGTCCTCGAACTTCTCGAGGAACAGGATGTACCAAGGGTCGCGCTCCGGCGGGGTCATCAGGTTCGACCCGTGCCGGCGGCGGCTCTCCTCGACCTGGGCGGCGGTCAACCCCTGG
>CALLCO010000045.1 GCA_937998695.1 Candidatus Ozemibacteraceae bacterium
ATGGCTGGAAGCTCTTCTGCAGGCGGGGCTGGGCCGCGGTATCCTGGTCGACGAGGACGCCGAGATGACCCGCCACGCGTGGCGGGCCCGCGCGCAGCCCAGGGCCGACGCGGCTTTTCTGGTCATCCGGGGGCGGGCCGAGGCCCTGCCCCTGCGCGACGGGATCTGCGATCTGGTGGTCAGCCGCAACTCGATGCACCTGTGGACGGATCTGCCCCGCGCCTGGCACGAAATCGGTCGGCTCCTCCGACCGGGGGGATGGGTTTTCATCGGCCGGGGATTCGGTCCCGACCTGCCGGAAACGGTCCGCGACCAGGTTCGCCAAGCCCGCCGTGCCCTCCGCGATCCCACGGAACCCAAAACCGAAGAGCCACCATCCCCGCCCCCCGCCACCGTTGCCGGTCTCGCCGCCCGGGCCGGAATCGCCCAGGTGGCAGTCATTCCGGATCACAAATCCTGCTGGTTCCTGGGCCGGCGAGGGGCCTGACCAGGAACCCCCGCGCTTGGGAAAAACCCGGAAGGGGTCAACGCCCGGGAGCTTCCTCTGCAACGGACGCAATCCCCGCGGGAGCTCCCGAATCTCCCGAATCTCCCGAATCTTCCGAATCTTCTGAATCTTCCGGACCGAACTGGTTCCGGGCGAGGAGGTCGCTTTTCAGCGCGGCAAATTCCTTCGTCACGCGGGCGTAGGCGGCCGCCACCCGGGCCTTGTGAGCGGGCGGGTCGGCCCCGAGGTCGGTCTGCAGATCGGTCACCGCTTCGATCACCCGCATGAAAAGAGGAGAGCTTCCGGTCGCGGCGGAGGCTTCGATCCGCCCCAGATCCGCGACAAAGGAAGCCAACCCGGCGACCGCACCCGCCCTGTCGAGTCCGCGATACCCGGGCTTGGCGGTCAGGAGCCGGTATTCGACGGCCAGGAACTCCTGGAGGGCCGTTTGGCCCAGCACCAGCGAACCCAGTCCCGACATCAGCGACACCGCGGGCTCGAGCAGGTCGTGGGCCTGCAGCAACTCCCCGCGATCGATCAGCGCCTTGACCTCACCCAACAGGGAGGCGATCTGCTTCATCCGTTCCACCGCGCCGGGGTCGTCGCGGAAGGCACCAGGAGGGTTCTGCAACAACCCGGAGTCGAACTGGATCCAGGTTTTCAAAACCCCGTCCAGCTTGGCTTTGGCCGCCTGGCCATTCAGGGCATTGAGGTCGCCGGCCATCTCACGCAAACCCTGACACATGGTCAGGAGCTGCCGGGAGAAGCGGTCTCTCGGACGGACTCCGGTCACCAGCATCAGAACGGCATCGTCGCAGCCCTCCACCGGCGGGTTCACCGCCAGGAGGAAGACCAGGAAACCCAGAGCGATCACCCAAATGCCGGAAAACCGGCCCCACCGATGGGTGGTGACCGGCTCGGCTATTCTGCCCGGCTTCACCCCGGGATCAAGCCTCGACCACGTCATAATAGCGGCCATCTCCCGCGCACACATCGCACCGCCGGTGGGCGTCGTCCCGCTGGAGGAAGGATTCCCCGCATTCGGGGCACACGGCGGCGTGCAGCATCGGCGGCTTCCCGTGCTGCCGGACCTTCACGCGCTGGACGCGGAAGATGTCCCGCCCGATCCGCAGGAATTCGTCGAGAATCAGCCGGCCGGACGCCTCGCGGGCTTCGCCGCCCTTCTCGACCTCTTCCCCCCGCTCACGGCGGAAAAACTTGAACAATTCGGGGGTCTTCTGCCGGTCGATCTTGGCGAGATCGACGCTGACCCGTACCCCCAGGCCATCTTCGCGATCGAACAGGGTCAGGGCATACCGACCGATATCCTTCATGATCCGCAGGTAGCGGTTGCCCATGGTGCAGCCGGTCATCACCTGCAGGACGTCCGACAGGCAGGCCTGGGTCTCGGAAATCGCGTTCAGCCGCCCCTTGACCGGCCCCAGATGCTGACGCGCCAGATCGACCATGGCCACTCCGATGGGTATGCCGGGGGCCCGTTTGGTGTGGAAACGGAAAATGTCCTCGGTTATCTGTTGGAAGTCTTTCTCGGATAGCATTTCAGATACCTCCTTAGGGGCAAGCTGGAAACTGGCTGGCTTCACTTGCCTTGCCTGCGCAGTCGGGCCGTCAGCTCGCGAAATGAAGTCTCAGCCGTGTGTACATGGATGCAAAGTTCCGGGGTGAGACTCCCAGGCAGGGACTGGTACATCCGCTGGAGTTGCTCGATCTTGACGATGAAATCGTGCGCCACGATCAGGGTGGGGGTCGCCAGGTGCGTTTTCAGGACGGACGCCCCCCCATTCAGTTCCCGTAGTCCGTCTTCGAACAGCGCGGGGGAAGCTTGGTTGATCGCCTCCCAGGACGTTTGGAACCCCCTGGTAACGGTGATCAGCGCAGCCCGCTCGGGCGGGGCAGGCATGCCTTCAAACAGTTCCATCAGTTGCCGGGAGAAGGCCAGAGTTTTGGCATGGGTGGGAGTGAGCCGTTCCTCGAGATACTCATTCCGGATCTCCCCGATGAGGTTGGCCAGTTCCTTGAATTTGGCAGTCCAACGTGTATCCCCTTTGGCCCAGAAGGGGGGAGACTGGCTGAACCGGTTGTCGAACTCGATCCAGGTCTTCATCAATTGAGACAAGAACTCATCCGCATGTTCCGGAGAGGTGCTGGACACCTTGGTACCAAACTTCCTGGCTTCCGAGGCCAATCGGAATATGGTCTGGGAAAATGCATCCTGGCGATCCTCTCCGGTAAACAAGGCCACCAGGTCAGTATCACATCCCCAGGCGGAAACGTTCAACGAACCTATCAGGAACAGGACGACACTCAACCGGCGGAACATGCGACTCCTCGACCCATCAAATTCCTTCGTCATAGCCAAGCCTATCACAGCTGGAACGGGAAAGGAAACAGCATCCCTTGATCCATGGCCAGAACCTTCGCGACATTCCTCAGGCCGGATACGAAGCGGAAGGTGCCACCCTCCTCCATTCCTGTGGGCCTACCCCAATTCTAGCTTGTTCGGCGGGCGTCCCCGGCAACGAAGGTAATTGTCTCAGGCCGCCGGGGGTTCCGTCCCGACCGGTTCTGGCGGTTCGAGGTTTTGCCGGGCGACCCGTTTGACATCGGTCGAGGGATCCTTGGCCGCCAGGATCTCCAGGAATCGAACGGCACGCAGATCTCGGAATCCTCCGAGCATTCGGGCCAGGGCATACCGTACCTCTTCCGAGGGATCCTCCAGGTACCTCTCAAGCTCAGTCAGGACCTCCGGGTCAGCGTGTTTCCCAAGAGAAGACAGGGCGGTCGCCCGCACATATTCATGTTCATCCTGCAACGCGGTCAGCAACAACCGGATGGCTGATTCACCCCGAAAATCTCCCAGGGCATTGGCAGCGCACCCCCGCACGTTTGGACTGGCATGCTGCAGGGCAACAGCAAGTTTCTCGAGGGCGGCGGCCTGGTCTTCGTCCCCTTTCAGTCCCAGCGTGGAGTAGGTCTTGAACTGGGTATTGACATCCGCCGGATCGGGGGGCAGACCAGCGGGACGGGAAGCGGGTTCCGGACCATTACCAGGAGGCTGACCCTGCGTCAGCCAATCCATCAGTTCACGGTCCAGGCGTCGAGAGGCTTCGATCAGTTCGTCGAGCACCTCGAGGCTCCCCTGTTCCATCAACGCCAGGGAGGCCTTGAAACTGAGGTCGGGATCTGAGTCCCGGAGCGCCTGCCGCAGCAGCGCGATGGCCTGATCGTCCTTGACCTTGCCCAAGACCTCGATCAACGCCAGGCGCATCGATCGGTCGGCCTGGGCCAGACGCTTTTCTACCTCTTGCACCACGGGCCGTCCCGGAAACCGGCCCAAGGCCTCGGCCACCGAGAACCGTACAACCTCGTGCCCGTCGGCAATGGCGTCGAACAGAGCGTCCAGAGCCTCGGGATCGCCGATCTTACCCAGGGCGAACGCCACCTGGGAGCGGACGAACTCGTTTTCGTCGCGCAGGGCCTGAACCAGCCCGCGCACCGCCTCTTCTCCTGCCATGAAACTCAGGGCCGAGGCGGCGGAATAGCGCACCGCCACGTTCTGGTCGCGCAACGCGTCGAGCAGTGGGGCACAGGCCTCTTCGGCCCGCATTTCGCCAAGGGCTTCGGCTGCCAGGTACCGCACCGATTCAACCTCGTAGGGGTTTTTCAGGGTGTCGATCAGGACCGGAACCAGGTCGGGGTCGTGCATGCCAATGGCGGCTTTGGCGGCCATCTTCCGCAACTGATGGTCGTTGTCCTTCAAGCCCTTCTGCACCAGTTCGCGACGGGGGATGGGGGACCCATCCGGCTGGAAATATTCCTTGGGCAGCAGGTCGATTTTGAAGACCGTCATCTCTTTGTAGTTGAAGGGATTCCCGGCGCGAGCCGCCTCGGTGGCGGCCGCCTCACCCGCAGCTTCGACAAGGCCGACTGACGGGATCGGACCGGCGTCGGCAGGAACTACCCCCGTCAGCTTGAGATCGTTGCGCCGGGTGACCTCGAGCAGGGGTTCGATGGCCTGGGGGTCGCCGATCTTGCCAAGACTTTCGGCCGCGGCAGCCGAGACGGTCGGCTCCGGCTCATACAACACTTCGATCAGGGCGGGGACGGCGGCATTCATCTTGCGGTCACCCGCCTCGCGGATGGCCCGAAATCGCTCAGTGCGAGGCGAAGCGAAGTTGGCGATGAGGGCGAGGATCTCCTCCTCAGACCATTCGGCGGGGGGCCGGTCGGCGGCTGGCTCTCGGGGCTTCCCCTTCCGGGTGGCAGTTTCGACAGGGGGCGACCGGAATGAGTCAGAAAAACCTTCGGGGGGGATTCCGTCGGGTGGCGGGGACACAGAGGATTCAGGCTCTAGGCTTCCCCCGACCGGGGACCGCGGCGGGGGAACCGGCGAAGGGTCTCTCTGGAGAGGGGGGGGCACCCCCGGGGGCGGGGGAGTGTACCCTGACCCCGCCTGCCCCGGCTCCCGGATTTTCGGCGCGTCAGGCGGTATTGCCCGCCCCGCGAACCGCCGAGCCCAGAGAATCCGGAGCCCGACGATCAGGAAGAGGAGCCCGACCGCCCACAGGATGAAGCTATCGAAACTCGGCATGGGAAAATCGCTTCCGATCTTCTCTTTTTACGACAAACGCCTTGGTTTGGCAAATCTGGATCCGCATGGTTCAGGTAGTGGGGGAAGATCGGGGGCGCCGGTCGATTTCGGCGGCTTTCAGGAACATCCGCAAGGCCATGAGCACGGCAAACATGGCGAGAGTCATGGTCAAGCCACCCGAACGGGCTTCGGCGGGAGGTGTCCAGTCACCAAACTCCTCGTGCCCCCGCAGATACATCAACCTGGGCAGCAGGAACGGATCGTCTGTCCGCTGCACCGACCACGGCTCAACCGTAAACCCTACCCGCAATCCGGATGAAGCCACCACCTGCCGCGACGCCGGATCATGAACCCCATACGGGTACGCGAAAAACTCCACCGGCCCGCCCGACAACCGCTCGAGATCAGCCTTGGCTCTCCCTACCTCTGCAGCCAGATCCCGACCAGCGGCCAGGATTTTCGGAAACTCCTCGTGCGTTCCCCCGTGCAACCCAAGCCTGCATCCCGTCTGCGATGCCAATGCCACCAACCCTTCCGGAGTCATGAAATCCGGTTTCCCCAGAAGGCCGGTGACGATGAACCAGAGGGGGCGCACCCCCTCTTCATGGGTCAAGCGAGCGATGGCCCGCCCGGTACTCTCCAGTCCGTCATCGAAGGTCAGCAGAAACCGACGGCCGGGAGGGAGTCGCCCATTCCACCAGTCCCAAAATTGGTCCGGAGAAAGAGCGGAATACCCATGCCGGCGAAACCGGGCCAGATGTTCGGTCAGATCCTGATAGGTGGTTTCCCATGGTTGCTGCGGGACATCCACGATCCCATGAAAGGTCAGCACAACCAGGACATCTTGTTGGATCTGAGCCCACCCGAGAAGGAAGCCGGTGGCCGCCACCGCGATCAGGAATACCCCTAGCAAGCGATAGGTCAGGGCAGGCGAGCGCCAAGCCATGGTCGCCTCCTCCCTTCAGGGAGTTCTCGTAGGACAGAGGCAACCCAGCGGCCGAAAGCAGGAATCTCGGCCAGGGCTGGGAATACCTCGACCGTCACCCTAGGGAAGTTCTGCTGAAACCGGGCCACCAGTTCCGGGATTTCTTCGTCCAGATGCTGGCCGGGGAAGACAAACAAGGGCACGAGGATGATCCGCGTCACGCCCTCGGCGCCAGCACGCTCCAGGGAATCGGCCAGAGATGGTTCACTCATTCGAAGGAAGCAAACCCGGGCCGGATGTGCCAGCCCCTGATCCTGGAGGAAGGCCTCAAAACGGGCGGCGGCCTCCCGAGCACCGGGATGTCTCGACCCGTGGACCGTCAGCAGATAGCAGGTTCCGTTTTCCATGGGCAAATGATACCCTACTTGGCATCCTTGGCAAAGTCCACCTCAGACCACTTCATGATCCTTACCATCACCCCGAACCCACTGCTTTCCTATGTAGTCCACCTCCCCACGGTTCCCGGCAACGGGCCCAGCCGGGTCGCATCCCTCCACTGGACAGTAGGTGGGAAGGGAATCAACGTCGCCCGGATGTTGAAGACGCTCGGCCGCCCTGCCCTGGCTCGCGGATTCGCTGGCGGCTCCAGCGAAAAGATTCGGGCAAAGCTGGCAGCCAACGGCACCAGCGCTCGCTTTATATCCCGCGCAGCCGAAACCCGGGTAGGCTTTGGCCAGATCATCGACCCTATTGCTCGAACGCTGACAGAGTCTGTTGCACGAACGCCCCAAACAGCCCATTTTCATGCACCGTCCATTCGGAGATGCTAGCCAGATCAGGGGCGCTATGTACACGGCGGGCAAAAACCCATTCATGCAACAGGCTCTGTAAGTGATGTTCCCTCCATTGGGACTAAATTCGTCCGTGGATGGTATAATATAAATGAGGAGGAACCAACCAGTTGAAGTTCTTTTTTCTGCAAAACCGCCATCCCTACCAGGGGTTCACCCTTCTTGAGATTCTCATTGCCTCATCTATCCTCGTGTTGATGATGACGGCCGCGTACAACATCTACCGGTCCGTCGCCCGTACCCAGGATGTCGGCCATTGGTCCAGCACCGCCGCCAATCAGCTCAGGAACGGCCTCGGGCTGCTTCGCACGGAAATCACCCGGTCCACCCCCCCCACCGAGATCACCCAAAAAGGGACCACCCTCATCGGAGATGCCAAATACCAAATTCTCTATGGCCCCCCGAGTAATCCCTACACCAATGATTTTTCCTCCGGCGACACCAAGCTGATCGAGTTTTTCATGTGCCAACCCGGAAAGCTGGGAAAGCTTGATGCCCCCGGAGACTCATTCGCCCTTCCTGGGGTGAAAAGCGAAGGAACAGAAGTGATGCAGGGCCTGCTCGAGATTGTCGGCAAAAAACTGGTCTACCGACGTACCATAATTTCCCAACCCTCCACGGTCGCGAAAAAAACCCCCGAATATTTCCAGGAGATCTGTGCCAACCCCAAATCCATTGAAATTCAGATCATCGAAACCCCTGATCTCTCGGTCAAAGCCAGGAACATCATCCGTGTCACCGTGGTCGCCCAACATCCCCGTTACCCTGAGACCAGGGTCACCGAAACCATGGAGGCAGCGTTCGAAGTCCCCTTCCAACTGGGAGGACATCCATGAACCAGTTCCGCGTCGGCATGAGCTTCATCGAAGTGATGATCGCCTGCCTGATATTGGCTTTGGCGATCATTCCAGTTGCCGATTTCCTCGGATTCGTCACCCGGGGCACAAAAGATGACAAGAGCGAAACCGAAGCCATGCAATTCGCCTGCGACTTGATGGATTTCATCCTGATGAAAATGCCCTATGATCCCAACGCCCTCAATGGCAGTGGGACGACGCTCATCCGGGGCACCACCGACATCCGCTACACCATCGAAGCCACTCCCATTCCTTGGAACCCGGTAAAGTCGTATGACATCAAGTATCATGATCCCTGCCCCGGAGGAGCAGAACAGCACGACCTCACCGGAGACATCTTCCCAATCGACGAACGCCTGGAAACCCTCGATAAAGAAATGGTCGACCAGGCGGGAATCGCCAACGCTTCCGCCAATGATTTCGATCTATGTGATTTCAAGCTGGTGGTCGAATGGAAACCGACAGGCGTGGCGGACGAAAAAGAATTCAAGCGCCGTCCGATCGTCCTCTATTCCCGGAAAGCGAGGCTGTGATATGGGTCTCCAGCTCAGGCTTCGTCAGGGGATTGCGGTACCTCTTGTGCTCTTATTCTGCCTCGTCACTTTTACCTTCCTTTTTTCCATGGTGGGCACCAGAAGCCGAATGCGCAAGCAGACGCTATCCACCCATACCCAGAAGAAGGCCTACTACCTGGCCCAGGGAGGCATCCAGCAAGCCCTTCTGAAGCTGAGACTCCTCCACCGCAAGGCCTACGATGCCGGGGCTATGGCACGCGGTGTCTGCCCCTTCCTCAATCCTTACGAGAACAATGTCGTCTCCAATGCGAACGCCAGCCGGGTGGCGAGCAAAGCCCTCGATATCTTCATCAGTGACCTGAAATCGACCTCTATTTCTCCCAACCTCGCCCTTCGCCTCACCGGCGGGGAGTACCCCATCCCCACCTCCGGCACCACCCAATGGAAGTATGAGGTCACCGAGTTCAACGTCGAGACCTACTACATGCAAAGCGACGGCTCGGTGAAGGAAGTCGCCCACATCAAGGCGATGGGGTATGCCTTCGACCCCCGCGACCTCGTCCCGGAACGGCGCGAGCTGGTCGAAAAATCAGTGGAGTTGACCCGCAAGATCAAATGACGCATCATGGTCTTCATCGTCCATCGATGGAGGCTTTGTCATGAAGTTCGCACCCCGGGTTCTTTGCCTCGTCCTTCTGCTGGTCAGCAGCGCCCTGGCTTCCCTTGCCCAGGAAGACCCAGTCAGCGTAACCCTCAACCGGGTCAAAACCCTCCTCAAGGCCAAGCAGGCCCAAGAGGCCGTCACGGTCCTGGAAGGGGCTCTCAAGAAGAACCCCAAAGCACACCAACTCTGGGTTGCCCTCGGCTTTGTCTACGAAGAGACCAACGAACCAGCCAAGGCCCTCCACGCCTTCAAACAGGCGCAGAGTCTCAAAGTCGGCCTGGCTGGGGTGGCAACACGGATCGTCAATCTCGAAAAGCAGCTCAAGAAGTCCGCCCCGCCCACGGCGGCCGATCAGAGCGCCCCCGAGAACGTTCGCCGGGCCAAAGCCTTGTTCAAGGAAGCCGTCGAAGAGAAATCCTTGGGAAATTTCGAGTCAGCTTTCCCCAAATTCGTCGAATGCACCGAACTCGACCCGACCTATCTGGCCGACGAGAAGGGGATGATCCCCGCCGCTCTGCACTTCTATAGAGAAATGTCCCGGCGCGACCCGAGTGCCCTCTTCTACTACGGAGTCTACCAACACATGTATGGGGATCTCGATTCCGCCAGTCGCCTTCTGGAAAGGTTCCTCGCCGGCAGTCCCGACCCCGACCTGGCCAAGAGGGCCCGCCAACGCCTGGCGGCCATCGCCGCCGCCCGTCAGCAGATAGCCGAAGCCGCGGCGGCCGCGGAAGCCGCTCGTCAGAAGGCGGCCGCTCCGCCCCCCCGCCCCCCTGTCACGCTGGCCACTGCCCCAGCCACGGGCATCACCCAGCCATCCCCAACCCCAGAAACTGGTTCGGCCACCCCCACCCCGCCAGCCCTGGTTGAACTGCCCAGTGCGGCCTCACAGTTCGCCACGACCGAAGTGGCAGACCTCCTGGCCGAAGCCAATGCGCTGCGAACCACCAAACCCGCCGAAGCCCTGAAACTGGTCAGTATCGCCGCCGATCGGAAGAGCGATCCGACGACCCTGCTCACCCTTGGCGATCTCTATCTTGAGGAAAACCCCAAACACGGGGTGGGTGCCGCCATCCAGACCTATCAGCGCATTCTCAGCGATTTCCCCAAGAGTCCGCAAGCCGCACAGGCACGGCGGAAGATCCTCGACCTCCAGCCCTCGCCAGAAAAGAGGGCCCAGGAAGTATCCGACTACTTTGCCCAACGCGGCACGAGCCATCTTGACCACCCAGATGAATAACCGGCCGCCCTTGCTGCCAAAATCGGCCTGGGCTTAGATTTCCCCCCCGACCAGCAACCGGCCCCACACCAGGGGCCGTCGCTGCTTTCAGGACCTCATTGTTGGCCCCCAGCCAAGAAACCAATCAGGTCGTTTCCTCATACGGAATCAATTGGGTCCGATGAGGAGTTCTTCCTCCGGGGGCAAGGGGAAATCTGGAGACGGCGACTGAGCAGACCGCCCGGACCAGAGCGATCTCCGGTCCGGGCGGTCGAGTTTCGGAATCTTGGAGGGTTCAAATCCCCCAGGGACAGGTCAGCGCCGTTCCCGATTGTCTTCCAGCGTTCGGATCATCTCCACGGCGGGGGAAGGAACCCGGAAGAAGACTTTCAACTTCCGGGTGGGATTGTTGGCCTCATCCTGGACTTCGAGGGTAATGGAACATTCCTCGTAGTCCCCCGATTTGCGATGACTGGGATTCTGGAAGATGTAATCCGGCCACCAGACCTTGCTTGCCGGCACCTTCCCGTCTCCGGTGGAATACACCGGTTTGTCGATCAGAGTGACCAGCGCGGTCCGTTTGTCCGAGCAGACGGCGTTGAAATCGCGATCTCCGGGCTGGAGCTTGACTCCACAAGGAGCTGCAGCATCGCCGGTGTTGAACATGTTGATGTTGTCCCAGGCCCAGTACCGGAACAGGAGGCGATCCCGGTTACCTTGTTGATAGGCAATCCGGTCGTTGTTGTAGGTATCTTTCCCGTTCCAATAGTCGCTACCCCATGCCGGGAATCCGACAGGGGTGTTGTTGGGAACCGCAAACATCCAAGGGCGGAACTTCCCATTGCTGACGCATTCCTGGAAGCGCAGATAGAGGTCGTCATTCACCCCGGCCTTGAACTCCCAGGCCTCTTCAGCCTCCTGGGTTCCTGCGGCAGTGAAGAATTTGCTCCCGACATTGGTGTCGTTGGCCACCGCCCAGCCGGAACCTCCGGCTTTCTCGAGAGCGGTATAGTAGCCCGGCAGATCTCCCATGGCCGCCAGATTTCCGTAGACAACCGCCTTTTCGCTCTTGGCGTTGGTGATCTCCAATGCTACCATCGGACGACCGCGATCCTTGATTTCCTTGACGTAGAGGAATTTGCCCCAGGGATTCACGCCAGAGACCCGGGGGGCCGGAAGGGTCGCCTCGAGAAGGCCACCCATGATCGGATTGGGAGAGACCGACCCATCCAGGCCAGCGGGATCGGACCATTGGCTGACCCGATCGGTGGAGTCCTTCAAATCGATTCCGGAGAACTTGGTTCCGATGATGGCGTTAACCTCGTCGGCAACGGGCGATTGGTTGCCTACCCCATCCTGGACGCTGGGGAACACTTTGATCCCCTTGTCCGACCACGGGTAAAACTGGATCTTGTCGGACAAGACCGGCACTCCATTGGTGGGGAGAACCGAAGGGGCATCGATTTTGGCATCGGCAAACTTCAGATCATACCGCTTGGCACCTTCACCGAAAAGGACCCCCATGGGCTCGACAAAGGCCGAGGAATCGACGGTAAAGTCAACAGAACTGTAGCCATCCCAGGCGGTGTCTACTTGAAGGGCGGCGAGATCTGAGACCGGAGCACCGTTCTTTTTATAGATCTGTCTGCCCGTGATGGTAATGCCCGTATCGATCTTTTTCCAGACAAATCGCTGGGCAGGAACCACCAACCGGTCTCTCAACAGGGGGAAGGGCCCTGCGTATTTGGCCGGATCGACTCCTGAAACCTTGAAGCCAAGAGGACATGGCACACAAACGTTGTAATAGACAGCAGGTTTGAGGTTGGCCACGGAGAAGACCCCGCCGGCAGTTGGTACCAATGGAGCCAGATATTGTGTGTAAACCGAGGTGACATTTGGCCCGCCCCCCGGTCGCTTGTCCGCTTGGATGAATTCAAAACTGGCCAAATTGGGGAATTCAGTGAAGATCGAATTGTGGGTGTTAGCGCCCAACAGGGGGTTGTTGTCATAGATTCGGAATTTCAGCGGGGTCGCCATGGTTTCCCCGAGGGTTTTTCCGGTTTCTCCGGTCAATCCGGTTTGGTTGGTCAACCAGTCGAACGTGGCGGGACGCTCCGTATCGACGACCACCACGTACACCAACGTATTGCGGCCGGCCGTCGAAGCCCCCGCTTGATAATACCCCCGGACGAACACGCCACCGATGGCCACCGAGTTTGGATCGAACTGATAGTAAGCCCGACGCTTCGACGGATCGGAAGATGTATAGTTTTCCTCGGGAACCACCGATTCTTCCGGCTTCAGTACCCCGGTCGCCTCGATCCAGCACCACACACAGTCTTTGCAAGATTCCAGGCCGCTATTGAGATCAAGAACCCAGTAATCGGGAGCGGTCGGTGTCGTGAATTTCTTGACCAGACGGGAATTGCCATATTCAAACGTGGTGCCGGAGGGGGGAGTGATCAAATATTTGGTGTTGTACCGACCACTAGGATACCACTCTTGCATGGCGATATAGCCGGCTTTGACCAGGTATTTCGCACGGCTGGGGAGAGAGACCGAATAGGTGGCCCCTCCAGGTTTCTTGAAGGTTCGCGTCACCGGGTCTTCGGTTGACAGGCACCCGGTGTGCTCATCGTGAGGAAGAGCGGTAACGAGCCCATTCCGCAATCCGGCAACGCCATCGGGGCCGGTCGGACTGATTTCATACTCGTTGAGGCTCTTGGCGCCGAAATCGAATTCGGGCTCCCGGGCATTCTGCAGAATGGTCGAGAAGTCCGTTCCTTCAGGGAACCCGGCATTGGTGAGATCGGAATCGATCATCGACTTGTAGACTGGATCGTTATAGGCCTGCCAAAGCATGTTCAACGCGGCATCCTGATCGTACGTCAGCTTCCAGAGGGCCTTCACCGCTGGGGTGTCATCGACGATCATGCAATTAGCACGGGTTTCGAACGGCTTGAGAGAGAGTCCACCGGGCAGGGGCGGGGGAGGGTCCCCCCGGAAATCACCCCGACCGTTGCCGCTGATGGTCCAGGTGGGGCGGGGGGCGTTCTCCACCGTGGTCCCGTATTCGTTGTTGACCTGACCTTCTTCCCAAAAGTTCGGGCGGGGAGGATTAAGGGGCGTGGCGGACTTGATTACCCCTTCGAAGGATAATTGGGTTCCGACGGGGACAATGATTACCTGCATGTTCTTGGCATTCCAGGCTTTGTAGAAGGTGCCGTTGAATGGTGTACCAGGAACGACGGGAACCGAGGTGACTCCAGCGGGGGACCCATTTCCTGGGGGGTAGGTGATCAAACCTGTGTATGGATCTTGGGGGCCTTTGGAACTGCACCCAAATGCCGCCGAGCTCAAAACCAGCACAGCGACCCCCACGAATAGACAAGCGCAAAAACACCGTCGCCTTTTCATTTTCCCCCTCCTTGATGATCTCTATTTCATTATATCTCTAGGATCGCAATTTTGGGTGGGTAAAAAATTCCCCACGGGGGGGACCTTAAGGGGAGAAGTCAGACCGTCCTGGGGAGGAATACCCAGTCTACAGTCCTTTCTCCTTCATGTATTCTTCCATGGTCTTACCCTCTTTCTTGAGCTTCTCGTTCAGCTTGTCCTGGCCGGGCAACTCGCCACGCTTCTGCTTCTCGATGATACTGGCCTTGATCTCCTCAAGGACCTGCTCGCGTTCCTCTTCGGAGGAGGCGTTTTCGAGCTTGGAGCGGGCATCGGCGATCATGTCCTCGACCTTCTGGCGGTCTTCGTCGCTGATCTTTTCAGAACTGCTGCCCATCAGTTCTTCGAGGTCTTTCTGGGAGAACTCGCCGGCCTCGATGGTGTCGAGGAGCTTCTCTTTATTGGACCGATTGAGATAGTCGAATTTGTGTGTGATGACGAACTCCTCGTTGGGGTCTTCGACGTAATCGAGGGCCCGCATGTAGACCTCGGCGGCCTTGTCTTTCTTGTTGGCGATCTCGTAGAGAAATGCCAGTTGCAGCATGGGCTGCTTCTTCCAATCCTGGCCCTGGAAGCACTTCTGAAGGGCTTCCTCGTAGATGTCGGTCGCCTTCTTCAGTTCGTCGTAGTTCTTGTACCGTAGGGGGGGGTTCAGGCGGAAAGCCTGATAGAGCGTGACGGCCAACTGGATCTTCTGCTTGCTGTCCTGGTTCTTCAGGTAGAGGTCGAACTTCTTCTGGCCCTCGTCGTTGAATGAATCCTGGAGGGTTTTGATGCGCTTTTTGAAGTTCTTCAGCTTGTCATTGTATTCGGCGCCCTTTTCAGTATTTGGCCGGGACCGACCAACGATCTCGAAGTTCTCACGAGCCCCCAGGAAAT
The DNA here is from genome assembly GCA_937998695.1 of Candidatus Ozemibacteraceae bacterium. Lineage (GTDB taxonomy): Bacteria > Muiribacteriota > Ozemobacteria > Ozemobacterales > Ozemobacteraceae > Ozemobacter. The sequence goes on from CALLCO010000045.1 coordinate 14,466, forward strand.
CACCCTTTTCCATGAGGATCTTGCCGAGGATATAGCGGAACACTGCATTGTCGGGCTCTTTTTTGAGGGCCTCCACCAGGGTAGCGGCTGCCTTCTCCAGGTCTTTGGCCTTGTAGGCCGCCTCAGCCTGGGAATACAGGGCCGCGGCTTCCGGATTGAGTCCGGCCGCCCCCGCCATGCCGGCCAGGCAGACGAACACGACGCACATGCTGAGCACAAGCAACTTTTTCATACCAGTTCCTCGCCAGGAGATTTCCCTTAACTGATCTTACCATGGGGGGGGGGGTTTTTCCACGGATCCGGGAGCCGCATCCGACAGGGAATGTCATGTAAACCCCATTGCCATTGGTAAGGAACGACCGATCCCCCAGGGGGATTGAGGACTCTGGAAGAGAACCGTGGGTTCCGAAGGAAGAACCTGCTATAATCGCCGTCATCATCATCCCACACGAGGTATCCGTCAGATGGTCGCCCCCCTCTTCCGGCAGCTGCCTTTCAGGTTTCCCGTGGGCTAAAAGAGCTCCCCCCTCTTATCTTTCGGATGAATCACCCCCGCAGCAAGCTGGCCTCATGGATGGGCGCGGTGCTGTTTTTTGCCGGGCTGCCGATCGCGCTGCTCCTGCTGGGCTGGCAGTTCTTGACCACCCAGGAAGTGGGCCGTCTCACGCGCCAACTACTCACCCGCCTGGACCGGAACCTATTTCGGCTTCACCGGGAAGGAAACGACGCCTATTTCATTCAAAAGGAGTTGAATTTCTTCTATGGGCGGCTGAACGAGGAGCGGCTGACCGCCCAGACCGCCCGCCAGGCCTACCTGCGCCTGAAGAAGTCCCGGTTGCCGTTCATCAACCTCTACCTGTTCGATGCGCGTGGCGAGTTCATCCAGTGTCCGGGCGAGAACCGCAAGTACAAGGCCATGGTCCAGAAACTGTTCCTGGCGCTGGCCGAACCGGAAATGCAGGGGCAGAGCAAACTGCTGGCTCGTTATCGGTCCATTTTCCAGTCGTTCCTGGGTGATATCGAACCATCCGATATCGTCTACGACAAGTCCACCTTGCTGCGAGTTCATCTGAACGGTAAACCGGGCTTCTTCTACTGGAACACGCTGTATTTGACCCCGCCCACCACCGAAGCCTCCACCGGCGATGGACGCACTGCGGAAGCCACCTTCCAGGGTGGGGTGGTGGCCTTCTTCGAGGAAAGAGAGATCCCCCGCCAGCAAGCCATCCGGACAATGATCCGCGACTTCAACCAGGCCGGTGACCCGGACGAGGGGTATGCCCTGCTCGACCTGGCCGAACCTCGAGATTCCTACGTTCCCGCCACGGTACGGCGACGACTGCGGACTTCCCCCACCCGCCTGGTGCGCGAGGCCAGGGCCATTCAGCGGCAGTTTTCCCGGCAGAAGATCGATCCAGCTCGGGTCATGGCGATCTTTCCCTTCGAGTCGGGAAAGGTGCTGGTCGGCCTGCATGGGCTCCGATTGCCGGGGCACGGGCGCCTGCGGGTCCTCATCTGGGGACTGGCCTTGGCCATCCTCCTTTTAGTGGCCTCCTGGAGCCACCGGATCCTCGTCAGTCGGCCCCAAGTGTTCTTCTCGATCAAGAAGAAACTGATTGCGTTGTTTTTGTACGCCACGGCCATTCCGGTCACGGCGTTCATTCTCTTAGGATCCCAATATGCGGTCGAGGAGCGCCAGGTGATGATCCAGGAGCGCTTCACCCAACTGGCATCACTGCTGGAGAACATCGATGAGAACTTCAACGCGGCGGTGCAGCGGCTGCAGGACATCTTCCGGCGCCTTTCCCGGGCCAAGCCGGTGGCCCGCCTCGACCAGACCCGTCTGCGCCAGATCACTGAACACCTACGCCAGAAAGACCTGCTGTCGCAGGCGTTCATTCTCGACCAGAAGGGGAAAATGCTGTTCAACATGAGATTCGAGAAGGGGCGCGACCTGATCAGCCGGTTCGTTCCCACCCTGGCCCGCAAACTGTTCGCCAGCAAGTTTGGCTCGGGGGGCAGCGACCTGGGGGCCCGCATGTCGGACGTGATGGTGGAATCGCTGACCGACAGCTTCGCCGAGCTGGTCTCGGGCGGGGGTGGTGGCAAGTCCGCCTACGCCCGCTTATTCGAACAGACCGACCAGATCCATGAGTTCTGGTTCGGCCGGGGGGCGTATTTTCTCTTCTCCGCGTTCGTGCCCGCCCCCGCCGGGCGACACCCGAACGTGCTGATCCTCATGCAGAGCGCCCAGGATCTGGCGCGCCGCTATCTGCGCACCGTGGTCCGCCTCAATCATCGCGCCCGGGAGGAGGACAACCCAGTCCGGCTCGCCATGATGTCAAGACAGCGCGGCTATTCACCCTATCCGGCCGGGTTTTCCAAGTATCCCTTCGGCAAGGACCTGTATGACAAGGTGTTGACCACGGAAACCCAGCACACGGCCGTCGAGGAAATGGGGGGGGAACCGTATCTCGTGCTGGCCTCGCCCCTGAAGAAACTTCCCAATTTCCTGCTGTTCGCCATGTTCCCCCAAGCACGCATTGACGCGGTCGTCGACCGCCTGACGCGCCGGATCGCCCTGATCGCCGTGGTCAGCGGGGTGTTCGCCTTCTGCATCGGCCTGGTGCTGGCGCGGGGCTTCCTGTGGCCGATTACGGAACTGGCCTCGGGCATCGCCGCCATCGAACGCCGCCAGTTCAACTACCGGATCCCCGAACTGGCCCACGACGAGTTCGGTGACCTGGGTTCGACCTTCAACCGGGTCATCACGAGCCTCGAGGAACTGGCCATCGGCAAGGTGGTGCAGGAAACCCTGTTCCCGGCCGGGCCGTTGACCCTGGGCGAGTTCCAGATCGCCGGGCGCTCGCAGGCGGTCAGCGATCTAGGGGGGGACTATTTCGACTATTTCGCCCTCGACGAGCGGTTCGCGGTGGTCCTGGTCGGGGACGTCACCGGCCACGGGGTGCCGGCGGCGCTACTGATGGCGATGGCCAAGAGCGCGGTCAAGATCCGGCCCCCCGACGCCGCCCGGGCGGTGGTTCCCACCCTCGAGCACCTCAATGCCCACCTGTTCGAAACAATCAAGCGAAAACGGCTGATGACCATGCTCTACGGGGTCATCGACGCCCGCGAGCACCGTTTCACCTTCGGCAACGCCGGGCATAGTTTCCCGTATTTCTTCAGCCGGTCCACGGGAAACGCCACCCTGGTGGAATGCGCTGCCTACCCGCTGGGAGCCCGCCGCCAGGGGCGGTTCGAGGAGCGACAGGTGGCCTTCGCCCCTGGCGACCAGCTGGTTCTATATACCGACGGCCTGGTGGAGGCCCTGACGGAGGCCGGCCATCCTGTGGGCTACGACGGGTTCCGCCAGCTCCTGGAGAAGGCCTGCGGGCCCGTCGGCTCGGCCACGGAGGCCCTTGACGGCATCCTCAACGCCTTCCGGCAAACCACCGGGAACCGACCCTGCGACGACGATCTGACGCTGATCGTCCTGCGCCGGCAGCCCCCTTTCGGAGGTCATCCTTAGGCCTCGGCCCCTCTGGGGGAAGGCGCCACCCGTGGCCCCCCCGCCACCAGCGACGGCCGGCAATCCAGACCGGGCGGCATCCGTTGTCCGGGAAGGGTTCCTCCGGACCCAAGGTCAAGACCGAAAGGACGTCGGTTCCCCCGCCTCGGTCAGCCGCATGTCACCGGCCATCCCTTCCCGTCTTGCCAGGGGCTCCAGCATGGTGAAACATCCGGGAGAAAAATTCCGTACAACCTGTTTGACAGAATCAGGTCGGTTTGGTACCATTGAAAATTCCAGTCCGATCGGGGGCGGGTTCTTGGTCGCCTGTCCTGCGTCCCGGCTGGGAGGAGTGCGAACTCTTTGATGCCACAAGGAATGACGGCCTTTTTGCCCACCATCGCCAGCGATATCAAGGTTGAGATCAGGGCCAGGACGGACATCGTCCAACTGGTGGGGGAGTATGTGCGGCTGATCCCGTCCGGGCGCACGTACAAAGGGCTGTGCCCTTTCCACCAGGAAAAGACCCCCAGTTTCTACGTGGTGCCCCAGAAGCAGATCTTTCATTGCTTCGGCTGCGCCAAGGGCGGCGACGCTTTCGCCTTCATCATGGAGATCGAGAAGCTAACGTTCCCCGAGGCTGTGAGACTGCTGGGGCGACGCCTCGGTATCGAGATGCCCGAGCCGGTCGACCCCGCGATCGACCGCAAGGCGCCGTTCTTCGCCATCCTCGAGCAGGCGGCCAAGTTCTACGCCAGCCAGCTCTATCAGGTTCAGACCGGGGCTCCGGCCCGCGATTACCTGAAGACCCGAGCCATCGACTGGGACACCGCCCGCGCCTTCCAGCTCGGGTTCGCGCCCGCCGCCGGCGACACGCTCACCCGCCGGTTCGCCAAAGACCCCGACTCGACGGTGTTGCTCGAAAAGGTGGGGCTCATCCGGCCGCAATCGTCAGGGTCCGGGCACTACGATACCTTCCGCAACCGGCTGATGATCCCCATTCTCGATACCCACGGCCGGGTCATCGGGTTCGGCGGCCGTATCCTGGTCAAGAGCGACGAGCCGAAATACCTCAACAGCCCGGAGTCCGAGATCTTCAACAAACGCCGGGTACTGTTCAACTTCAAGGAGGCCCTGCCCCAGATACGCCGGCAGAACGCCGCCATCGTGGTCGAGGGCTTCCTCGACGTCATCTCCCTCGTCCAGCGCGGGGTGCCCAACGTGGTCGCCACTCTCGGCACCTCGATCACCAGCGAGCAGCTCCAGCTGCTGTCCCGCAATGCCCAGACCCTCTACCTGTCGTATGACGCGGACGAGGCCGGGCAGCGGGCCACCCTTCGGGCCATCTCGTTGCAGCGGGATACCCCGCTGAACGCCCGTATTTTGTCGTTCCCCGATCCCCAGGACGATCCCGACAGTTTCATCCGCCGGGAAGGGTCCGAGAAGTTCCTCGAGCGTCTCAAGGCGTCGCAGGACATCTACACGTTCCTCGTGGAAATGCGCACCCGCGGTCTGCCCCGCCCGTTGGAGGTCCACGTCAAAGAGCGCCTGGTCCGTGAGTTCCGGGAGTATATCAAGGCCATTGAGAGCCCGATCGCCCGCAGCGAAACCATCAAGACCATGGCCCGTCTCCTCGACCTGGACGTCTCCCTCCTACAGTCGCAGTTTTCCCAGGACAAACCGACGTCCCCCGCCCCGCCTGCCGGGAAACCCGCCTCCGCCGTGCCGCCGGCCCAACGGCGACGCGAGGAGTGGGTGCTCAAGTACCTTCTCGACCATCCCGACGAGTTCCCCCGCACCCGCAGTCTCCTGTCTTCAGCGGATTTCACCGATCCCGACCTCGGAAAGATCTTTTCCCTCATCCGTGAGACGGTCGAACGTGGCGAAGGCCCCCTGCAACCTGCCGACCTCCTCGGCGCCCTGGAAGAGCCCAGACTGGCGTCCCGACTGAGCGGCCTGATCATTGCACTCGAGGAAGCCCCCCCCGAACCGTTCATGGAATGTGTGAAGGGTATGGCGATCCACCGTCTGAAACGGGAGTCCCAAGATCTCCAGGCGCAGATCCAGCAGGCCGAGAAGGCCGGTGACCACGCGAAGGTCGTCGACCTCCAACGCCAGCAGTTCGAGCTGCGCCGCAAGATCGACCTCCTCGGCCGAAATGTCTAAGAAAAAGGAACCATCCATGAGCAGCACCGCCCAGGCTCGCGCCGTCGCCACCCCACCACCTCCTGCCGCCCAGGCGAAAACCCTGGAGGAGATCCGGCAGGACCTCATCAAGAAGGGAAAGGAGCAGGGCTACCTCAGCTACCAGGAGATCAACAAGGTCCTCCCGGACGGACTAGACACCTCCGTCTTCGAAGAAGTCATCGACCTGTTGATGGAGGCCAACGTCGAACTCGTCGATGACGACGAGATCCAGCTCAAGGAAAAACTCCGGATGCCGGAGGACAAGAAGGAGGAGAACTACGTCGATGCCCAACAAGACTTCGATGACATCGACGATTCCGTCCGCGTCTACCTCCGGGAGATCGGCAAGATCCGGCTTCTCACCACCCAGGAGGAGATCACCCTCGCCAAGCGCATCGAGCACGGCGACCAGGAAGCCCAGCGCAAGCTGATCGAGGCCAACCTGCGCCTGGTGGTCTCGGTCGCCAAGAAATACACCAAACGAGGTCTGCTCTTCCTCGACCTGATCCAGGAAGGCAACCAGGGGCTCATCCGAGCCGTCGAAAAGTTCAAGTATCGCAAGGGGTACAAGTTCTCGACCTACGCCATCTGGTGGATCCGGCAGGCGATCACCCGCGCCATCGCCGACCAGGCGCGCACCATCCGCATCCCGGTGCACATGGTCGAGACGATCAACAAACTGCGCAAAGCCAGTCGCAAGATGATGCAGAAGCTCGGCCGCGAGCCGACCATCGAGGAACTCGCCGCCGAGGTCAGCCTGCCGGTCGAGAAGGTCAAGAACATCATGAAGACGGCGATGGACCCCATCTCGCTCGAGACGCCGATCAACGGCGAGGAGGATTCCCATCTCGGCGACTTCGTCGAGGACAAGTCGGCCCTGCCACCCGCCGAGACCGCCTTCAACCTGATCCTGAAAGAACAGATCAACCGCGTGTTATCGACCCTGACCGAACGCGAGTCGCGCGTCATCAAGTACCGGTTCGGCCTCGAAGACGGCTGGCAGCGCACCCTCGAGGAGGTCGGCCAGAAGTTCGGGGTCACCCGCGAGCGCATCCGCCAGATCGAGGCCAAGGCCCTGCGCAAACTGCGCCATCCGAGCCGCTCGAAGAAGCTGAAGGAATTTTACCTGGAATGAGGCTTGCCTGCGGCGGGCGGGTGTGGTAAACTGAGCTGACCTACGGGCCTATAGCTCAGTGGTCAGAGCTGCCGGCTCATAACCGGCTGGTCGCAGGTTCGAACCCTGCTGGGCCCACCTAATACGCGGGCAATCATGCCCCCATCGTCTAGCGGCCTAGGACACAGCCCTTTCAAGGCTGCGGCGGGGGTTCGAATCCCCCTGGGGGCGGTTCTCAGAACGGGGCGCCGGTTCGTCTGGCGCCCCGTTCGTCTTCCCGGCAATCGGCGAACCCCTCACCATCGACGGCCGGAGATTTCTGAGGGACAGCAAGCGACAAGGGTGTCCGGGGTCGCAGGGCGTATGACTACCACAGTTTCTCACCCCCTGGGGCCGGGTTCGCCTCCAGACACCATTCTGCAGGCTCGGATCGGTGGCCTCGGGTTCGGCTCGATTCGTCGTCCGAACCTCGCAGAATCGCCATCCATAGCGATCTGCGAGGCGCGAGGCC
>CALLCO010000046.1 GCA_937998695.1 Candidatus Ozemibacteraceae bacterium
CGGGGCCGCCGAGGGCGCCGGAGGAAGCGGAGCCGCCTCGGCTGGCGGTTCTTCGGCGGGCTCGGCCGGCAACGCCGCCGGGGGAGGTACCGGCGGTGGTTCAGCCGGTCTTTCCGCGGGAGAATCCTGAGGTGAGGCCACGTCCTCGGGTGGGGGAGCAGGAGGGGGTGCGACCGGCGCGGCCACCCCGGCGTTGCCGAGCAGGCGTTGGGCCAATTTGCGCACGGCTTCGTCCGAATCTTGGAGGGCGGCCTGGTAGAGTTTGATTTTCTCTGCCTCGGGGACAGCCAGAAGAGTCGAGAGCTGCTGCAACGATCTCAGTCGGATCTCGGCGGAAATCGACCGGAGGTTCTGGATGATGAGGTCCTGCTGCCGTTTGGTGACCACTCGTTACCCCGGGCCCTCAGGGGGGGAGGTCCGGCCTCCACCCAGGGCCGCCAACAGGATAGCAAGTTCCCCGCGGGAAAGGCAATGCTTTCGTACGGCCTGCCCCAGGTCTTCAAACCGGCTTCCCGCCAGCAGTTCCCGGGTGGAGGCCGACAGGGCGGCGGCGATCGACGCGGGCAGGGCCAACGGCAGGGGGAGCCCCTCCAGCCAGCGGGTCTCCGCTCGCCGGTCGCCTTCGCGGGCCGCATACCCGCGGTAGCGGAGATCCGTTTCCAGGAAAGCGATCTCGTCAGGAGCGCTCAGCCCAGGAACGAAGTCGGCACCCAGCAGACCGGGAAGGTCACCGTAGCCGATGGTGGGTCGCTGCAGGATCTCGCCTACGCTGACCTGCTTCTTGAGCCCCCCCGTGCCCGCCGCCGTCAGACGTTCCCGCAAGGGCCCGGTCGGGGACACCCGCATCTCGTCGAGGCGGGCGATCTCCTGGCGGATACGGTTGAGCCAATCGGCTATGGCCGCGGTGCGTGCGGCCGGTACCAGGCCGAGCGCGCGGGCCTCTTCCAGCAGGCGGGCCTCGGCCGAGTCTTCCCGCAGATGCAGCCGGAATTCGGCCTGCGCGGGCGTCATACGGTACGGTTCGGGGTGGTCCCAGGTCGACAGGTCGTCGATGAGCACGCCGAGGTAGGCTTCGGTGCGCGACGGCACCCAGGGCGGTTCTCCGCGTAGGGAGCGCACGGCGTTGATCCCCGCCACCAGCCCCTGGGCGGCGGCCTCCTCGTAGCCGGAGGTGCCGTTGATCTGGCCCGCGGTGAACAGACCGTCCAGGACGCGGGAAGCCATGCTCTTACGCATGGCGCCGGGCGCCAGGGCGTCATACTCGATGGCATAGCCGTAGCGGGTGATCTCGGCCCTCTCCAGACCGGGAATACTGCGGACGATCTCCCGTTGGCTGGCCGGGGGCATGCTGGTGGTGAGGCCCTGCAGATACATCTCCTCCGAGTCGCGGCCTTCCGGTTCGATGAAGATCTGGTGGCGCGCCTGGTCAGGGAACTTCAGCACCTTGCGGTCGATCGACGGACAGTGCTTGGGCCCGACGTTGGTGATGTTCTCGAGCACCAGCGGACTGAACGGCAGGTTCCGGCGCACGGCAGCGATGGTGGCGGCATCGGTGAAGGTCAGCCAGCACGATTCCTGGTGGTCGAGGCGCCGCGTCCGGTGTTCCCACAGGAAGCCACCGGCCTCGGGATCGCCCGGCAGCTCGCGGGTTGCCGCCCAGGCCACCGAGTCGCGCCGGATGCGGGGTGGCGTGGCCGTCTGCAGGCGTCGCCACGGCACGCCGAGCGCGGCCAGCGACTCGCTGAGACCGGACGCCGCCCGTTGGTTGTGGGGGCCGCCGGGCCAGCTGCGCGGCCCGACGATGATCCGGCCGTTCAGCGACGTCCCGGGCGCCAGAATCAGCCGGTCGCAGGATACGACAACACCGGTCTCGAATTCGACGCCGGTGACACGACCGCCCGCCGCCAACACGCGCGTTACCAAGCCCTGCCGCACCGTCAGATGCGGCGTAGCGAACAGGGTGGCGGTCATGCGGCGACGGTAGGCGGCCTTGTCGGCCTGGGCGCGACGGGCCCGCACGGCCGGCCCTTTCGAGACGTTGAGCCACTTCATCTGCAGGCAGGTGGCGTCGATGCAGGCCGCCATCTCGCCGCCGAGGGCGCCGATCTCCCGCACGAGATGGCCCTTGCCGGGCCCCCCGATGCTGGGGTTGCAGGGCATCAACGCCACCGTCGACAGATTCATCGTCACCAGCAGGGTCTCGACCCCCAACCGCGCCGCGGCCAGGGCCGCCTCGCACCCCGCATGCCCCGCCCCCACCACGATGATGGGGACGTGCGCCCCGCCCTCCCGCGCGGCGCCGGTCATGCGTCCGCCCTTCTCTGGCCTGGTGCTTGTCGGCCTCCCCTCGACCCAGGTGGCCAGTGGTGCCAGTCCACCCCGTAGGGTGCCAACCGTTCCTGCATGACCCGCATCGCCATCGGGTTGTTGTCGATCAGGATGGCCCGCCGGTCCAGGCGGGCGGCCGCCTCTCCGAACGACCCGCTGCCGGCGAAAAAATCCAGCAGGAGGTCGCCGGGCCGGCTATGCACAAGGACGATCCGCGAGAGGATGCCCAGGGGTTTCTGGGTGGGATAGCCCGTTTTCTCTCTGCCGTTGGGGCTGACGATGGTGTGCCACCAGGTGTCGGTGGGGGTCTTTCCTCTCGCGGCCTTGGCGGGCCCAACCAGATCTGGAGCCATATACGGGATCCGGTCGCAGGCCTCGAGGTTGAACTGGTACTTTTTTGGGTTTTTGGCATACCACAGGATGGTGTCGTGCTTGGCCGGCCACCGCCTCTTGGTGCGGGCCCCGTAATCGTAGGCCCAGATGATCTCGTTCATGAACGAGGCCCGGCCGAAGATCTGGTCGAGCAGCACCTTGCAGTAGTGGACTTCCCGGTAGTCGATATGGAAGAAGAAGCTGCCGTCGGGTTTGAGCACGCGAAAGCCTTCACGCAGCCGGGGTTCCAGGAAGGCGAGATAGTCGTCGAACAGATCGGCGAAGGCCTGCGTCCCGATCTTGATGGTCCGGTAGCGCCGGCCGGCGAACCCCACCCGGTCGCCCTCCTCTTCGTCACGCACCGCCCGGATGCGGGTGCGGGCCTGGGCCTTCCCGGTGTTGAAGGGCGGGTCGATGTAGATCAGGTCGATCGACCCGGCCGGCAGACCTCGCAGGACGGCAAGGTTGTCACCAAAGTGCACTTCGAGGGGAAAAGGCATGGCCGGCTTCTCTGCTACTTCCCGATGCAGAAGCGCTCGAAGATGCGGTCGAGCGTGTGGGGATCGACGTCTTCCCCGGTGACGAGGCCGAGGGCGCGAATCGCCTCTTCCAGCTCGACCGAGAGCATGTCGTGGTAGATGGTGCCCAGCCCCTCGAGAGCGCGCCCCACCGCCTGGCGGGCCCGCTCCAGGGCTTCCCCTTGCTGGACCCCGAGCAGGACGAGGTCTTCCAGGTGCGACAGGCCGCGCCCGGCGGCCTCGGCCCGGATGGCCTCCCGCAGGCCCTCCAGCCCGTCGCCGGTCAGGGCGGAGACCCGCACCACCGGCCAGGGAGCCAGGTCGGCGGCGGTCAGGCGGGGGGGCAGGTCGCTCTTGTTGAGCACCGCCACCACCGGGCATCCGACCTCCTTGAGCACACGGCGGACTTCGTGATCGTCGGGGGTCAGGGCGGTGGCCGCATCGAAGACGGGCAGGGCCAGAAACGCACCAGCCAGGGCCTGCCGGGTGCGGTCGATGCCGAGCGCTTCGATCCGGTCGCCGGGGGCGCGCAGGCCGGCCGTGTCGATCAGGCGCACCGGCAGGTCGCCGAGCGGCAGGGTCTCTTCGAGGGTGTCGCGGGTGGTGCCGGGAATCTCGGTGACGATGGCCCGCTCGCGCCCCAGCAGGGCGTTGAGCAGGCTCGACTTGCCGGTGTTGGGGCGCCCCGCCAGCACGACGCGCAGCCCACCGGCCACCAGGTCGCCGTGGCGGGCGGCGGCGGCGAACCGGTCGAGATCGGCCCGCACGGCGGCCAGGTCGCGGGCCAACCGGCGCTCGTCGATCTCATCGATCGCCTCCTCGGGGAAGTTGAGCGTCGCCTCGAGCCGCACGTGATGGTCGAGCAGACGCGCCCGGATCCCGCTCAGGCGCCGGGTGGGCAGCCCTTCCAGCTGGTTGAGGGCGATCCGGGCCTGCCCCGCCGTGGTGGCGTTCAGCACCTGGGCCATCGCCTCGACCGCCAGCAGGTCGAGCTTGCCGTGCAGGAAAGCCCGGCGCGCGAATTCCCCCGGCTCGGCGGCCCGCGCCCCCTGGCGCAGCAGCAGGCCGAGCACGCGCCCCAGCACGAGGGGGTTGCCATGCGCGGAGATCTCGGCGACGTCCTCCCCCGTAAAGGAATGGGGGGCTGGGAAGGTGGTGACCACCACCTGGTCGACCACCTCGCCGTCCGCCGGGTCGCGGAGTACGCCGTAAAAAGCGGCGGCCCGCGCCGGGAAGGCTCGCTTCCCGCGCGGGGCAAACACCGTATGGAGCAGGTCGAACGTCGCCGGCCCCGAGACCCGAATCAACCCGAGCGCCGAGCGCCCGGGCGGGGTGGCGATCGCCGCGATGGTCTCAACTCTCGTCGGAACCATCCCCCTCGAAGAACATCGGCACCGACGACAGCTTGGTCGGCGGCTCCTCGCGGGTCGGAGCCTGCTGGCGAGCCAGCCGCCGGTCGTGCGGCTCGCCGCGCTCGTGGCGCCGAGGTCCGCGGTCGCCGCGGCCCCGGCCTCCACCGCCGGCCGCCACCCCAGGCCGTTTCGGGGAAATCACCACCCGGCGCAGGGGCTCGACCCCGCGCGAGTAGGTTTCGACGCCGTTGCGGTCTTTCAACGCGAGGTGGACGGTGCGGCGGTCGAGGGTCGACATCGGCTCAAGTTCGACCGGACGGCCGCTGTCGATGACCTTGCGATACATGCGGTTGGCCAACATGATCAGGTTCTTGTGCCGCTTCTCGCGGTAGCCCTGGACGTCGAGCACCAGCTTGGTGCGGTCGTCCCGGCCCTTGTTGAGCACGATATTCATCAGATATTGCAGCGAGTCGAGCGTGCGGCCGTGCTTGCCGATCAACTGGGAGACGTTGCCGCCCGACGCCTCGACGATGCTGTTGCCATTGCTGCGGTAAATGCGGAAGGTCGGATCCTGAACACCGAGGGTGGCCGCCACTTGATGAAGCAGGGCCTGCACCTGGCCCCACATCGGGTCTTGGGTGACATCGAACCCGTCGTCGACCCCGAGAGCCGTCACAGGAGCCTCGCCGCCCTCCGTGTCGACATCGTCCCCGGCTTCCATCTCGTCCTCGTAGGAATCGAGGTCCTGGGTCTCGTCGAACTCGTCGTCGGGTTCCCCCTCCGCCTCGATCTCAACCGGCGCGGGGCGCGCCCGGGGCGCTTCGGCCCGGGGGGCGGGGCGCGGAGCCGGGCCGGGGCGGGGTTCCTCGACCGGCGCGGGGCGCATCTCGCAGGTGAAGCGGATGCGGGTCTCGGGGTCGCCCACCACGCCGAAGATGCCGCGGGCCGGGGCCTTCAGCACTTCGGAGCCGGCGATCGTCTCGCCTTCCTTCAACTCCCGCTCGGCCAGTTGTCGGGCCTCTTCGGGTGATTTCGCGGTGATTTCGATGAAGCGTCGGGTCGTCACGGTTTGTCCTCCTTCTTCATGGCCGCCATGATCCGGTTGGCCTGTACCTGCTGGAATACGCCGAGGACGCTGCTGGTGAACCAGTAGACCAGCAGACCCGCCGGCAGGGACCAGGTGATGACGAACATGAACATCGGCATGAACGCCATCATCTGCTGTTGCTGGGGATCCTGCATCTGGCCCTGTTGGTAGTACATCAGGGCGGCAATGCCGATCGGAAGCAGGAGAAGCGGATCGGCCTTCGACAGGTCGGTCATCCACAGGAACGGCGTCTTGCGCAGTTCGACCGAGATGTTGATGGTGTTGTAGAGGGCGAACAGGATCGGCAGTTGCAGCAACAGGGGCAGGCAGCCGCCGAGCGGGTTCACGTCGTGCTTCTGGTAGAGCTTGAGCACTTCCTCGTTGAATTTCTGGGGGTTGTCACGGTAGCGGTCTTTCAGGTCCTGGACCATGGGCTGGATCTTCTGGACCTTGGCCATCGACTTGGTCTGTTTCAGGGTCAACGGGTACAGGATGATGCGGACCACCACGGTCAGCAACACGATCGACAGCCCGAAATTGGGATAGAGAGTGTTGAAGAACTGCAGGATGCGCAACAAGACGGTGCTGAGGAACCCGTAATCGGTCACTTGCTCCCGCTGGATGGCCCGCAACTCGTCGAGCAGCTTGGGCCCGAAGTAGACGTGCACGGTGGACGAGCGGGTTTCCCGCGCTTTCAGGAGCCAGGGTGATCCCGCGACCCGCACGACCTCACCCCGGAAGGTACGGCCACGCTTGGCGGGGTCGCTCGACTGGAGCTCGAACTCGTGCGCCGCGATCCGGCTAGGGGTCTTGGCATCGATCAGCAGGCAGAAATAGCTCGATTTCAGGCCAACCCCGGTGTACCCACCCGCTGCCGCGGCCTTCTCGAAAGCGGCGGCCTTGTCGAAACTTTCGACCTGGTCAGGCTTCAGGGCCAACAGGTGACTGTTGGCAATGGGCTCGAGGAAGATGCCGGGTCCGAACCGCACCCCGAGGCCGCCTTGCCCCTCATCGCCGACCGCGGTGGCCTCGTCGCCAAGATTCGTCAGGGCCTGCTCGAGATCGAAGGTGTACCCGGTGGTCGAGAAGGAGAATCGCCGGATCAACCCCAGAGAGGGCTGACCTGCCACCAGAGGCACGTTGGCCGTCGCGGCCACCACGATCTTCTCGGGGGTCCGTTCCTCGACTTTCAGATTGAACCCGAAGTGCCGGAAGGCCTCGCTGCCAATGGTGGCCTCAAAAGGCGTCAGCGTGTCAGAGGCAAAGGAATACCCCATATCCTGGAGGATGGGAGGGAACAGGTTCTCTTCGAAGTTGAGCCCTTTCAGGTAGTAGACGGCGATCGAGCCGGTCTTGCCCGCCAGGACCACGCGCAGGCGCGAGGTCTCGATGCGGACGTCAGGCAGGTTGTCCCCGTCGAGATCGGCCACTTCCACGGTGGGCGTCCGCACCGTGCCGC
>CALLCO010000047.1 GCA_937998695.1 Candidatus Ozemibacteraceae bacterium
CCGCGCCAGCGTCGATTTTCCCGACCCCGACTCGCCCAGGATCCCCAGCGTTTCGCGGGCGGCAACGACGAACGACACGTCATGCAGCGCGGTCAGCACCGGCGGAGGGTTCCCTCGCCACCAGTTCCGCAGACGCCGCAGGGGGGACTGCTCGAGCGGAAACCGCTTCGTTAGGCCCTCCACCACCAGCACCGGCCCATCGGTCATTCCTTCCCTCCTGACTCCGGGACCGACTCGGGGAAATGACAGCGCACCACCCGTCCGGGAAGAGGTTCCACCGGGCCCGGCCGCTCGGCCCGACACCGTTCGACCGCCTTGCCGCACCGCGGGGCAAACACGCAGCCGGCCGGCTTCTGATCGGGCGACGGCAGATGCCCGGGGATCGGGCGGGGCAGGCGTTGCTCGCGGATCAGGCGGGGCATGGCCTCGCGCAGCGCCCGTGAATACGGATGCAGGGGTCGGTCGAGCACCTCGGCCACCGGCCCCGACTCGACCAGGATGCCGGCATAGAGCACGGCCAGCCGGTCCGCCACCGTCCGGATGACGCCGAGGTCATGGCTGATGAAGACCAGCGAATGTCCCTCCTCGCGCACGGTGCGCCGCAACTCTTGCAGCAACTGCACCTGCAGGGCGGCGTCGAGCGCGGTGGTCGGTTCGTCCGCCACGATCAGCTCCGGATCGGTCGCCAGGGCCATGCCCAGCATCGCCCGCTGGCGCATGCCCCCGCTCAGCTGGTGGGGGAACGAGTCGAAAAACGTGTCGGGATCTCCGAATCCGGCCCGCCGCAGGGCCCGCCGCACCCGCTCCCGCACCTCGCCTTCCCCCAGACGGGGAAAATGCGTGCGCACGCCTTCCGCCACCTGCTCATAGAGGGTCATCAACGGATTCATGGCGGTCGTCGGCTCCTGGAAGACCATGGCCAGGCGCCGTCCGCGCAGCCGCTGGAAACCGGTTTCATCAAGGGTGGTCAGATCGGTGCCATCGAAGCGCAGGCCACCCCGTTGTTCATGGATGGCCGCTCGCGGCAACAGTCCCAACAGGCTGAGAGCCAACACGCTCTTGCCCGACCCCGACTCCCCGGCGATCCCCATCGTCTCGCCACGGCCTAGCGAGAACCGTATCCCTTCCAGCACCGGAAAGATCCGGCCGTCGCTACCCGCCAGGGTCAGACTGAAGTCGTCGACCTCCAGCAGGGGGGAAGGAGGGGTGCCCACGCCCTCACCGCGGGGGGACAGGCGCCACCACCGGCTGCTTGCTCCAGGTCAGCAAATCCTGATCGAGGAGGGAGCGGGCCGGATCAACCCCCTGCAGCCCGTTCTGGAAGGCCACCACATCGATGGCCTGCACCAGCCAGGCGACCGGCACCTGCTCGGCCAGCAGGGCACGAACCTCTGCCACGGGTGGGTGCGTCGGTTCGCCGAACGGAACCCGGTCCCAAGTTTCTAGGGCCCGGTCCAGTTCGTCGCGGAAAAAGCCGGTGTGGTTGAGGCGATCCCCCACCGGCGGGGCGCTGTGCCAGAGATTGAGCCAACTGCGATCAGGCGGCACGTGGAACCCGATCAGGAACGTGTCGAACTCACCGCCGGCCAGATGTTTCCCCAGCAAATCGGACCAACTCGTCGTCAAGACCGTGGCCCGGATTCCCACCTTTTTCAGGTCCTCCACCAGTAGGTCACCGGCCACCTTCCGGCCCAGGTTCGACTGATTGGTCACGATGGTGAGGGAAAAGGGTTTCCCCTCGAAGTCGCGCCACCCGTCTCCGTCGGCATCAGCCAGGCCGGCTTTCGTCAACAAGTCGGTAGGCAGGCCGGGCGCGCCGGTGGCGACCCCCAGGGCAGGTCCGGCCGGGTCGATGCCGCTCACGACGGGAGGGCCATCCAGCACGCGCCCCTCCATGGGGAGCGCCCCGAGCAGACGCGACCGGTTGATCACGGCCGACAGGGCCTGCCGCACGGGCAGACGGTCGAAGGGCGGTCGCCTGGTGTTGAACCCCCACACCAGGCAGGCAGGGTTGGGAGTGCGCACGAAGGTCACCCCCGGCATGCGCAGTTCCTCCAGGCGAGCGGCAATGTCGGGGGGGACATGCATCCAGTCGAGCTGTCCATTGCGAAACGTCCCCACCAGATCCTCGAGGCGGGGGAAGCACCGGATCACGATCTTGCGAAATGGTGCCACTCCTGCTGCCCCGGAGGCGGGTTCCAACTCGACGAACCGGGCGCGCTGCCGGGCCACCAGCCGGTACGGTCCCATGCCGACCGGAAAGAGAGCAAACGGGACCGTGGGCGCGGACGCCGACGTCGCCGAAGCCGGGGCCGCCAGGTCCCCCTCCGCCGGCTCGGCGAACCCGGGCGGGGGAATCATCGCCTCGTCGAGCCGCTGACCAGCCAGCAGATGGGAGGGCAGCACCCCGATGGTGAGCAGGTCGAGAAACTGGGTGGAATTCCCCGCGAAGACGATCCGCGTGCGCCGGCCCCGATCGAGATGCTGCACGGCCGTCACCCGCCGGGCCAGATCGGCATAGGGGGATCCGGAATCGCTGGCCGCCATGGCCTGCAGCGTGAATTCGAGATCGCGCGGGCTGAAAGGCGTGCCGTCGTGCCAGGCGAGGTCGTTCCGCCAGGCCCCCTCGACCACCAGGTTGCCCTGCTCGTCCTGGGTGGGAACGAAACTGGCGAACAGGTCGGGCAGGAAGGTTCCCGCCGGGCCTCGCTTCAGCGGGCCGGCATGGACCAGGCTGACCACCAGGCGGCCGAACTCATCAAGCGGCAGGGCGGGGTTCACCCCCAGGGGGTCGCCGTAGACCCCCAGGCGTAACACGGTGGCATCGGGGGTCGCCAGCAACGCCTGGATGCGCGGCGGCAGGTTCTTCCCGCCTAGACACCCCGTCATGGCCGCGCAGGTTACCAGCAGGATGGCCAGGCCGAACCCCCGGGACCAACGCGCCCCCTCGGTGGTCCAAAGGAGGCTGGGACGTCTGTCCCAGTTTTGCCTCGTTCCCATCGGGAACCGGCCGGCAGCCCTTACCCCCATTCTTTCGGGGCGGGAGTGGCGATGGCCGAGAGGGGCCAGGGGACGGGAGGGAACGGGCAACCGGAGGGAAGGTTCGTTCATGCGTGCTCGGTGTGCGTGACGGGCCGACAACCGGTCAGTTGCCGGCAGAATTCGGCTCGGAAGCGGGAGGCGGAGGTTGGTCCGGACTCGGGGTGGGAGACGGAGCTTGATCAGGGACCGCCGGTTGATGGGAGACGGGAGACGGCTCGTTGTCTCGGCCCTGATTGGGGGCTGTCGTCTGATCGGGTATCGGAATTGGAGCGGGAGCGGGGGAAGGTCCTGATTCAGATGGTTCGCCCGGCGCAGCCAGGGGATCGAGCGGAGATGGGGGGGCGGAATCATGAGCCGGGCCGGAATCAGGGGCTGGCACCGGCGACGGCATCGGCGACGACACCGACGACGACACTGACGACGGGGCTGACGACGCGGCTGGCGCAGCAGCTGCCGCCTGCCCCATCATGGCTTTCACTTGCTCTCTGACCTGTGGGTGCAGCACCTTGGCCTTGGCCAGGCCCTGCAGAATCGCCAGGCCCTCGGCCTGCCGGCCGGCTTTCAGGTGCCCGTGGGCCTGGCTGAACTCGACCAGCGACATCGAGGCCAGCAGGGTTTCCACCTCGCTCTTGATCTGCGGCGGAGTGTTGGGAGCGGCATGAGCGTCCTCGAGCAAAGGACGGGCTTCGCCCAGCCGGTTCTGCCGCACCAGGGTCACCCCGAGGTCACGTTTGAAGATGGGGTGGCTGGGCTGCAGCTCGACCGCCTTCCGCAAATACTGCTCGGCGGTCGCCTGCTGCCCGAGATTGGAGGCGGCGATGCCCGTCACGTCGAGAATGGTCGGGTCGGTGCCGCCGATGGCCGCCGACACCGAAGCGCCGATCGCATAGGCCTGCTCCCATTTCTGAAGGTGGGCCTTGACCACCGCCAGCACGGCCCCCGCCTGGACCTCAAAGGCGGGGAACTTGACCGCTCGCTCGAGGGCCGACTCGGCCCGCGCCAGGTCACCCATTTCCCAGGCGATCTTCCCGATGTAGAAATAGTAGATCGACCGGGCCTCGCCGCAGGTCAGGTAGCGGCCCAGGTCAGCCTGCTCCAAGGCCTTGGCCCGATCCTGGAAGAGGTAGTAATAGATGTGCATCCGGCGGAAGACCACCGAATGGTAAGTCGAGCGGGCGTTGAAATTGATGTTCTTCCACGCCATCTCGGCAAACTCGAGGGCTTCTTTCCCCCGCCCTTCCATTTCAAGGATGGTAGAGAGTTTCAAATATGGATCACCCGGCAGAGGGTCGATCCGAATCGCTTCATACAGTTTCTGCTTGGCCAGGTTCAGGCTTTCTGGTGTTTGCCGTTGCTGAATCAGCATTTCGGCGGCCCGTACCAGGGTATCGGCGTAGTAGGTCCGCCGCTCGAAGTGCCAGCTCAGCACCCCCGCCACCATCACGATCACCGCCAGACCGATGGTCACCTGCCTGTCGACGCGCGTGGCGTGCACGGGCAGGGGCCGTTTGAAAAAGCTGGTCTCACCGAGCACTGGCACCAGGGCCAGCACGACGACGGCATACAAAGCCGTCTCGATGCGATGGAAGGGGAAATCGGGCACGGCGGCGGCCAGCTGGGCCATCATGGCAGCGCCCAACGCGATCAGCAGCACGTGGTCGCCGCTGAACTCCCCCTCGGGGTGATCGCGGGTCTCGGCTTTGACGGCACGATAGATGACCGCGTAGAACCGCCACACCAACAGCAGGAAGATCCCCATCCCCACCAGGCCCAGCTCAGAGACGAGCTGCAGCCAGTCATTGTGGGTCTGACGGAAGGTGACGGGGGTGAACGTCTCCTTGTTGTCGTCATCGAAGGTGTTGGCCTCCTGCAAGGGGAAGAAATGCTTGTAGGAGCCGAATCCGCTGCCCAACAGCCATTTGAAGGGATTGTGCGAGAACGACCGGAAGGTCGCATACCACACCCAGACCCGTTCGTAGGTGTTGCTGGTGGTGCGGTCCATGGTAAAGGTGCTCTTGATCTTGTCGAGCATGTTGAACGATCTCGCCGTCGTCACCTGCACCAGGAACCCCGCCGCCAGGATGCACCCGACCGCCACGAAAAAGGCGATGTTCCGCTTGACGAACCGCCAGTTGCGGTCGAACAGCGCCAACATCACCGTCATGAAAGCGAACCCGACCAGCATGCCCAGCAGGGCCGCCCGGCACCGGGTGATGTACAGGCCGTAGAGCATCCAGCCGTAGAGCCCTAGGGAAATCGCCTTCATCGCGATGTTGTTGTAGTAGAAATAGAATGCCAGCGGGATGAACGCCGTGAACATGGTGAAGGTGCCGAGGTAATTGCGATTGCCGAACGTCGACACGATCGACATCATGCTGTAGTTCTTGTCGGCCAGTTGCGGGAACAGGGGGATGTAGGTCGCCTGGTAGTCGATCATCCCCGAGAAGATCTCGTCACGGGCGAATACCCACCCTTTCGTCGGATCCCAGCGATAGTACCAGTTGTAGGTTTCCATGATGCCCAGGGTCGCCGTGGCGATGCCCGTGAACACGATCGCCCACAGGATCCCGTCGAGCTGCCAGCGGTTCCGCACCGAGTTCACGATGTAGGGGAACAGCATCATGATCAGGAACGTCCCGCGCAGGTCGCGCAAGGCGGACGGCCCATTGTAGTTCCAGGCCACCGACAGCACCGACAGGCCGAAGAACAGCGCCAATGGCAGGTCGAGGCGGGTGCGCACCAACTTGATCGCGCCGTGGTACAGGAAACGCAAGGCGAAGACCACGCCCAACAGCGCCAGGGTCTGCTTCGACCAGAACTCCTTGGGGGTCAGGAAGTTCTCGGTCGTCTCCCGATCGTACAGGAAGGGCGTCTTCAGGGTGACCCACACCACGCCAAGGAAAATCACCCAATCGAGAAGATCGAGGGGTTGCCACGCCTCGCCGCTCCGCCCCGGCCGGAAGAAATCGGCCACGAAGCGCAGGGGCTTGGGCAGGTCGGTAAGTTCGGCGCCGATCTTGGCCCCTGGCAGACGGACAGGCGCTTCTTCGGAAGGGAGATGTCGGGCGCGGCGGGACTTGGCCATCTCAGTCGGCCTTGATGATAACTTCCAGGCCGGGGAACTGCCCGGCAGTGCCGTTGGCCAGCCGCCCGGAAACATCCATCAGGGAGATGTTGCCAGAGGCAACCCGCACCGTCGAGGATCCCGGGGAGAAGATGGTATCGTCGTTGGCGGTGATGGGAATCCAGAGTTCGGAAACGGTGGCCACGCTCGGAGTGGAAGTGGCGGCGAGCAAGTTCACTTTCACGTCGGGGGAAAACAGCAAGCTCGGCCCGGACGCGTTGGCCGCGATCGGGTCGTTGGTATAGGTGATCGATTGATTCGAGAGCAGGAACCGGGTGAACTCCAGCCGCAACCCGTCACTGGCAGTGATGTGCCGGTTGTGATCGGCGTCGACCCAGGTCGCTTTGACCAGCGACAATGACGGCAGGTAATCGACCACGATGTCGTCCCGCGGATCGAGATGGTCGGGCCCGAGAGACCGCACCACACCCGACGCCGGGTAGACCTCGTAGGCCCGCCCCCACGGGTCATAGGTGAGTTGCTGCAGATAGTTCCCCTGGAGCACGTTCAGGTCGGTGCCCACGAACTTCTTGTCCTCGAAGGTGTTGTATTTGATCAGGGCTTCCTTGATGATGTCCAGCTCGTGCTTCGCCTTGGTGATGCGGGTCTCGCGCACATAGTTCTGAAAGTAGGGCAACGCCACCCCGACCAGCACCGCAATGATCGCCACCACGATCAACAACTCGATCAACGTGAAACCGTCTCGTCTCTTCATAGCGGGTAGGATGCTACCACAACGACATCCGTTCCACAAACCGTGTTTTCGGACGCGCTTCCCATGCGGCTCTCCACGGCCAATGTGTCCCTCGCCGCCGGCGGGCCACCTGCGGTATCATAGTGTCACCCGTCATGTCCA
>CALLCO010000048.1 GCA_937998695.1 Candidatus Ozemibacteraceae bacterium
GCCCAGGCCTCGCAGGCCCTGCAGCAACAGACCCAGGCCCTGGACAAACTGCGCAGCATCTTCCATCGTCTGGTGGCACCCGAGGTCATCGAATACCTCGAAAAGAATCCCGACGGCATCGTTCTGGGCGGCACCCGCCAGACCGTCGTCATCATGTTCATCGACATCCGCGGGTTCACGCGGATGTCCGAAAACCAGCCTCCCGAAAAGATCATCGAACTGCTCAACCGCTACTTCACCCGGGTGACCGACATCATTCTCGAATTCAAGGGCACGCTCGACAAGTTCATGGGTGATGCGGCGATGGTGCTGTTCGGCACCCCCATGCCCATCGACCAGCCGGTCGACCGGGCGGTGGCGGCCGCCCAGAAGATCCAGGACATGGTCCAGGACAACATGGCCGAGTGGGTGGCGCTGGGCTTTCCGGCGTTTTCCGTCGGCATCGGCATCACCTACCAGGACGTCGTCGTCGGCAATGTCGGTTCGAAGAAACTGTCGAACTTCACCGCCATCGGCGATGGGGTCAACTTGGCCTTCCGGCTTTGCTCCATCGCCCAGGGCGGCGAGATCCTCGTGTCCGAGCCGGTCTTCGAAAACCTGCATCATTGGCAGGGCAAGGTCGAGCAGCGACCCAAGATCCACCTCAAGGGAAAGGCCGAGCCCCAGATCGTCTACGCGCTCTTGCGCTACGATAACTACCGCGCCGGTCTCTGCCCCCAGTGCGGCGCCCAGGTCGAGGAAGGGGTCCGCTTCTGCGGCGGCTGTGGCTACCGCCGCTTCTAAAGAGCCTGTTGCATGAATCGGTTTTTTGCTCGCCGTGTACCATAGTGCCCCTGATCAGGTCGGCATTTCCGAAGGGACAGTACATGAAAGTGGGCTGTTTGGGGCGTTCGCGCAACAGGCTCAAAACCCACTTCAGGCGAGCCAAGGGGGCAGTTGCCCGAGGCCAGGTCAATTTTCTTGCTCCAAGTGGGATGGCGCGTTACACTGGGTCGAGAAAGAGGCTGCCGCGTCGGCCGGCCTCCCTGGAAAGGAGTTCGTGTCGTGAAACACGAAAAGAGTCTTGCCAAGATCGGTCTGAAAGGGTTGCAGCACATCTTCTGGGACGAACCGGTGTCCGTCCTGGTCGAGGAGGCGCTTTACCGGCACGAAGGGTGCCTCGCCGAAAATGGGGCGCTGGTGGTCGAAACCGGGGCCCCGTCCGGACGCTCGCCCAAGGATAAATATATCGTCAAGACGGTCGACACCGGGGACGTCTGGTGGGGATCGGTCAACCGCCCCATCTCACCCGAGATCTGGGACCGCCTGATGGCCTATGCCCGCAGCTATCTTCAGGGTAAGGATGTCTTCGTTTTTAATGGGTTTGCTGGAGCCGATCCCGATCACCGGCTGCAGGTGCGGGTTATCGCCGAGCGGGCCTGGCATGCCCTGTTCGCCCGTACTCTGTTCATCGTTCCCAGACCCGAGGAAACCCTTCACGACCCGCCCGATTTCACCGTATTGAACGTCTGCGGCCTCAAAGCGCTCGATTACAAAGCGCTCGGCCTCAATTCGGGGATCTTCGTCGTGGTCAACTTTGCCGAACGGATGATTCTGATTGGTGGCACCACCTACGCCGGTGAGATCAAGAAGAGTATCTTCTCGGTCCTCAACTACCTGCTGCCCAAGAAGGGCATCCTGCCGATGCATTGCTCCGCCAACATCGGCAAACAAGGCGATACCGCCTTGTTTTTCGGGTTGTCGGGCACCGGCAAGACCACCCTGTCGGCCGACCCCGACCGTCGGCTGATTGGCGACGACGAGCACGGTTGGACCAAGCACGGGGTCTTCAATTTCGAGGGTGGCTGTTACGCCAAGTGCATCAAGCTCAGCCGTGAAAACGAGCCCCAGATCTATAATGCCTTGCGATTCGGCTCGGTGCTCGAAAACGTCATCCTCGATGACCTGCGGCAGCCCGACTTCGATGACGGTACTCTCACCGAGAATACCCGAGCCACCTACCCAGTCGCTTACATCGACAACTGCGTGCAGGAAGGGATGGGCACTCACCCCAGCAACATCTTCTTCCTGGCTGCCGATGCCTTCGGGGTGTTGCCACCCATCGCCAAACTGACCTCCGAGCAGGCGATGTATCATTTTCTGTCGGGGTATACCGCCAAATTGGCCGGAACCGAGGCGGGAGTGGTCGAGCCCTCGACCACCTTCTCGGCCTGCTTCGGAGCGCCCTTCCTGGTGCACCATCCCTTCACCTATGCCCAGATGCTCGGCGAGAAGATGCGCCAGCACGCCACCCGCCTGTGGTTGGTGAACACCGGCTGGAGCGGCGGCGGCTACGGCATCGGCAAACGCATGAAGATCGGGTACACCCGCGCTCTGTTGACCGCCGCGCTGTCCGGCGCCCTCGACCACGTCGGATTTGCCCCGGACCCGGTCTTCGGTATCCATGTTCCCCAGGAATGTCCAGGGGTGCCGGCGGAGATCCTCCAACCTCGCAACACTTGGACGGACAAGGGCGCCTACGACCGTGCCGCCGCCGATCTCGCCCGCAAGTTCGCCGACAACTTCAAGACCTTCGAGGACCGCGTCGCCCCCGAGGTCATCCAGGCCGGCCCCCGAGTTGAAGGGAGCGCCCGCGCGCCGTCCTGACCGTTTCCGGTTCCTGCCCCTGATTTCATTCCCGTCGCCCCGGCCCGTCCTGGACCGGGGCGACGGTTGGGGAATAAGAGAAGATCCGCACGAGCGGTGCCTGAACATGGCATGCCCCCTGGTAGGGGGCATGGCGGAGAAGGAAAAAAGGGGCGAATCCGGTCAGGCGGCTTCCATCTCGTCACGGGCCTTGTCGGCGTCGGGTTTGTCGGGGGTGCGGCGCGTCTCGAGCAGTTCGAGCTGGCGATCGACGTAGGCCCGGTCGACTCGCAGGGCGGTGATCTTCGATTCGCGCAGGTGGAACATGTCGTTGCGCAGGATCCGCTCGAAGACGTCGCGCAGGCCGCGGGCTCCGGTCTTGCGCTCCATGGCCACGTCGACGATCCGTTCCAGGCCGTCGGTGGTGAAGGTGAGTTCGCAGCCGTCCATTTCGCACAGCTTGATGAACTGGCGCACGATCGAGTTCTTCGGCTCCTGCAGGATGCGCAGGTAGTCGGAGCGCTCGAGGCCGTTCAGGGCCACCTTGATGGGCAGCCGCCCGACGAACTCGGGGATGAAGCCGAACTGCAGGAGATCTCCGGTCTCGACATGGTGGAAGAGCCTGAAATCGGCCTGGTCGCGCGGGAGAGGATCGGAATTGAAGCCGATCGCCACATCCTTGCGGAGGCGGCGCTCGATGATCTTCTCAAGCCCGACGAACGCGCCCCCGCAAATGAACAAAACGTGCCGGGTGTCGATCTTGACCACCTGCTGTGACATGGGGTTCTTGCGGCCCGCCGTTAACGGCACGTTGGCCACGGTACCTTCGATCATCTTCAGAAAGGCCTGCTGAACGCCCTCGCCCGAAACGTCGCGGGAGATCGAAACGTTGTTGGTGGTCTTGGCTTTCTTGTCGATCTCGTCGAGGTAGACGATACCTTTCTGGCAGTCCTCGACCTCGTAGTTGGCGTCGATCAAAAGGGACAGCAGCACGTTCTCGACATCGTCGCCGACGTAGCCCGCTTCAGTGTAGCTGGTACAGTCGCCGATGGCGAACGGCACCTTCAGGATCTTCGAAAGGGTGCGGGCCAACAGGGTCTTGCCGCTGCCGGTGGGGCCGATCATCAGGATGTTCGATTTTTCGAACTCGACATCGGTGGCATTGATCATCGACAGGATCTTGTAATGGTTGTACACCGCCAGCGAGATGACCTTCTTGGCCGTCTCCTGGCCGATGACGTAGTCGGACAGGGCGTCGTAGATGCGGGGCGGGGGATACTCCTTAACCAGCTTCTTGAGGTCGATCGTGCCTTTGCCGCCTTCCTTGACCATAGAGGCCTTGTCCCGGGCATGTTTGCGCCGGAAGATGTCCTCGGCGGTCTCGACACAGGTCTTGCAGAGCAGCAGACCGTCGCGGCTTTGTACGAAATCCCCGCCCTTGCGGAGATCCTTGCCGCAAAACACGCAGAAACTCATGGTTGTCCCCCCGTCAGGTGATGGTAACTGACCGCCCCCGACGGAAAAGGGCTGGAAGGTTCGCTCCCAGCCCTTTCCCGGGGTGGCGGGCTATTCGCCGTGCACCGAGCGGAACAGGCTGATCCGCTTGAGGTCGACGGCGTCGAGAACGGAACCGTTATAGACCGATTTGTTGAAGATGCCCCGGTCCTTGAAGATCTTGGTCAGCGCTTCGACATTGGCGCCGGCGTTCAGGTTCTTGTCGGCGGAAATGATGGCGTTGGCCCCGTCGAGGAATTTCGGGCTGCCTGCTTTCAGATAATAGAAGCTGCTGTAAATCAGCAGGTCTGCGACCTTGGCCCCGAGGGCTTTGCGAATATCCCAGAGAACGGCGCCCCAGATCTTGCCGTCGGCATGCACCTCACCCTGGATGTTTTCGGGATAATGCAAGTCGTTGGTCAGGATGCGCAGATAAGGCTTGCCCATCTTCGCGCAGACCCACTCACCCACCTTGTCGTCGTCGGACAGCGAGCAGGCAAAGTAGTCGGCCTGCCCCTCGTTGATGGCGCCCGATTCGTTGCTATAATTCAGCCGGACGATCTGATTGATCATGGCATGCGAATACTCGTGGAAACAGACGCTCTCTTCTTGGGCGAGATCGTTGAACCGGCTGCCGTCGCCGAAGGCCATCGAGTTCGACCAGGGGCTGAAGAAGGCGTTGTCGTAATTGGTGCCGTAGTGGACGGTGGCGGTGATGGGGAAATCGAGCTTGTTGAACCCGAGGCCCTTGAAGAAGTCATGGACCCGGTTGATGTAGTGGTAAACGTTTACTTCGTCAAAATGGGTGTGATGGGGCGGGTAGATGTGGACGTTATCGCTGGCAGTGGACTCGGGGCCGTCTTCATTCTTGACGTCGGCGTAAAGGCCCTTGCAGGTCCGGGCGGTGAGGTGGGGGAGGGCAACCACGGTCGGCTCGCTGGCCACGAGCGGGTGATTGGGGAAAACAGCACCCTGGCCGGTGACGGTCTCCGGGGCGAAGGCCATCTGGTTGAGGCGGGAAACCTCTTTGCCGGTGTCGGCGTCGATCAGGACTTCCCAGTCCCCCAGAGGGGCGGTGGTCGAGAATTTAACGTTGTAAACCATCAGGCCGCGTCCGTCGCGCAGCGGCAGGATAGTCAATTCAGCTCGGGGAATTCCGATGAACGTGGTAGCGCCGATTGCCCGCTTGGCAGCGGCGATGGCCTGGATACGCCCGAGGGAAATCTGGTTGGCATACTCGCGAATGGTCGGAAGTGACCCGTTTACCAGCTGGACCCGCCGGTCCTTGCCGAGGTGGATCGAGATGAACGCCTCGTGAACGCGCACCCCGTCGACGACCATCTGCCAGGCGAAGTGCGAACCGCCAGCCGCCTCTTCCGAGCGGACCGTGGCGAGCAGGTATTCGTCCTTGGTGTCAGGAATGTTGAACATGCGGGGGTGGGTGGTGATGAACTGCCGGGCGGCGGCGGCCAGATCGCCGCTCAGGGGCTCGGACAGCGTGCCGCGCAGAGACTCGATACGCCGACCGTCGGGAGCCACTTCCATCATCTCGACCCCGCGGGCCAGGGCGTCGTCTTCGAACAACGCGTCGAGCAGGGAGGGAGACACCTTCACCGTCGGGTGGGTGAGCGGCTTGCTCTTCACCGTGGTGGGCGAGGCGTCAAAGGCCGAGACAGTACAGCATGCAGCCAAGAACAGGGCGGTCAGGGCAAAAATACCAATTCGGTTCATCTCTCTACTCCCCATAAAATATTTTCCCCATTCTACCACCCGGACCCCGGAGAGGGGAAGGGAAAAGAACGAATTTTGACGGCCCCTCTGTTCAGCCCGGCAAGCTCGATTGGTCGACCGTATTGCCTCCTATGACTACCGTATTTGAAGCATCCGCCCTGGGGCCGGATTCGCCGGAAGACACACATGGAGCAGGCCGGATCGGTCCGAGGGAGAGGCCGCTTCGACGTCCCGCGAGGCCTGGATGGCCTCGCGCCTCGCAGATCGCTATGGATGGCGATTCTGCGAGGTTCGGACGACGAATCGAGCCGAACCCGAGGCCACCGATCCGAGCCTGCAGAATGGTGTCTGGAGGCGAACCCGGC
>CALLCO010000049.1 GCA_937998695.1 Candidatus Ozemibacteraceae bacterium
GCCGCCCTGGCCGAGGCCGGTCAGGGGGTTGTCGTCACGACGTGAGGGGGTGGTCCGGCCTGCGTCGCGCCGGCCCGCTTTCTTGCTGGGGCGGGATGGGGCAGCCTGGGGGGCGGTCACTGCCCCGGAAACCATGCTGGCCACGAGAGGTTCGGGGGCAGGGGGACGGGACCGCGGCGCCGCGCCGGCCGGGGTGCCCGCGGCAGACGTCCCCCCCCGGGAGGAGCTCGAGAAGGGGGCGAGCAGGGCAGCCTCTTCTTCGGGAGAGGGACCGGCGGTGACAGTGGCTTCCCGGTCGGTTTCCTCGAAGGAGCCGTCGGCAGCCGACAGGGACTGGCCCAGGCCGGCTGGCAGCACCTCCTCGAGATCGGAACTGGGCAGCGGCCGCCGGGGCGCCCCGGAATGGGCCAGCCACCAGCTGACCAGCTCGATGATGCCCCACAGGGTGATCATGCCGCTGGCCAGGCCGGCCATGATGCCGGCCAGGGGATAGCCGGTCAGGGCCTGGCTCAGATGCAGGAAGACGAAGGCGAAGCCGCCCAGAGCGGCCTTCATCAGGGAGGCGGGGGGCGGGTGGTCGGGAACCTCGCCGCCCTGCCAGGCCAGCATCTCGGTGACGGGGTCGAGGGTCCGCGAGGCCCCCGACTTGACCTCGGCCAGCCGGCGTCCACAGTGGGTGCAGGTCAGAGCCGAGGCCAGGTTCCGGGTGCCGCACTGTGGGCAGGCCAGGAACAACAAACGGCCGCAGGCCGCGCATTCGGAGGAGACGTTGTCGTTGACCGCCCCGCATCCCTGACAGTTGATCATGGGTCAATGCCTGCTCTCTTCGAAATGGTGGTCGATGATATGCCAGGAGTCGGGGATCTGGAAAGGAACCTCCGCCCCCGTCAGGTCGGCGAATTCCCCCGTGTGCCGGCGTGCCGCCCCCTGACTCCGGATCGGCTGGAAGGCCTGGAAGGACTCGATGCAGCGATGCTCCCAACTGATGACCAGAAGGCCGTCCCCCGCCCCTTCCAGGATCGGATGCGGATCGAGGTGCTGCCGGAAATACCCTTCCAGGCCTGGGTCCATTTCCCGCACGCGGGGCCAGAAGCCGGCCAGGTCGACGGCTCCCTTGGCGACGGCGAACAGGACGGTGGCGATGGCATGGGAGGGGATCAGGCCGGAGATGGACTCATCGCGGTCGAGCATGACCAACCGGATGACGCTCATCGCCCCTCCTCGGGGTCGCCCTCCGGATCGGTGGAGGTATGGGCTTCCCGCCAGAAGTGGGCGATCGGTTCCCCCAGGAAGGCGCCGAGGAGGGAAAACAGGAAGACCGTCAGAAAGGCGGTCTCCTGGTCGAGGACGAGATAGACGAAGGGGGCGGTGCACAACCCCAGCAGCATGCCGACCACGCACCCGACGATGGTCGATTCGTGGACGGCGAGGAAGGCGCCGAGGACTGATCCTACCAGCAATCCCGGCAGGGAGCCTTCGGGAGCCAGGGTGCCCATGATGAGGGCGCCGAGGCTCCCGAAGGCCACCACGATCGTGCTGGACATGGCATAGACCAGGACGCGCGTGGAGATGCCGGTCTGCGAGGTGGTGAGGTTCATGCGGCCTCGCCGACCCCGGGCCGGGACAGCGGCCCGGGGCGGTTCCCCGTCAAGGGTTCAGGATGGTCTTCTCGTAGTAGTAGTTGTTCTGGGGGTTTTCGGCGATGAAGGTGGTCAGTTCGCGCAGGTAGCGGGTGCCGTCGACGGTGGCGGCGCGCAGGCAGAGATCTTTGATTTCGGCGAGGTTGTTCTGGATCTCGCGATAGGGATTCTTGGTGGTGACGGGGCGGACCACCCGCACCACGCCGCGCACCTGCGGGACGTCCATGCTGGCGGGGACGTCGATCAGGTCGATCTGCTTGATCGTGTAGCCGCCGCCTTCCAATTCGGTCCGGATGCGGTTCTTCAGCATGGTCTTCTGCTCGTCGCTCAGGTAGGGCATTTCGCGCTGGCCCCGGCGGCCCATGCGGACCCAGAAATCATCGAGGCGGGCTTTCGCCTCGTCGGTGCTCATCTCGGTCTGTGGGGTCAGGGAGCGGGCGCGGCCCAGCTCGGTCAGCTGCTCCTGGACGGCGGTCGCCTCGTCGATGGGGCCGGTTTCGGGGGCCATGCCGAAGGCGGCGGTGCCGCTCTGCGGCTTGACGTGGGTCTTCTGGACCTTGTCGATGGCGTATTCCCGCAGTTCCTTGGAATAGCCCAGATACTCCATGTCGTCGGTGACGGCCGCGCGGGCCAGGACAGGCACCAGGACGCACAGAGCGACCAGCACGACGAACCAGGGGCGGCAGTGCAGCTTCATGTCGAATCTCCTCTTGGTATGGGGGAATCCCCGATTTCCTCGACGGGAAGTATAGCATACACCGGCAGCGATCAACAGGGGGCGCTGAGTTTTCGGGCCACCTACAGGATTTTCCCCGGGCCTCCTGGAATGCGGTGCCTGGCCGAGCGTCGAGAAACACGCGTCCGTCGGGCACGCCAGTCGAGAAGAAGCTTCCCCCACCGCTCACCGAGACCGCGAGCCCCGCCTGGGTCTGGCTCCGGTTCCGATATCCGTCAGGAACCGGCGAAGGCTTCCTTGATACGGGTCATGGTGGTTTGGGGGTCTTCGATGATGATCTTGGAGCCGGTGATGATGTCGACGAATCCCAGCTCCTTGTGATAGCGCGGGACCAGATGCTGGTGCAGGTGTTCGATGCTGGCCCCCGAGGCGTCGCCGATGTTGAAGCCGATGTTGAACCCCAGTGGTTGGTAGAGCCGTTCGAGCACATCGAGACAGCGCCGCAACAGCGGGAAGAAACCAGCCTCTTCGTGGCGGTTGAGTTGTCGGGGGTCGACGATGTGGCGTTTGGGGAAGAGCAGGAGGTGGCCTGCGTTGTAGGGGTAGAGATTGGCGCAGACGGCGAACAGATCGTCCTGCCAGATCAACAGGCTGGTCACCTGGGGGTCCCCCGCGAGGATCGAACACAGGATGCAATCGACGGGGGGGCGTTTCTTCCCCTTGATGTAATCGCGTTTGGCGGGCACGAACAACTGTCGGCGGAAGGGCATGGATGGGTTTCCCGGTGCTCAGGTGCCTTGGCGGGCGGGGCCCGCTTTCAGGATCTCGCGCAGCATCTGGGGGTAGAACTCGTGGCCCAGGAAGAGCGGGATGCTGCCTTCGCCGAGCACGAGGTCGTGGAAGTCCAGGTCGGTGAAGTCGCCGGCGAACTCGCGGCGCAGGTCGTCCTTGATGGCCTGGAGCAGGTGTTTGCCGACCAGGTAGCTCAGCGGATACCCCGGGGTCAGGGTATAGCGGTGCATTTCCGCCCGGGCCGCCGCTTCGTCCATCTGGGTGTTCTCGATCAGGAATTGCGTGCCCTGGTCGAAGGTCCAGGTTTTCTGGTGGATATTCACGTCGATCAGAACACGGGCGGCCCGCCAGCATTCATCCGCGGTCTGGATGAACAGGTTCTCTTCGGAGGCTTCATACCCGCGATGCTTCATTGCCTCCTCGCAGTACAAGGCCCAGCCTTCACACAGTTCGACGCTGGAGGCGAAGGCACGCAGACGCCCGGGATGCAGGTTGGCGAGACTGAGTTGCAGGTGGTGCCCGGGATAGCCCTCGTGGACCGAAGTATTGGAAATGTCGGCGTAGTTGTGCCGTGACAGGTCCTGGCCGGGGCTGCGGGTGACCAGGTAGATGCCTTTCTGAGGGCGGGAGGTGCGTTCGGGGCTCAGGTAGGCGGCGAAGGGGATCAGGTGGGTCATGTACGACGGAGTCTCGACGATCTCGAGCGTCTCTTCGCCGGGCAGGGTGGCGAACTTCGTCATCTCGACGAAAGCCCGGCTGCGGGCGACGGCGTCACGATAGGCGGCGAGAGCCTGTTCGAAGGTGGGCGGACACTTGCTCCGGATGCGGGCGAACGCCTCTTTCCGGGCCTCGGGGCGTGGTCGGGTGCCGGAGCCTACCAGGCGGTGACCCATCTGGTCGAGGCGGTCGTGGGCGCGGCGCAGGCTGGTGTCGCCGAGGTCGCGCAGTTCGGCGGGAACGAAGCCGAGGCGGCGGATCTGCAGCAGGGCCTGGAATGGCCCGGCGCCGAGGGCCCAGTCGCCATGCGCCTGCGGCATGATGGCATGCCGGAACCAGTTCTGGAACTGGTCGAGCGCCTTGCAGGCCCCGGCCGCGGCGTTGGCGTAGTCCTGTTGCAGGGGGGCGGGAACCTGGCCCTTGATGGCGATGCCGATGGCATCGAGCAGGTCGGGCAGGCGGGCGGCCGATTCCAGGAACAGTTCGCCCCACAGGGCGGGCACATCCTGGAAGAGGGTGCGGCCGGCCATCAGGAACATGGGCACCGCTTTCAGCCGGCTGACGATCGATTCCATGCGGTGGGCCAGCGGGGCGAAGTCGCGCACGAACAGGAGGAAGAGCGAATCCCCGATCATCGTGGCCAGGTCGCTGCCCAACCGCCACCGCCGCAGGTCCTCCTGGAAGAACAGCGCCTGCTGACAGAGGTGCAGCATGACCGCCCGGTCGAGACGTTCGTCGAGGGACAATTCCCGTTCGGGAAGGGCATTGAACGCGTCGCGCATCGCCCGGTGGAAGGCGATTTCCTTCTCGACCGCCTCCGCGCCGACCTCGGGAAGCAACCCGTCATACTGGTGTTCGCCCAGGCAAGTGGCGGCCAGCGGGTCGCGCCGCAGCATCTCCTGGAAGAAATGTTCGGCGAGCTGGCGGAATCCTTCATGCCGGTAGATGGGGCAGCGACGCATGAAAACGGACCTCCTAGGGTAGGGTAGGGTGGATGGATATGGGACTAATATATCACAAGCCGCGAGCGGTGGACCCCGGGTCCCTGTGTCCGCATTTGCCATCTATGAGCCATTCTGGGGTCTTCCCGGGAGCTGCCCGGGGATTGCCCGGCGATTGCCCGGCGAGGAGCCGGGGAGCTGCCCGGCGATTGCCAGCGGACTGCCCGGGGTCTGACTGCGGATGGGCCATGGATGGGCCGTGGGGGCTTAACCCACGCCTGCCCCTTTCTGAAACTGGGTGCTTCCAACGGATGCTGCGCTGGGGTGGGATGAGGGGAGGGAACGAAGGAGCATTGGTTGAATTCCGGGGAAAAGCATGGCATGATGAGCCAACCCACGGGTGACTTGACTTTGGCAGGGGCCCCTTCGAGGGCAGAGGCACGAGCAATGGAGGAGAGTGGATGCGTCTCGCGGTGGTCACCGGCGGTGCCGGGTTCATCGGGTCCCATATCGTCGATGCCTTGCGGCATGAGGGTTGGCGGGTCCGCGTCCTCGATGATTTTTCCACCGGCCGCCGGGCCAACCTGGCGCATGTCCGCGACGGCATCGAAATCCTGGAAGGGGACGTGCGCGAGGCGGCCGCCTGCCGTCGTGCGGTGGCCGGGGCCGAAGTCGTCTTCCACCAGGCCGCCATCCCCTCGGTGCCACGGTCGGTCGCTGACCCGGTCGGCACCCATGCCGTCAACCTGACCGGTACCGTCCAGATGCTGACCGAAGCTCGCCAGGCCGGAGTCCGGCGGTTCGTTTTCGCCAGCAGCTCGGCCATCTACGGCAACGATCCCGAGCTGCCCAAGCGTGAGACGATGGCCCCTTCCCCGCTCAGCCCCTACGCCGCCCAGAAACTGGCTGCCGAATACTACCTGCGGGTCTTCTTCGAACTGCAGGGCCTCGAAACCGTGGCGTTGCGCTACTTCAACGTCTTCGGCCCCCGCCAGGACCCCGCGTCCGAATATGCGGCGGTCATCCCGAAATTCATCACCCGCATGCTGGCCGGCACCCCGCCGACCATCTTTGGGGATGGCCGCCAGACCCGCGATTTCATATACGTGGGCGAGGTGGCCCGGGCCAACGTGCTGGCCGCCACCGCTCCCGATGCCGCCGGGCGGGTGCTCAATGTGGCGGGAGGACGACGGATCGATCTGCTCGACCTGGCCGCCACCATCAACGAGGTGCTCGGCACCCGCCTCGACCCGGTGTTCGCCCCCCGCCAGCCGGGCGACGTGCGCGATTCGGTGGCCGACATCTCCCAGGCCCGCGCCGTCCTCGGCTTCGAGCCGACTCTCTCGTTCGCCGACGGCCTGCGCCAGACCGTCGCCTGGTACCGCCAGGCCCGACTATCCGGCGGCTGACCGAACCCAGGTTGACACAGGGCTTCTTCGTCGGCCGAAAGCTGCCAGTTCCCGCGGCGGTCGGACCGAGCCTCCCTCATTTCCGCTTCCGGAGGGCCTGGAGATTCCAGCCATGGACGGCGGCAAACGGTCTGGCATGAGAGAACCCAAGGCCCGCCCCGGTCGCACAGGGGAGCTCGATCTCGGCGAAGGCTCGGCGCGGTACTGCGGCCCGGTTCAGAGCGTGCTAGAATAGAGCGGCAGCCGTGGCTGCCCCATTCCCTGCCAAGGAGCCGCCGATGATCACTCCCGAGCGGGCGCGAGCCCTTCTCGACCAGCACCTGGGCGCCAACCCGGCGCTGCGCACCCATTCCCTCGCCACCGGGGCGATCATGCGCGCCCTGGCCGAGCGGTTCGGCGAACCCGCCGACGACTGGGAGACCCTCGGCATCCTCCATGATCTCGATCTCGAGCAGACCCGCGAGACCATGGCCCGCCATGCTTTCGTGACCGCCGAGTGGCTGCGGCCGGAAGGGGTGCCCGAGCCCTACCTGAACGCCATCGTCGCCCACAACGAGGCGACCGGCGTGGTGCGCGGCGACCGTCTGTCCCACGCCCTGGCCGCGGCCGAGAGCCTGACCGGGCTGGTCATGGCCTGCGCGCTCGTCCTGCCCGACCGGCAGATCGCCTCGGTCAAGGTCAGCTCGTTGCGCAAACGCATGAAGGAAAAAGCCTTCGCCCGCAATGTCTGTCGCGAGACCATCCAGGAATGCGAGAAGATCGGCATTCCGCTCGATGAGTTCTTCGCTCTCGGTATCGCGGCCATGGCCCCGCTGCAGGAGACCCTGATCGCGAAGGCCGGGGCAACGGCCGCCCCTGCGCCGGCCGCCCCTGCGCCGGCTGGTTCCGCCGTTTCCCCCGCTTCCTCCGCATCTGACCGGTCCTCCGATTCCTGAGGGGCCAGGAGGAACCTGTGCCCGACCTCTTCGACCGGCCCCCGCCGGGAACGGGAACCCCGTCTTTGTTCCAACCGCTCGCCGCTCGCCGGCGGCCGGTCACCCTCGACCGCATCCGGGGCCAAGACCACATTCTCGGCCCCGGCAAGCCTTTGCGCACCCTGCTCGAGGCCGGGCGTTGCCCGTCCATGATCTTCTGGGGCCCGCCGGGATGCGGCAAGACCACCCTGGCCCGGGTCATCGCCCGCCTGGCCGACGCCGAGTTCATCCCGCTGTCGGCGGTCACTTCCGGGGTGCGCGAACTCAAGGAGGCCTGCGAGCAGGCCCGCATCTCCCGCACCCACCATGGCCGCACCACCATCCTGTTCATCGACGAGATCCACCGCTACAACAAGAGCCAGCAGGATGCCCTGCTGCCCCACATCGAGTCGGGAACGGTCATCCTGATCGGGGCCACCACCGAGAATCCCAGTTTCGAGATCGTCTCGGCCCTCCTCTCGCGCTGCCAGGTGCTGGTGCTGCAGCCCCTCGAGCCCGCCGACATCCGGCGCCTGCTCGACGAGGCCGTTGCCGACGATCCCCAGGTCGCCCGCGACCCACGTCCGATCTGGGAAGACGACGCCCTCGACCGGATCGCGGCGCTTGCCGCCGGCGACGCCCGCATCGCCCTCAACGGCCTCGAGACCTGTTGCGAGGTCGCCCGGCAACACAACCCCTACCGGCCGGTCATCGGGCAGGCCCTGGTGGCCGAGGTCTTCCAGACCAAGGCGCTGCGGTACGACAAGGGCGGGGAAGAACACTTCAACCTGATCTCGGCCCTCCACAAGTCGCTGCGCGGGTCCGACCCCGATGCCGGGCTGTACTGGCTCTACCGGATGCTCGAGGGCGGCGAGGACGCCCGCTTCATCCTGCGCCGGATGATCCGCTTCGCCAGCGAGGACGTCGGCATGGCCGACCCCTTCGCCCTCACCCTGGCCATGTCGGCCGCCCAGGCCTTCGACTACGTCGGCCCCCCCGAAGCCCACCTGGCGCTCGCCCAATTGGCCGTCTACCTGGCCGTGGCCCCCAAGAGCAATAGCTTGTACATGTCGGAAAAACGTGTCATCGAAACGATCCGGGCGGGGGGCGAACCGGGCGTTCCGTTGCCTTTGCGCAATGCGCCCACCCGCCTGATGAAAGACCTCTCCTACGGGAAGGAATACCGTTACCCCCACGATTTCCCCGGCGGGTTCGTGCGCGACGAGTACCTGCCCGACGATCTGCCGGAGCGACGGTTCTATCATCCCAAGCCGATCGGCAAGGAAAAGGGCACGCTCGAACGTCTGCAGACCCTCTGGCCCGACCGGTACAAACCCTGCAAACCCTGCAAGGATGGCGGCACGTGACGCTCACCCCCGCCCCCGGTGCGGCATGGCTCCGGTGGTTCCTGGGCCGGGTGGCCTATCGCCTGCGACAGGCCCGTTCGGTGCTGTGGCCGCAGGTCGATCCGGTTCTCCTGGCCGCGGCCCGTTCGCGCCTTCCCCCGCGGTGGCGTCGGCCCTTCGATCGGCTGGGCGGGTCAGAGAAGGCGCACATCCTGCGGCTCTACCGGGCCATCACCACCGACCCTACCCTCAGCGACTCTGACCGGGAAGCCCTCGTTCCCCTCGCCCTGACCCATGACCTGGGCAAGGCCATCACCCGGCCCACCTTCCTGGAGCGGGTGGTCAAGACCCTGCTGCCCATTCCCAATCGCTCGCACCCGATCCTCGGCGCTCGCCTCCTGCGCCGGCTCGGTGCTCCCCCCGCCCTGGTGCGGCGGGTCGCCCGCCATCACCGCGACCCGGGCCACGACCGCCTGCTGGCCCTCTTTCAGCGTTTCGACGACGTCCTCTGAAGAGTCTGCCTTCTTCCCATCTGCCCGCTGCTTCCCTGGCCTGGGACGTCAAGTGCGCCATTCGCCTCCATCGTGCTTGTCTGTCCTTCATGAGCCTGTTGCATGCATCGGTTTTTGCTCGTCGTGTACATGGCGCCCCTAATTCGAGCGGAATCTCCGAATAGACGGTACACGAACAGGGGTTGTTTTGGGCAGTCGTGCAACAGGCTCGACGTTCCGATAATCCTTTTGCAGCCATGCCAGAAAGATCCTGCCAACGGCATTGCAGAACTGTTCGGGACGGCCGACCCTGGCCCTTTCCGTTCCTCGCGAAGGACCATGGATCCCCCCGACGGGGAGATCGACGAGGCGGGCTGGCAGATGGAATTCGGGCCGCTCTGGCCGGTATCCGCTTCTTGTGGCCGTGCTTCAGGGTTGTTCGGGCTTCTTCTCAGGAAGGGGTGGAGCCTGATAGGGGGCTGGTTCCTCCGCGAGGTGAGGGGGGCGCTGGGCGATGGCCCGCACTTCTTCGAGGGACAGCCCGGTGATGCGTGCCACCTCCTCGGGGGGGTCCCCCCGCTGCATGAGGAGCCGGGCGATCTCGAGTGTTTTCGCCAAAGCCTGTGCCAATCCTTCGGCCAATCCCTCCGCTCGGCCCTCCGCTCGGCCCTCAGCCAGGCCTTTTGCCCGGCCTTCAGCCAATCCTTGGGCCTTCCATTCCTGTACCCATTCCTTGACGGTTTCTTCGAGCATGGGGGGAACCTCCTGCAATTCTTGAAACTCGGGGAAGTGATGACCCGGTACCTTGCCGGGGAGAAGCACCCGGCCGATCCAGACAGTGAATGACCGGCGCAATCCGGTTTGCTCTGGTTCGCGCCACCAGTCGATCAGACGCTCGAGGGTTTCCTTGATCTGCTGCGGAGTTCGGCAGCGTTCGAGGGCGAATAGGCTCGCGACCAAGTTCCTGGCGGCCAGCGACTCGGGTGGGCAGGCTCCCTCTTCGATCAACAGATACCGGAGCCGGGGGCGATACTCGCTCAGTTTCCCCGGCCCGGGGGCGATCAACGCGGCGACATCGGTCGGGGCGGTCCAACGAGGTCTGCCGTTGTAGAGCACGATGGGAAGAACGGGGGGGAAAAAACCGCCTGGGGCGACCTCGCCGGTGCGTGCCAAGTCTTGGTAGAGCAAGCCGAGATAGGTCATGATGCGGATGCCCATCAGGCGGTCGACTTCAGACTGGAATTCGAGCAGCAGGTAGACATACAGCCACTGGTCACGGAGCCGAACCCGCCAGATGACGTCGTCGTGCCGTTCGCGCAGATCATCGGTCACATAGGAAGCGTTGCATCTCTCGAGCGTCGAAAAATCGACCTGCTCCACCCAGTCCTCGTCGACGAACCCGCGCAGGAGTTCCTCGACCATCCTGGCGTGGGAAAACAACAGCTTGTAGGCGTGGTCGTTCTTGCCCATGATTTAAGCATACCATGATTCCCACGAAAATCTTTGATTCACCTGGCCAAGACCTTCAACCTGCACACGCCCCGACGGTACGGGTGTGGGGAGCCGCTTGGTGATACGGGCATTTCCCATAGCCACTCGGGCATCCAATCCCTGGATGGCGCCGGGAGACTGGGTGCATTCCTGAAAGAAGATACTTGGCCCCGAAGAACGCATGAATACTACATTTGTCTAAGGCGACCGGGGATGTCGCGTGTTGGTCGAAACTGATTCTGGATGGGGGTTGGAAAGGTTCGCCAAAGGGGTCCGCCCTTTCACCCCATCAGGGCCCCAGGCTCTGGTCTCTTTTTTCTCGTCTGGGAGCGCCTGTTGCAAGAACGCCCCAGTCGGCTTTCATGTCCCGTCCATTCGGAGATGTCGACCGGATCGGATGAGTATGACTACCGTATTTGCAACATCCGCCCTGGGGCCGGATTCGCCGGAAGACACACATGGAGCTGGCCGGATCGGTCCGAGGGAGAGGCCGCTTCGACCTCCCGCGAGGCCTGGATGGCCTCGCGCCTCGCAGATCGCCATGGATGGCGATTCTGCGAGGTTCGGACGACGAATCGAGCCGAACTCGAGGCCACCGATCCGAGCCTGCGGAATGGTGTCTGGAGGCGAACCCGGCCCCAGGGGTTGAGAAACCGCGGTAGTCATATTAGGGGCGATATGAACACGACGAGCAAAAACCCGATTCATGCAACAGGCTCGAGCGGGTTTTACGTTGGGGCGCGCCCACGTTCACGTTCAAGGGGTCAGGAGAATCCTGCTTTCATCACCAGGCGGGGGGGCGCGGCGGCGACAGGTGAGATCAGCGGGCCTGATGCCGTCGCTGCTGCAGGATGTCGCGGACCCGGCGGGCCCGGGTGACCTCGGTGGCGGCGGCCCGGACCTCGGCTGCGGCGGCTCCGGGGCGTTGGGTCAGTCCCTGGTAGGTCGCATACGCCGCTTGGTAGGCTTGCTGGGCTTGTTCGAGCGTCAACCCGGCCGGGATGTCCAGGTCGGATTCGGCGTGCCACTGAAGGCCATCCGTGGCGGCGGCGGCCGGGTCGGCCGCTGGGTCGGCCGCAGGAGCCGTGCTCGCCGCCAGGGCCTCGAGCACGCCCAGTCGTTGGCGCAGCTCGTCGGCCCCACGCTGCAGGCGGGCCACCTCGTCCTTGAGGGATTGGCGCTTGAGGAGGTTCCAGGGGGGGAGCTTGGCCAGTTGCGCCTGGACGACGGCCAGGCTGGCCTCGGTTTCCTGCAGGCGGCGCCGGGTGTCGGCGGTCAGCCGCTCGAGGGAGGCCCCGCCGGCGGCGATCTGCTGCACCACCTGGAACGTCTCGGCGAACGACCGCTCCTGGGTCAGGAACGCATCTGACGCCTTGCCCAACGCCTCCCGCTTCCGCCATAGCTCGACCGGATTGTACCAAGCAGCCTGTTTGTACTCCATCAGCATGCGGCGCAAGCCGCGGTCGGCGTTCAGCAACGCGGTGACCTGGGCCGGAGCCACCCCCAGGTGCGGGTGGTCCTCGAAGTAGAAGGCCAGCAGGCGACCCGCCTTCTCGCGGGCTTCCGCGGCCCGCTGCGGGCCGGGCCGGAACGGCCAGAACCACGGCCACTCACGGCGGACGGCCTCGATCCGTTCGACCTCCTGCCAGGCGGTCGCTACCTGGGCGACGGTGACGGGTTTGCGGCCCCCCGCCGTCAGACCGGCCTTCTTCAACTGCTCTTTCTGCCGGGCCAGCGCCTGGGCGTCGGGTTCGATGCCTTCCATCGCGTAGGCGAGGATCTCGGGGTAGGTCAGGTCTTCTCGCACCAGCAGACCCTCGACGTAGCGGGCCAGCACCTGCTTGTTGCGGGGGTCGCCCCAGACGCTGGCGGTGCCCATGTCGCGGGCGATGTCGAGGAACTTCCCGCGCAGGAACGGGGTGGCCAGGGAGCCCTTCACCACGCAGTAGCCGAGCGCGGTGAACATGGTGGTGTCGGTGTCGCTGTGCAGCGCCCTTCCCAGCCAGTGCTGGAAGAAATCACGGGCCTTCTGGGTCAGCGAGGTCTGCGTCGGGGCGGCGAACCACGCGTCGCGCTCGTCGAGCGACTTCACCCGGGTCTTGCGGAAGTCGGCCCGGCCGTGCTCCCGCAGTAGGGCGGTGACCCGCGCCACGCTCTCGTCGAAATCGGCCTGTCGGTCGGCGTGGAACTCGTCCATTTCGTCGAGCAGGTCGGGGCGTTCTTGTAGCAGATACTCGGCGATGACGCGCACCCCGCTGACGGTCTTGACGAAGGCGTTGCCCGCCCGCCTGATCTGGTCGGACCGCATGGTCGAACCCGCGCCCGCGCGGGCCGCCTCGTTCGCCATGGCTTTCTCGAGCAGCCGCGCCGGGATGGCCAGGCCCACCTTGCGCTGGGCGCGGGCCCGTTCGCGGTAGGTGAGCAGATCGACCACCAGTTCGTTGACCTGATGGTTCAGCCCAGCCGGGTTCGGCACCGGCAGGGTGACCTTGTGGCTGGGATACCCGTTCTCGGCGTGGGCCGACCAGACCTCGCCGAAGATATGGCCGGCCCAGCCCAGGGCCATGGCCACGTCGGCCTTGCCCCACGGTTCCTGTTTGGCCAGCTCGATCATCCGTACCGCGACCTCGGGCGAGTTGTGGAACTCGATGGGAAAGGACGCCCCGGCGGTGAACTTGATGTCGGGGCACGGCCCGCCCCCGATGAACTCGTCGCGCAGGTCGGGCGTCACGCACAGCCCGGGGCCCATCTCGCGGGCGGCTCGTTCCCAGGCCAGCTCGTTGACCGCCATGTGGGTCATCGGCCCCCACGCCAGAGCGGGCCCAGCGGTCCACCCGAGCAGGGCGACCAGCATCATCACGATCCCGATGTGCGTTCGTTGCATAGGCTTCCCCTTGATCGGAAAACAGGATACCAATCGTACTAATTATACGAATCTTCCCTGGGGGGTTGGGAAGGTGCCGATGCTCGCCGGCCAAACCTCCCAGGCGGTGTCTCCTTGCCGCACGATCGAATCTTTCCGGGCAAGAAGGTCGGGCGATGGCGGTTGACCGGGCCCTGGGGAAAGGAAGGCTCCCGACCTACATCATTCCGTACAGCCTGAGGATGCCCTCGTAGCTGGCGGTCATCATCGGCCCCAACACCGGGTCGAGGAACCCCAGCGACACCGCCAGGATCAGCAACAGGGGGCCGGTGTCGTCGAGGGTCCGCATCAACTGCGCATGCCGCGGCGGCAGGAAATACCGCAGCACCCGCGACCCGTCGAGCGGCGGCAGGGGCAGCAGGTTGAAACAGGCCAGGGCCAGGTTGACGATGATGAAGGTCTGCAGCACCCTCGCCAGGATCTCGAGCGGCAGTTCGGGAATCCCCCACATCAGGTGCGCCGCCACCAGGCCCTTCAGCAGGCCGCCGCCGACCACGGCCAGGAACACATTCGACAGCGGCCCCGCCAGCGCCACCGACATCATGGCCCGCGACGGCACCCGGAAATTGTTGGGATCGACCAGCACCGGCTTGGCCCACCCGAAATTGGAGAAGACCAGCATCAGCGTACCCACCGGATCGAGGTGGGCCAGCGGGTTCAGGCTCAACCGCCCTTGCCGCCGCGGCGTGGGATCGCCCAGAAAATCGGCCATCATGCCGTGCGCATACTCGTGGAAGGACAGCGAGAACAGCAGCAGCGGCACGTAGAGCACGAAGCGCAGGGCCTTCACCAGGAAGACCCCCGGCCCCATCAGCAGGGCGTTGGCCAACCACAGGGCCAGCAGGATGCCTCCGATGAGAGAGAGTTTCCGCCAGGTTTCAGGGGGCAGGCCGCTCCCCTCCGGTCGGCGGAAAATGAAGATGCGCGGTCTGTCGTACATGGGTTTCTTCGTCCTTTCGGGAGGTCAGTTCCCCCCGGATGCGTCGGGTCAGCAGATCGGCCAGGATGGTGCGCATGTGCGGCCCGGGCGGGATGCCCATGGCCAGCAGGTCTTTGCCCGTCAGCTCGCACTTGATGCCGCGCAGCCGCCCGAGGAAATCGAGCACCCGCCGCGCGCCCCCCTTGTCGAGACTGAAGGCGATGAGGGAAATGAGCGTTTCGAGCGATAGCCCGGCCAACAACCCGTGCAGGCCGGCATCGTCGCCGGACGCCAGCCGGGCCAACCGGCCGGGCAGGTGCGGCATCAGGCGCAGAGCTTCCACCACCACCCGGCGCCGCCCCGCCGCGAAATGCAGGTCCATCAGGATGCGGTCGGCCTCACCCGGCGACAGCGGCGCCAGCAGGCCGGTCCAGTGGATGGCCTCGAGATCGATCGGCTCGCCCAGCGCCGCGAACCGCCGCACCATGCCCGGCACCAGCCGGAACCGCACGGGCAGCAGATCGTAACCCCGCAGGGCCGGGTGGAGGGCCTGGATCAGGCCGGTCTCGAACAGGCGCCGCAGCACCCGGTGCGGCGCTTCCTCGAGCAGGCAGCGCCCGATCTCGGCGCCGATCCGCTTGGGCGAAAGATGCCTCACCACCCCGCGCTGCACGGCCAGCTCGAACGCCCGCTGGGTGTCCGGCTCCAGGGTGAACCGGAACCGGCTGGCGAACCGCAGCGCCCGGAACAGCCGGGTCGGGTCCTCCAGGAAGCTGAACGAATGCAGGATCCTAATCTGGCGCTCGCACAGGTCGCGGTAGCCCCCGAAGAAATCGAGCAGGTGCAGGAACCGCCCGGGCAGGATGTCCAGCGCCAGGGCGTTGAGCGTGAAGTCGCGCCGGAACAGGTCGTTCGACAGGCCCGACAGTTCGACGTGCGGCAGGGCGGCCGGCTGGGAATAGTGTTCGATGCGGGCCGAGCTGAAATCGATTTTCAATCCGTCGATGGCCAGCCGGGCCGTCCGGAACCGCTCGAAATGGCAAAGCTCCGCGCCCAGGTCGGCCTGCAGTGCCTCCACAAACGGCAGGGCGTCGCCGATCAGCACGATGTCGAGGTCGAGGCAGGGCCGCTCCAGCAGTAGGTCGCGCACGAACCCCCCGACCAGGAAGGCCTGCCGCCCCATCGCGGCCGCCTTCGCCCCGATCTTCTTCAACAGGTGCAGCACCCGCACCGGCACCACGCGGCGCAGCAACCCTTCGATGGCGGCCGGCGTCGGCAGATCGCCGGTCTGCACCAGGGGCAGGAACTCCCGCGGCAGCGGCAGCGGGTCGCGCATCGCGCGCAGCAGTTCGCGGGCCGTGATCAGGCCCACGCACACCCCGCCCTCGACCACCGGCAGCCGCGTCACGTTGTGGCGCAGCATCAGCCGCCGCAGCACCCGCACCGGCACGTCCGGGCGCACTTCCGGGGTGGTGCGCGGCACGAACGGCTCGATCGGGGAATCCCACAGGTTCATCTGCACGGCCCGGTCGAGGTCGCGCCGGGTGATCAGCCCGATGTAGCGGTCTTCCCGCGTCACCACCAGCGACATCAGGTTGAACCGCAGCATCATGTCGTGGGCGTTGGCCACCGTTTCCTCGGCGGAGATGCCGCGCGGCGAGACGGCCATGATCTCGCGGGCCGTGGTGTCGGCGCGCAGACCCGTCCGCATCGCGGTCAGCAGCATCTCGCGCACCGCCGCCGGCTCCCCCTGCGGCACCG
Source organism: Candidatus Ozemibacteraceae bacterium (assembly GCA_937998695.1). Taxonomy (GTDB): domain Bacteria; phylum Muiribacteriota; class Ozemobacteria; order Ozemobacterales; family Ozemobacteraceae; genus Ozemobacter. The sequence continues at coordinate 16,060 of CALLCO010000049.1, forward strand.
AAAAGCTCAGCCACCGGTCGCCCTCCTGCGGGTTCCAGGCGCGGAAACACGGCCCCAGCGGCGCCTCGACCAGCCGGCTACGGGCGAACACCCGGCTGCGGGTGCCGTAGCTGACGGCGGCCACCAGCAGGTGCGCGTCGAGCCTCGACCACAGGGCGTCCATGACCGGCAGCAGATCCTGGACGTTGCCGATGGTCCGCGTCACTGCCACCACCACCGGCCAGTGGCCGACCGTCTCGTCGGTCGCCTGGCTGAGCAGGTCGTTGAGCAGGCCCCGCTGACCCTCCCGCAGGCCGAGGCAGACGAGGTTGCCGACCTGCTTGGCCGGCACCGGGAACGACCGCAGATACTGCAGGGCGTCCAGGTCCATCGGCGTGACCCGGTGGGCCAGCCCGCACCAGGTGCGCTCGGTGACGGCCGTCGTCAGCAGGGCCGCGTCCTCCTCCGACAGGGGGCCGCCCTGGCGCCGCATCTCGTTGACGAAGTGGGCGGTGAAACTGCACGCCTTCACCAACACTGACCGGGCATGCACCGGCAGCGCCGGCGATGTGTGCGCGTAACAGATGACCTCGGCGTCGAGGCGGGGAAGGCGTCCGACGAGTTCGGGGGACTGCGGGGCCTGGGTGAGCCCGAGCAGGTGGATGACCCGCACCCGCTCCCACGCCGCCGCCTCGACCGGCCCGGCCGGATACCACGGCGCCCGCCGCACCAGACTCCAGGCGTTGGCCGCCAGCCGGCTCGGCCGCACCAGCCGCGCCCCCGGCCGCATCAGCAGCAGGCAGCGCGCCGCCGCCACCAGGTCGAGATCGGCCCCGTGGGGCAGGGCGACCAGCTCCAGGATCCCGGGCGGTCCTGGCCGGTCGAGGCCTGGCCCCGGCCCAGCCCCCTCCTGGCGGGGAGCGGGGCAGGAGTCCCCGACGGAAGCGGCCACCCCATCGGCCCGAGGCCGGAAGTGGGCCGCGGGCACCAGGGGAGCGTCCCGTCCTGCCCCCTCCCGTCGATCGGGGCCTGGTCTGCGTCGGTCCGCAGGCCGTCGCCTCCGGTCCGATTCCCGCCCTTCGCGGCGCCGCGGGGGAGTCGATCCGGCCGCCCCCCCCGGGGGCGGGGTCGGGGGCGGAGTCGGCCGCGTCTGATCGGGCCGGTCGGCACCCGCAACCGGTTGACCCGGGGCGTCCGGGGTGCTCAGGGCGTCCGGGCTCCGCCGTCCGGGACTTCCCTGGCCCGCCGGAGACGGCTGCGGTCGCGAACGTGGACGGCTCATTCGGGTTTCCCGAGGGCGCCTTCCTCGCGCAAAATCTCCAGGAAGGTGTGGACGATCTCGGGGTCGAGCTGCGTGCCCGCCACCTTTCGCATCTCCTGGATCACCTGCTCGATCGGGAAGGCCTTGCGATAGGGCCGGTCGGCGACCATCGAATCGTACATGTCCGCCACCGCCAGGATGCGCGCCCCGATCGGAATGTCGCGTCCCTTCAGGCCCATTGGATACCCGCTGCCGTCGAACCATTCGTGGTGGTACAGGGTGAGCGGCGCGATCTCGCGCAGCAGGTCGACCTGCTCCATGATGGCGGCCCCGTAGCGCGGGTGCTGGCGCATCTCGGACAGTTCCTCGGCGGTCAGCTTCCCGGGCTTGCCCAGGATCACGTCCTTGATGCCGATCTTGCCGATGTCGTGCAGCAGCCCGGCATACCGGATCGTCTCGACCTCGTCGTCGGGCAGGTTCAGCCGGCGCGCGATCTTCACGGCGTACTCCATCACCTTCTGGCTGTGCCCGTGCGTGTAGGAATCCTTGGCTTCGATCGCCGCCGCCAGCGCCATGACCATCGACAGATACTGGTCCTTCATCTTGGCGTAGAGCCGGGCGTTCTCGATGGCGATGCTGGCCTGCGAGGCGAAGGTGGTCAGCAGGTCGATCTCGTTCTGCGTGAAGTCGCGCGGTTTGCTGGTGTACAGGGTGATGACGCCGATGGGCGAGCCGCGCTGCATGATCGGCACCGACAGCAGGCCGGCCAGCCGCTCCCGTTTGACCACCGACAGGTACTTGGTGCGCGGGTCTTTCCGGGCGTCGACCACCGAGATCGGCAGCTTCTTCGCGATGACCGTGCCCAGGATGCCCTCGCCCACCTTGATCGGGGTCGCGTTCAGGAACGACTTCGACAGGCCGCGCGCCGCCCGCACCTCGAGGAACTGCCCGGTGGGATCGACCAGGCGCAGCTCGCAGCGCAGCGCGTGCATCATCTCCATCGAGAAGTTGACGATCGAGTCGAGGACCTCGTCGAGGACCAGGGTCGAGGTCAGCGACTGCGAGATCTCGAACAGGACCGAGGTCTCCTCGATTTTGCGCTCGAGGAACAAGCGGGATTTGACGTTCTCGACCGCCGTCGCCAGGAGGTTCGACAGGGTGGTGAAGGTGCGCAGGTGCTCGCGGGTGAAAGCGTGGGGCCGCGCCGACGACAGATTGATCAGGCCGATGTTGGCCCCCTGCACCGTCAGCGGCACGGTCAAAAACGAGCGGAGGCGGGCCCGCATCACCTGGCCGAGCGGCAGCGGGTCCTGGCCGCTCA
>CALLCO010000050.1 GCA_937998695.1 Candidatus Ozemibacteraceae bacterium
CTTTGCAGAGCCCCCTTACCTGAACGCTTTCTTGGCTCCCTCGATTCTCTTGTCAATCAGCACCGGCTTTCGCCGTCCCCTCATCGGAGGGTAAGGTCGATTTTACCATGGCCGAGGGTTCGAGTCAACACCTTTTTTTGGAACTTTTCGCGGGCTGAGAATTTATTCGGGGGTGGGCGGTCGCCCACCAAGGTGGCAAACCAGCTTGGGGAGTGATTCTTCCCTTACCCCTTGTACTTGATCATAACGATGGCGGTCCGTTCGTTTGGGTGGAAAAAATAGTAGACCTCATCCATCAGATTCTTGATCAGGAAGATGCCGCGCCCCCCATGCCCCCAGCTCTTGACCTCGGCCAGCTTCTCGAAATACTCCGGGTTGAAGGAATACCCGCCGAAATCGACCACTTGAACGATGCAGACCTTGTTGTTGATGGTGAGCCCGATCTCGACGGCCGGCTGGCCCCGCAAGCTGCCGTGCTCGACGGCGTTGGTGAGGGCTTCCTCGAGGCAGAGGCAGATGTTCATCTTGACCTTGGCCGAATAGCCCTGCTTGTCGAGCTGGTCAGCCAGGAAATCGCGGACCTTGCCGATCTCGCGCACGTGCGAGGGCACGGTCAGGACCTGGTCGAACGCATACCGCCGGGTGGCATTGCAAAAAGTGACGTTGGCCATGGTCAGAGTTCCAGGGGGAGGGCCAAGGTCACCCGAGCCCGGTCAGGCCGGTCGAGCTGGATGGCGAGGCAGCCCTTATGAGCGCTGACGATGTGCCCGATGAATGACAGGTCGAGATCGAGGGAAGCTTTCTCGCCGGCGATGATCAGATCGACCTGCCGGTTCCAGTCGAGGGCCTCCGGGCAGATGACCTCCCCTACCCCGGCCCCCGCGAAGCCGATCTCGAAACGCGCCTGCCCTTGAGAGGAATTCAGATTGAGACAGATCTCCCCTCCCCCTGACAGAACCGACAACCCCCGCGACAGCAGCAGGAAAAAAACCTGCACCATCCGGCGCCGGTCGAACCGGCCCGCCAGGGGGCCATGCTCAACCAGCGGGGCATCGACCAAGCGGACCTTGCGCCGGGCCAGGCGTCGCGACAGTTTCCGACGCACGGTATCGTAGAGAGCGAGCAGGTCGCAGTTCTCTTTTTCGATGCGCAGGGGGCCGCTCTTCAGTTCTGTCAGGAAGAGCAGATTGCGCAGGATGGTCTTCTGCCTCTGCAGGAGACGCTGTCGCAGCCTGGAGTCCCGGGCCCGAACGGCCCGGGCGACCACGGCATCCGCCTTGTGCAGCATGATGGCATAGAACTGGGAGAACCGACGGTCGAGGGCTCGCTGGTCGGAGGTATTGCGAATGGAGATGACTACCTCAGAGGGGTGGCCATGCCGGTCTTTGAGAATGACATACCGATTCGACAGGATGAGGTTGTGGGGCTTGAAGAGCACCACTTCGGAAGATCCGACGGGCGATTCCCCCTGAATGACCGAAGAGAGGTAGGTGGTCAACGCGAAATTCTGCTTGCCGCCAGGGAAGAACATCTCCTCGACCGCCTTGTTGTAGAGGAGCGGATTGCCCTGGGGATCGACCACCATGATGCCGTCGGTCAGGGCTTCGAAAATGCCGTGGATGCGCTGACTCTCTTTGACCGCATTCTCGTGCAGGCGGAGACGCTCGATGCCGGCGGCTCCCTGGTTGGCGAGCAACTGCAGGGCATACTCATCGACGGGGGTGAAGTTGCCGCCCCCCACCTTGTTGATGACCTGGATGACCCCGACCGGCCGTCCCTGGAAGAGCATGGCCACGCACAGCATCGCTTTCATGGGCATCTCGGGCCGACCGAATGGGTTGGCCGAGGAAACGGGGCTGGTGTATTTCCCGTCGTGAACGCTGCGGGCAATTCCGTCCTGGGCGACCTTGCCGGGAACGCCGGTACCGAGGTCGACCCGCACCCGGGCAGCCCGCGCCGCCTCTTCGCCGCTCCCGCCGACAAAGGCCAGTTTCTGCCCTTCGACGAGGGCCATAACGGCTCGCTCGGCCCGGACCAGGTCGCGGGCGGTGAGGGTGACGATGTCGATGATGCGGGCCACCTCGGTTTCGGTGGCGATCCTCTCCAAGGTGGCTAGTAGAACCTGGCTCTGCTCCTGGCTGAGGATGTGGCCGCTCATTCGGGATCGGGGGCCGCGTATTCGTCAATGACGCGACGGAAGGGGCTCATGTAGATGAGATCGCACGTGGTGACGGCATCCGGAAAGCGCTCGCATGCCAGGTTGCGCACGTGCAGCACGAGGTCGAGCGCCTGTTGACGGGTCAAGCGGACGTTCATGATCTTGAGCACGGCGGTATCGACGATGCCTTGCAGGTACAAGACCTTACGGTCCTCCTCCTTGAGGAGCTGGGACCAGAGATCCTCGGGAATGCCTCGGGGCGGCGCCCGGCCGTCCGGGCGGGGAAGGATCCCCCACGGGGGGCTATTTCTTCCCCAGCAGTTCCTTGACCTTTTCCTCGAACAGATGGATGTCCTGGGACCGGAACCCGGAGTGGATGAAGGCGATCTTGCCCTGCTGGTCGATGATCACCGAAGCGGGGGTGTAATAGAACCCGTATTTCTCGGGAACAGAGAAGATGGGATCGAGCAGGACCGGGTAGTTGATGTTGTTGTGCGCGGCCCAGGAGACGAGCATGGGCTTGCCCAGCAGATCGACGCCGACGGCGATGACCTCGAGGCCGGGGTTTTCTTCTTTGAGGGTCTTGAGGGCTTTGGCCTCCTGAAGGCAAGAGTAACAGGCACTTTGGATGAAAAAGACGATGACCGGCTTGCCTAGATAATCCTTCAGACTCTCC
>CALLCO010000051.1 GCA_937998695.1 Candidatus Ozemibacteraceae bacterium
AGGCCCCACAGGGTAAAGAGCAGCCCGACGACGAAAGGCGCCAGAACGAGCGGGAACAGGAAATTGACGCTCATGGCCGCCACCGCCAGGACCACCATCCCGGCCAGGACAAGTCCCTGTCGGGCCCCGGACAGCCGATGCATCTGCAGCCACTGCAAAGCCAGGATCCCGATGGCGAATTCGGTCAGGGCAACGATTCCCGGCACTCCCCCCCGCCATACGAAGAACGCCCGCACCAACCAGGGCAGACTGGCCGCCTGGGTCACCCATCCGACCCGCGGATCGGGGGCCCGTCCCCAGGCCGCCAACAGGATTCCCAAGCCCAGGCAGGCGAGGGACAGGTCCAGGGCGAATCCGGTGGTCAGAAAGCAGCCGATGGCCGCCACCCCGGTCAGCACCGTCGAACGGAACCAGAACGGCGCCAGCAGCTCGTTTTCACACCCTGGACACGTGACGGGTTCCCAGCCCGGGCCGTTCACGAGGTGCCCCCGTCGTTCATGAAGCTGGCAGCGCCGATCCGGAGGGGAGCGAACCCACCCCCGGAGCCGGCAGCCGCGCTGGGTGGAACCGGGAGGTGCCCGGGGACCAGTCCGGCCAGCCACCGCAACAATCGCGAGCACCCGCTGGTCTCACCGACCGATACCCACCCGGAGGGTTCTCCGGCCGGGGCGCACCAGACGAACAGGCTGGCCTGGTCGGAGCGGGCCCGCAGGATCAACCCGGTCACCCGTCCGAGGAAGCGCTCGAGCGCCTCGCCGTCGAGATCCGCCGGATCGAGCCAGACCCGGACCGGATCCCCGCGCGGCACCGCGGCCACCACCACCCACTCCCCTTCGCAACGGGCGGAAATGGGCCAGTTGATGTGCCGGCCGTCCTGGCCCTCTTGGTAGGGAACGAGCATCCAGAATTCCCCGGCGTGGTCGAACAGGTCGGGACGGATGGCCGCGGCCTTCTCCCCCGGGCCCGCGAGGGTGGCAAATCGGGGCTGGGGAAAGGACCAGACCACCGCCGGCGGCAGGGCCACCTCTCCCCTCACCAACCCCAACGGAAAGACCGAAAACAGCGTCAGACCCGTCACGTCAAACCGCCCCCGGCACTGCAGCCGCAGGCGAAGGGGAATGCCGGCGGTGTCGCCATGGCCCAGGTCGAGGCACCGGGTGTGGCCCACACACAGCCGGAACCGGGGACGGCTGCCTCGCTCGCCAACCTGCAGCACCAGGCTCGCCTCGCCGCCGGCAAACCCTTCCGCTTCCCCCTCCCAGGACAGGTGCAGGCCGGACAGATTGAGATAGCACAGACCGGCCGCCAGGATGAGAAGGGCCACCAACCCCGCCACCACCAGAAACAGCAGGTTGTTGCCGGTGTTGTTGGCGGCGAATCCGACGAAGACGGCCAGGAAAGCCAGCAACCGGCCGGTCGGGGTGAGAGAAAGGTGGACCCGGGTGCTCACTCCACCGGAACCCGCTGCAGCAGTTCCCGTTCGACCCAGGCCAGGGGCGCCCCCTCCTGCAGGGATTCCTGCTGGAACAGCCGCAAGGCCAGGCGGTGGGCCAGCACGGCGGGAGCCAGTTCCTTGATCAGGTCGAGATCGATCCAGTCCTGGCCGCGGAGGAAGGCCAGGGCCTGGGCCGCCCGCATGAGGGCGATAGTACCTCGGGGGCTGATCGGGATGACAACGTCGGTGTGGGTGCGGGTGGCTTCGGCCAAACGGGCCAGGTAGGCCAGGCAGGGTTCAGGGGTCTTGACCGCCCGCACCAGGGCCTGAATCTGCTGCACCTGCTCCGGCACCAGGATCGGTTCGATCCGCGCAGCCAGGTCGGTCTCATTGACCTCGCCCAGGATGCGGATCTCGGTGGCGGCGTCGGGATACCCGATCGACACCCGCATCAGGAAGCGGTCCCGCTGCGATTCCGGCAGAGGATAGGTGCCGTGCTGGCCCCGCGGGTTCTGGGTGGCGATGACCATGAACGGAGCAGGCAACGGGTGGGTCTGACGCTCGACCGTCACGCACCCCTCGTTCATCGCCTGCAAGAAAGCGCTCTGGGTCTTGGGCGGCGCCCGGTTCAACTCGTCGGCCAGCACCACATGGGCGAAGATCGGGCCCGGTACGAACTCGAAAACCTCCGCCCCGCGGCGGTAGATGCGCAAGCCGAGGATGTCGGCGGGCAGCAGGTCGGCAGTGAACTGGATGCGGGAGAAGTCGCCCTTCACCGCCCGGGACAGGGCGAAGGCGAGCAGGGTCTTGCCGACCCCCGGCATGTCCTCCAGCAGGAGGTGGCCGCCGGCCAGCAGGCAGGTCACCACCCGCTCGACCACCTCGGCCTTGCCGAGGAGGGCTCCGTTCAGGACCCGCTGTAGCTCCCGCACCCGTTCACGCAGCTCCGTCGAAGCGTCTTTCATGATGGGCCAGGGTAGCACGAAACCCCGGGCGCCTCAATCCTTTCCTTCCCCCCGAGATTCGTGATCTTCTCCTTGGACCTGCGCTGGCGCCCAACCTCCGGGCACCCAACCGGCCAGGTCGTCTGCCCGCGACCGGTCAGACTGGCCACCACGTTCCGAAAGGCCTCGTGATGGTGGGCTCTCCGTTCCGGTCAGTTCCCTGATCGATCCCTCACTGGACCCGGTCCCCTCCCAGGAAAGATTTTCCCTTGCATCACCGGACGGGCTTTTTATAGAATTGTCCCGTTTGCCATACCACCTTTACAGATACAGAAAGGACAATCATGGAAAAGAAAAAAGCCTCTCCTCCTGGCAAGGAACGCCCCGGCCTGGGGTACAAGAAGACCAACGGGTGGGAGGCCCTCCCGCCCAAGGACGAAAAGACGATGGAGGAGCAGGCCCACCGCTATCTCGCCTTTCTGGGAACCTGCAAGACCGAACGCGAAACCCTCGCCTGGCTCGACAAGGACGCCCGCCGCGCCGGCTTCCAACCCCTCGCGGCAATGAAGGCAGGATCGCAACTGAAGCCTGGCGCCCGGGTCCTGTTCCTCAACAAGAACCGCGCCATGGGCCTGGCCGTCATCGGCCGCCGGCCCATCACCGACGGGCTCCACGTCGTCGCCGCCCACCACGATGTCCCCCATCTCGATCTGAAGGCCCTGCCGCTGTATGAGAAATACGGCATGGCCCTGCTCAAGACCCACTACTACGGCGGGGTCAAGAAGTTCCAGTGGGCCGCCCTGCCTTTGGCCCTGCACGGGTTCGTCATCACCAAGGGCGGCAAGACCATCTCCTTCTCGATCGGGGAAAAGGCCGACGAGCCCGTCTTCTCGATCACCGACCTGCCGCCGCACCTGTCCTACAAGGTGCAGAACGACCGCAAGGCCACCGAGGTCTTGAAGGGCGAGGAACTCAACATCCTGGTCGGCAACCGGCCCCGCAAGCCCACCAAAGCCGAGGTGAAAAAAGCCGAGGAGAAAAAGGGCGAAGAAAAGGTGAAGGGCGCGGTGCTCGACTACCTGTACCAGACCTGGGGTCTGGTCGAAGAAGATCTGGCCTGGGCCGAAATCAGCGCGGTGCCGGCTTTTCCACCCCGCGAGGTCGGCTTCCAGCGCGAGCTGATCGGCGGCTTCGGCCACGACGACCGGGCCTGCGTGATGGCCGCCTATGAAGCCATCCGCGAGGTGAAGGTGCCCGAGCACACCGCGGCCGTCCTGCTCTTCGACAAGGAAGAGATCGGCTCGGCCGGCGCCAGCGGCGCCCAGTCGATGATGATCGCCGACTTCTTCACCAGCCTGATCGAGCACACCGCCGGGGCGGCCTCCTACGGGGCCCTGCGGCAGACGATGGGCAACTCCTACGTGCTGTCGGGCGACACCAACGCGCCCATCGATCCGACCTTCGAGGCCGCCTGGGATGCCAGCAACGCCGGCTACCTCGGCAACGGCGTCTGGATCTGCAAATTCACCGGGTCGGGCGGCAAGGCCGGCAGCTCCGAGGCCGACGTCGAATTCATCGCCCGCATCCGCGACCTGCTGGTCGACGAGAAGATCCCCTACCAGTTCGGCGAGATGGGGAAGGTCGACGAAGGCGGCGGCGGCACCGTCGCCAAGTTTCTGGCCCAGCTGAACATGCACGTCCTCGACGTGGCGCTGCCGGTGCTCAGCCTGCACTCGCCCTTCGAGATCCTGGCCAAGGTCGACTACCACTACACCATCCGGGCCTACCAGGCGTTCCTGGCCAAGGGCCTCTGAGCGGGTCGGGGGCGCGGGACCGATGGACGTCGCCAGCCTCGAGGCCGCCATCAAGGCCCGCGCCCTCGACAAACCGTTCTACCTGTTCGCCGGCAACGAGGAGTTCCTCAAGGAACGCACGTTCGAACGGCTGGTGAACGCCCTGGTCGCGCCCGAGGATGTCGCCGAGAACGTCCACCGCCTCGACTTGGGCGTGAGCGGCGAGGCGGACCTGTTCTCGGGCCTGGGCAGCTTCACCTTCAACGAGAGCCCGCGGGTCTTCCTGGTGATGAACACCGACGCCCTGCCCGCCGCCCCGCGGGCCGCCTTCCTCGACCGCCTGGCCGCCACCACCGCCCTCGACCGGACCTTTCTCATCTTCTTCGCGGGGGAGGCGGGGCTGGCCGCCGAGCTGGTGCGGCGACTGGGGCCACGGTGCGAGCGCATCGACTTCTGGGCCCCCTTCGAGAACCAGATGGTCCCCTGGATCCAGAAGGAGGCGCGCGAGGCCGGAGCGGTCATCCCCACCGACGCCGCCGAGGAGCTGCTCGACAAGACCGGCCACGACCTGCGACTGATCGTCCAGGAACTGGGCAAGCTGGCCCTGCAGGTCGGCAAGGGGGGCACCATCACCCCGGCCCTGGTCGAGACCGCGGTCGGCTACCTGCGCCAGGACTCGGTCTTCGACCTGGTCGACGCGGTCGGCCTGCGCGACGCCCCACGGGCCCTGCGCATCGCCGAGAACCTCCTGCACCAGGGGCAGGCCGCGCTGCGCATCTGGTTCCCCATCGTCAGCGCCCTGCGGGAGTTCCGGTTGCTGCACGATCTGGCCGCCGACCGGCCCGACCTCGTCACGCCCGTCACCGACCGGTTGCGGGGCATCCTGCGCCTGCACGGGCGTTCTGATTACAAGTCGAACCAGGAACGCAAGGCGCTCATCGATCAGATCCAGCAGGTGGTCGCCACCTGGCCGCCGTTGCTGGGTGGGGCCGTTCTGCCCAATCCCCGCAAGGCCCGCCACCTGGCCCAGGCGCTCAACTACACGCGCCGCGAGCTGGTCGACCTCTGGCCGCGCCTCCTCGAGATGGATGCCGCCTTCAAGATGACCCCGGTCAACGAAGTGTTGTTTCTGCAGGAGTGCCTGCTCGAAATCATTGCCCCACCCGCCCTGCGGGGGCGACCGGTCGCCGCCTGAGGGCCCTCCCGCCCGCCTGCCTCCTCCCCTTCCCCTTTCACGAGTGAACTTCCGGTTGAGGTGTGGAGCCTCGACGGCGGAAGGGAACTCTGGATCCTGTCGGTCCGAATCGACTGGGACAGGCCACTGCGTCCCTCTCCCCTGGGAGCCGCCCCCGGAACAGGGATGACCGCGCGCGACCTTCTTCGACACGTTCGGACAGGTCGGCAGGGAGAGAGGGGCTTTGCCCAGGCCCAGGACTGGACCGGGCGCATCGGCGGCAACGCGGAGAACGGCAACACGGCCCCTCCGACCGAACGGAGGGGCCACGCCCAATGTCGTCGGGAAAGGGTTACTTGGTGGCCTGCGCCTTGTGGGCGGCGCGCATCATGCGGCTGATCTTGCGCGCCGCGGTGCGGTGGTGGATGTACTTGTTGGAGGCCGCCTTGTCGAACTTGCTGATGGCCTCCTGCAGGGTAGTCGCCACCTCGGCGGCGGGTTTCTTGGCCTCGATGGCCTTCAGGGTCTTCTTGCGGAGGGTTTTCAGCTCCGATTTCACCCGGACCCGGGCCACGTGGCGACGCTCCGCCTTCCGCGCGTTCTTGTCAGCCGATCTGGTATTGCCCATGACAAATTCCCTTTCGATCTCGATGTGGTTTTGTCACCATACCACGTTTTGCGCCTGAATTCAACGACCACGCCGGGATTTTTTCGGGGTACCCCGCACCGCCCGGTCGCCGAGCGGCCGGCCGGCCCGCCGGTCAGGCCTGAGGACTTGGGGCCCCCGCCCCAGCGGGGATGTCGGGAACATCCGAGCCCAGGATTTCGAGGGCCACCACGAGCACCACCATCGACAGGGGCAGGCAGACCCAGGGGGAATACCCCAGGCCGGCGGGGATGTAGCAGAGCACGATCGAACAGACCGCCACCGCGAGGGCATAGGGCATCTGGGTCCGGACATGGTCGATGTGATCGGAGCCCGATGCCATCGACGACATGATCGTCGTGTCGGAGATGGGGCTGCAGTGGTCGCCGAAGATGCTGCCTTCGAGGACCGCGCCGATCGACACGAGCAACATCTGCTTGATGTACTCCATCATCGGCGGCACGCCAGGCTGGTTGGCGAGGTGTTCCTGATAGTAGGCCAGGTTCAGGTTGTACGACAGAGGGATGGAGATCGGCAGCAGGATGGCCATCGTTCCCCAGCTGGTTCCGGTGGCGAACGAGATCAGGCAGGCGATGATGAAGGTGATGGCCGGCACCAGCCAGGGCTGCAGGATGCCCTGGACGTTGGCGACGATGACATCGGCGGTGCGCAGATCCTTGCAGACGCCGTTGATCGACCAGGCCAGCATCAGGACGCACATGGCCAGCACCATGGTGCGGGCCCCGTCAACCCAGGCCTGGATGCCCTTCTCGAGGGGAACCAGTCCCTGGGCCACGCCGAGCAGGAGGGCGATGATCGACCCGGCGATCGAAACCCAGATCAGGACGGACTGGGAGTTGGCATCGCCGAAGGCCGCCCGGATGATCTCACTGTTGGTCAGCGTCGTGGGAACAGGTTCGACATAGAGGTGGTCGCCCTTGGCCAGCCCCTCGAACGCCTTGACCGTGGCCTCGCCGGCTTCGCCGTCCAGCGTGGTGGCGGGCAGGTACCGGAACTTGGCGATGGGATCGGCGGCCGTGCCGGCTACAATCAGCCCCATGTCCGGCAGCACGTGGTCGACCTTGATGGCCAGGGCGTTCGCGGCGGAGGCGTGGCGGGTGGCCGCCTTGAGATCGTGATGGGGGGCGAAGCCGCCCCCGTGGAAGACGAGCCCGGCCAGGGTGCCGAAGATGACGGCCAGAATGGGGATCGCCGCGTTGTACCAGCGTTTGGGCATCTCCTCGGGCAGCACGGGCATGGCCGCCTCGGGCGTGGAGATGGGGTTGGCCCCGTCGGCCAGCGGTTTTCCCTGAAGGCGGGCCCGCACCTCGGCCGCGTGCATGGGGCCAAATTCCTTGCGGGTGAGACAGATCATGAACCCGAAAAACAGGCTCAACAGGCAGTAGAACCGGAACGGAATGGTCTGGATGAAGACCGCGTAGAAGTTGGTCTCGGGAATCGACAGATCGACGAACGCCTGCCGGATCAGCCCGATCTCGTACCCGACCCAGGTCGACAGCAGGGCCACCCCGGCCACCGGGGCCGAGGTCGAGTCGACGATGTAGCTGAGCTTCTCGCGGGAGACGCGGTTGGCGTCGGTGATCGGACGCATCGAGTTGCCGACGATCAGGGTGTTGGCGTAATCGTCGAAGAAGATCGCGACGCCCATGATCCAGGCGGCGAGCTGGGCGGTCTTGGGCCCGACCACCATGCGGGAGATCAGGTCGACGATCCCCTGCATGCCGCCGGTGCGGTTGACGATGCCGATCATGCCGCCCAGCGAGACGCTGAAGATGATGATCGAGGCGTGCCCCGGGTCGGCCATGCCTTCGAGCAGGTATTTGTCGAGGGCCCGCAGGAAACCGGTCAGCGGGCTGAAGTCGTAGACGATGGTGGCGCCGATCCAGCCGCCGATCAGAAGCGACACCAGCACCTCGCGGGTGAGCAGGGCCAACACGATGGCGATCAGCGGAGGAAGGATCGACAGCCACCCCGAGATGACCCGGATCGTGGTCGCCCCTTCCCGATCCCCGGCGATGAGCTTGACCGCCGCCGGGCCGCTGGTCGCGAACGGCACCGACAGGGACTTCAGATCGCTGCTCAGCTTCTCCCCGGAGGCGACAGGCCGGCCGTTGACCAAGATCTGGTAGGAAACCGTCGCCGGTTCTTCAGGGAGGCCACCGACGGTGATCTCCCCCTTCAGGCCGGTCAGGGCAAAGGCGGGGCCTTCGAGGGTCAGGGGATCGGTTCCGAACGCCGGGATGCAGAACCCGAGGGCCAGGACCAACACGCCGAACACAGCCACAGGGCAACGGGACATGGGTACCCTCCGCGGATGGGGAATGGCAACCGGACCCGCCCATGATACCCGATTTTTCCGGACACGCAATCAGAGTTTCCAGGTCCGTTGCAAGACACCCGGTCGTTGCTTCCCCCAAGGAGATCTACTATAATTCACTCACCCTGAGGGTGGGGCCAGAGGGCCTCTCCTGTTTCTTGGTTCCCCCCGGAAGGGCGAGCCATCGCGTGCAGGGGGCAACCGGCGGGTGAAGACGGTGTTCCTCGATCTCCTGACCCGGGCCACCCGGATCCCATCCGGACAGGCCTGGGACCCTTTGCTGGGCGGCTCTCTGCCTGCCGTCCCCGGGTTCGTGGCCGGCGCGGTCCGCCTCCTGAACGCCGGCCCAAAGAGCGGCGAAGGCCCCCGCTTCGCCTTTTGCGAACCCCTGACCGAACCAGCGATGCGGGGACTGCTCGACCTGAGCGCATCCTGGGAAACCCCAGGCGATGACGCCTTCCACCTTCCCGCCCATCACGAGGGGAACCCGGTCACGATCCTGATCGCCCCGCTGCACCTGGGCCGGATCCGGCGGGGGGAGCTGATCCTGGTCACCCGCCGCCTGTCGCGGGCGGAAGAGGTGGAATACGGGCTGTTCCTCGACCACCTGGCCCGACTGTTGCTGCACCGGTCCGAAGCTCTGCTGGCCCACCGGCCCACCACCACGGCGGCCGACGCCGACCGGCACCTGGCCTTCCTGCACGACACCATGCGCCTGCTCTGCCAGAGCAATCCGGCGGCCGGCGGGCCGGACGGCGGGATCCTCAGCCTGTCCCAGCAGCTCGCCCAGGAAGCGGACCTGCTGGTGGAGATCCTGACCGGCCTGCTGAACCACCTCGGCCTCGACCATGCCTTCGCCGTGCGGCGGTTTTCCGACCGTCTGACCCAGGTGGTGGTGGTGGCTTCGGTCGATCCCGAAGAACCGCTGCCCTCAGGCCTGCGCGAACAGATCGAGGATATCTTCTTCCTGGAAACGGGGCCGTTCGGCCGATTCGAAGAGGCGGCGATGGTGGTCAAACGGATCGGCCGCGCCGCGCTGGCCCCACCCCCGCCGTTGCCGTCGTTCTCGGCAAGCCCCTCCTCTCCACTGGCCGCGGAGGCGGACCATCCCGGTTCCTCCTCCCCCCCGCCCGGACGCCCGGTCCCCGACTTCGTCCACGCCGGTGAGGTACCCTGCCAGGTCGGCGCCGAGACCTATGGCTATCTCGGGCACTGCACCGCCCAGGGAACCGACCTGGTGGTGACTTCCCGCCTGCTGGCGATGCTGGCCAACCACCTGGGATTCTGGTTCGCCCAGGCGTATCACCTCCGGCAGGCCGAGATGAAGCGGGACATCCAGCGCAAGATGAACATGACGCTGAGCGTGCTGTTGTCGTCGGTCAACCTGACGGAGATCGTCGGCAAGCTGGCCAGCGACCTCGATTTCCTGTTCGGACAGAAGGCGGGAGCGGTGCTGCTGACCTCGCCCGACACGAACACCCTGGAAGTCTTCCAGGTCTTCGGCCAGCCGCCCGCCGGGTTCGACCTGGCCGCCTGGATGGCCGATCCGGAGGTCCAGAAGCCGCTGTGGGACGGCGTGGCGAGCGAACCCACCCCCGCGGAGAATCCGTTCGTCCGCATGGTCTTCCCGTTGACGACCAATCCGCAGCAAGGGGCCCTGCTGGCCGACCCCTTCAGCATCCCCCAGAAGCGTCTGCTGGGCGGCATCGTCCTCTTTCGGAGCCCGGACAACCACCCCATCACGGACGATAGCAAATACCTGCTGACCCAGTTGGTCAACGGGGCCGGGGCGGCCCTGCTGGTCGCCTTGAACTATCTCGAGAAACTCGAGACCATCCGGGCTCTCGAAGGGCTGATGGGCAAACTGTCCGACGCCGATGCGCTCTTTTCCGAGATGATCGAGATCATCCGGCGCCTGCTCAAGGTGACGCGCATCTCCTTCCTGACCTTGACCCCCGACCGCCAGCACCTGGTCATCCGACATTGCCACGGACTGCCCGAGGGGGTCAAGGAGTCGACCCGCATCCCGATCGGTGACGAGATCTCGGGCCGGGTGGTGCGCACCGGCGCTTCGCTGCGCCTCGACAACATTGAGGAGGACGAGCGTTTCCAGAAACGTTCCCTAGAACGGTATTTCAACCGGTCATTGCTGTCGGTACCGCTCATCGGCCACGACCCGCAAGGGGAAAAGACCGTCCTGGGCGTCATCAACGTCAACAACAAGGTGAGCGGCCTGACCTTCACCGAGCAGGACCAGCACCTCCTCGAGGCGATCGCCCACCTGGTGGTCGCCGCCCTCGAGACGATGGCCCGCGAGGAGGAACGCCGCCGCAAGGAACAAGAGGACCAGCGCCTGCAGATGCAGCTGGCCATGGCCCGCGAGGTGCAGGTGCGGCTGCTGCCCACCTCGTTCCCCGAGATCGGAACCGCCCTCGAGATGGCGGGCCGGAGCGAGCCGGCCATCCAGATCGGCGGCGACCTCTACGACGGCCTGCGTCTCGATGATGGCCGCTGGCTGGCCGCCATCGGCGACGTCTCGGGGAAGGGCATGCCGGCGGCCCTGTTGATGGCGACGACCCGCATCCTGCTGCGGTCGGCGGCCAACGAGTCGTCCGATCCCGTGGGCATTCTGGCCGCGGTCAACGACCGGCTGGCCCGCGAGGTCGAGGACCGTTTCGTCACGATGCAGGTGGTGGCCATCGACCCCCGCACCGGCGAGGCCGAGATGGCCTCGGCCGGCCACGGCCCGCTGATGGCCCGCCTGCAGGGGAAGATCACCCAGATCGCGGCCGGGAAGGGCGTGCCGCTCGGCCTGATGTCCGGGCTGGCCTGCCAGGCCACCCGCTTCCGGATGGTGCCGGGCGATTCCTTCCTGATGTTCACGGACGGGTTGTACGAAGAGAAATCGCCGGCCGGAGAGATGTTCGGCCTCGACCGCACCGGCGAGCTGTTCGCCCGGCACGGCGGGCTGGCCGCCCCCCTTCTGGTCGAGACCATCTTCACCACGATCGAAGCCTGGCGGGCGTCCCAGCCTCCCCATGACGACCTGACCGTCGTCGCCCTGACCTACCGAGGACCTTCCTGACATGCACCAGACCACCCTTCGCCGCCTGCTGGCCTTCCATGCCGGCCTGGCCCGCCAGACCGCCGGCACCGCCTCGTTCGACACCCTGCTGCGCTTCCTGCTGGCGCGGGTGCTCGACCTGACCCGGGCCCATTCCGGCTCGATCCTGATCCACGACGCCCAGGCGCATCGCCTGCTGCCCTGGTTCTCGTCCGGACACCCCGCCCGGACCACCCGCAGCGCGGGCGCCCGAGCGGGCGCCCGCGCGAAGCGGAGCACGGGCGCGCCCGCCCGGGGGCGCGGGCGGCCGGCCCCGCTGCCGGTGGACGAAGGGGTGGCCGGCCGGGTGCTGCAAACGGGGAAGCCTCTGTTCGTCGACGATCTGCACCGGGCCGACCCCAGCCTGCCCCTGCGGCGCCGGGCGGCCGGCGGGTCGTTCCTGTCGGTGCCGTTGCAGTTGCACCGCCGCACAATCGGCGTGCTCAACCTGAACCGGCGACGCGGCGAAGCCAGCTTCACCCGCGACGACCTCGAGATGCTCAGCACCATCGTGCCGCATCTGGCGGCCCTGGTCGAGAAGGGGCGACTGCTCGCCCAGCTCGAAGCACGCAAGGACGAGGTCGAGACTCTGTATGAACTGTCGCGCCTGCTGTTCTCGGGGGCTCCCTTCCCCACCGCCCTGCGCCGGTTCCTGACCGCCCTGGCCCGGCACCTCGACCTGGAGCGGGCGGCGCTGATCCGGTTCGGCGAGGCGAACCCCCGCGGCCAACCCGCAGATGGGCGGCTGGAGGCCGGCGCCGGGCCCGCCTTTCCGGCCATGGGTGCCGCCGGGCGGTTGTCGGACAAGGATGCCCCCGCCCCCGGCGACCCCGATGACTTCGAGCTGCTCGCCGGCGTGGCGGTCAGCAAGCCCCGGCTCGAGGCGATGCTCGACCTGGTGCGCCGGCGTCTGCGCCGCGATCTGGCAGCGGCGCCCGGCCCCGACGCCTGGGACGCCCCCCACCTCGCCCCGCCGGTTGCCCTGCCCTACAAGGAAGGCGCCCGGCAGAAGGACATGTTCGTCATCCCACTGCCCCTGCCGGGGGAGCGCATCCACGCCCTGCTGGTCAGCAGCGACCGCCCCACCCTCGACAGCGAGCCGGCGGTGCAGCGGTACCGGTTCCTGCACCTGGTCTCGAAACAGCTGGCCGTCGCCCTCGAGCGGGAGGCCATGCTCGAGCGCATCCGGGCCGACCAGGCGACCCTGCTCGACAACAACCTGCAGAGCAGCATCTTCCTGGGCATCAGCCAGGAACTGGCTTCCACCCTCGATCCGACCGTGGTGCTGCGCAAGGCGTTCGACCAGTTCCGGCGGCTGATCTCGTTCACCACCATCTCGATCCTGATGTTCGACGACCTCGAGAAGACGCACCGCCTGATCGTCCAGCCCTCGCGGCCGATCGGCCTGGGCTTCCAGCGGGCCCTGCGGCGCAACATCCTGGAGATCTTCGGCGAGTATCCGGCCGACCCGCCGCTGGCCGACCCCGCCGCCGTGAGGATGGAGGTCTTCCACCCGCAGGACAAGGGGAACGGCGGGGCGGGAGGCCGCGGCCGGTTCCGGCACGTGCTGCACCTGCCGTTCATTTTGGGCGAGCGGGTGGTCGGGCTGATCCACCTGACGCGCAGCGAGGGCCCGGCCTTCAGCAGCCGCGACCTCAGCACCACCTCGCAGTTCACGGGCATCTTCATCACCAGCATCAAGAACGCCCTGATCCACCGGCGCACCGAGAAGCTGGCCTTCACCGACCCGTTGACCGGGCTGTTCAACCACCGATACTTCCAGGAGACGCTGGCGCAGGAGTTCCTGCGGGCCCGCCGCTACGGTAAGCCCCTGTCGCTGATGATCATCGATATCGACTTCTTCAAGAAGTTCAATGACACCTGGGGCCACCTGCTCGGCGACAAGGTGCTGGTGCATTGCGGCCGGCTGTTCGAGAAGTCGGTGCGCGAGAAGATCGACACCGTGGCCCGCTACGGCGGGGAGGAGTTCGCCGTGCTGCTGCCGGAAACCGGGCTCGACGGCGCCGCGCTGTTCGCCGAGCGCATCCGGCGCACGGTCGAGGGAACCCCCCTGCAGGCCGACGTCGGCAGCCTGCCGATCACCCTGTCGATCGGCGTGGCCTGCACCGCCGTCACCGCCTGCCGGCAAACGTCCGACCTGATCCAGGCGGCCGACCTCGCCCTCTACCAGGCCAAGGAAGGCGGGCGCAACCGGGTGATGCGGTACGAGCGCGCGGAGGTGGAGCATGCCTGAGCGCCGTCGGTCCTCCCCTTCCCCCCACCCCGCCGCCGAACGGCCCGGCCCCGGAAACAGCCACGGCACCAGCGACGGCAACGGCAACGGCGTCCAGCCGCACACCCGGCAGACGTTCGAACGCCTGGCGCGGTTGTCCGACCTGTCGATGGCCCTGTCGTCGGGCATGGAGCTGCCCGACCTGCTGAAGAAGATCGCCGCCTCGGTACGCGAGGGCATCCATGCCGACGAAGCCTACCTGATGCTCCTGCAGACCGAGACGTTCGAGCTGATCCTGACGGCGACCGCCGGCAAGGCGCGGCGCCGGCCCACCCGCATCCGTTGCCCGGAACGGCGGACCGGCCTGTCATCGACCAGCGAGTACGGGTTCTCGCCCTGCCCCGCCGCGGCGGAGCGCCCGCCGGACGAGGAGACTTCCGGCGAAGGGCTGCTGCTGCGCAACGCCTTCACCAGCCGGCAACGGCTGATGTTCACGCGCCAGCTCGAGGACCCGTTGTTCGCCGAGGTGCCTTTCCAGGCGGCGGTCATCCTGCCCCTGCAGACCGCCACCCAGATGGTCGGCCTGCTGGTGGTCGCCAACCTGCGCCAGAAGAGGGCGTTCAGCGTCAACGACCTCGAGGATGCCACCGTTCACGCCAACCTGGCCGCCATGGCCATCGAACATTTCAAGCTGGTGCGCGAACGGGAAGAGCGGATCCGCGAGATGGAAAAGCTCAACACCCTGGCCAAGCGGTTCTCGGCGGTACAGACCCTGGAGGGCCTGATCGGGCTGTCGTTCGAATACCTGGCTCAGCTCATCCCGCACGAGCTGGGCGTGGTCATCCTGTTCAACAACGACGAGGAGACCCGCTACTTCGTCTCGAACCGGCCGCTCGCCCCGACCAGTCTGAACAACCTGACCGAGCACCTGCAGGAGATCGATGCCAAGATCCGGGGGGGGCCGGTCAAGGCGGTCAAATCGCAGCAGTTGTTCCT
>CALLCO010000052.1 GCA_937998695.1 Candidatus Ozemibacteraceae bacterium
TGGCCGCCGCCACCGGCATCAACCTCGAGGCGGCCTTCGAGGACTGGATCTACCGCGCCGGTCACCCCGAGTTCAAGATCGTCTACGCCTGGGACGCCCGGAAGAAGTGGGCCACCGTACGCGTCATCCAGAAGCAGGCCCTCGACGACGGGAAAGCCCTGTTCAAGCTGCCCCTGACGGTGGCCTTCGACCTGCCGCGGGGCCGCCGGCTCGAGCGGCTCGAGCTGACCGAGGCGGAACAGGCCTTCACCATTCCGCTGCCCCACCCCCCCCTGGCGTTCGTCGTCGACCCCGAGAGCGAGCTGCTGCTCAAGCGGCTTGAGGTGATCAAACCCCCCGCCCTCTGGGATGCCCAGCTCGACGATCCCAATAGCCTGGTGCGGGTCGAGGCGATCGAGGCGGTGGCCGCCCGGGGCACCGCCACGGCCGTGGCCCTGCTGCGCGCGCGCTACGACCGCGAGACGTTCTGGTGGGGCCGCGCCCGCCTGGCCACCGCCCTCGGGAAGATGGCCCTGCCCGCCGCCGTCGCCGCCCTCCGCGACAGGCTGAGCGACCGGCATCCCAAGGTGCGGCGCGCGGTGGTCAACGCCCTCGCGCCCCTGCGCCGCCCCGATCTGGCCGGAGAGTTCCTCCGTCTCTTCCAGCACGATCCCAGCGTGTTCGTGGCGGGCGATGCCCTGCGGGCCCTGGCCAAAACGCACGATCCCGCCACCCGCCCGGCCATCGACCAGGCCCTGCGCACCGACTCCTGGAACGAAACGCTGCGGGTGGCCGCGGTCGATGCCCTGGCCGAGATCGACGGCCGGCCCCGGGCTCTCGCGCCCTTCCTGCGCCCCGGCACCCCGGCCCAGGTCAAGGCCGCCGCCGTGACGCACCTGTCACGGGTGCAGGCGGGGGAAGCCCCGCTCACGCGTCGGTTGCTCTCCCTCCTCGACGACCCCGCCCGCCTCGTGCCCATGATGGCGCTGCACGCCCTCGAGCGGCTCGGCGACCCGTCGGTGGTGCCCGACCTGCGCCGCCGCCTGGCCCGGGAACGCGATTCCATCGTGCGCAGCCAGCTCGACCGCACGATCCGCTGCCTGCGCGCCGGCAAGACCGACGACCCGCCCGGCCCCCGCCCGTGCGTGCCGAAGAAGCCCCGCCGATGAGGGTGGGCTTGCCGGGGAAAGGGCTTTGCGCTACCCTGTGGAAGGGTTTCTCCTCTGAGAGGCACCCTGGCATGAAAGGAATGTGGCATGCGGTGGACCAACCTTGTCCTGGCGATGGTGGTCGCCGGAGTGCTGGCGGGGTCTGTCCCCGGGCTGGCCCTGGCGCGTGATGAGGCCCGGCTCTTCGGCGAGTATCGGCGTGAACTGGAAGACCGGTTCACCAACCGGGTCGGCATGGAGTTCATCTATGTCCGGCCGGGGTCCTTCCTCATGGGTTCGCAGGACGATTTGGCCCATCCGGACGAGCAGCCCGTGCATGAAGTGACCATTCCGCAGGGGTTCTACCTCGGCACCACCGAGGTCACCCAGTCCCAGTGGGAAGCGGTCATGGGCTACAACAACTCCCTCTTCCAGGATCCCACCCGCCCGGTCGAGAAGGTCGCCTGGCTCGAAGTCGTGCAGTTCATCCGCAAGCTGAACGAGATGGAAGGCACCGACCGCTACGCCCTGCCCACCGAAGCCGAGTGGGAATACGCCTGCCGGGCCGGGTCGACCTCGCCCTGGTATTGGGGGGAAGCCCCCGACCCGCGCTTCGCCTGGAACCGCGACAACGCCGAGGGAACCACCCATCCCGTCGCCACCCGCCTGCCCAACGCGTGGGGGCTGTACGACATGGCGGGCAACGTCTCCGAATGGTGCGCCGACCTGTTCGACAACTATCCCGGCAGTCCCCTCGACCCGCCCGCCGTCGACGAGCACCCCGCCTACGTGACGCGGGGCGGCTCCTGGGCCTCGCGGGCCGAGGACCTGCGCAGCGCCAACCGCAGTCGGTTGTGGCACCACTACCGCCTATCCCTGACCGGATTCCGGGTGAAGGCCCGCGCCCTCGAAACGGACGCCGCTCCGACAGGCAGCGTGGCCGGGGCGGGAGCAAGAGCAGGAGGGCGCTGATGACCTCTCCCGGAGCCGTGCCGATGGCCCCCACCTCCGTGTCGCCGGCCGCCCCGGGCGGCCCGGCCATCGAGTTCGATTTCGACGCGGTCTTCGCCGCCGACGACTATCTCTATTTCTACGAACCCACGCTGCCCGAAGAGCGCACCCGCCGCGAGGCCGATTTCATCGAGCAGGCCCTGGCCCTGCAGCCCGACCACCGGGTGCTCGACGTGGCCTGTGGGCACGGGCGGTTGACCAACCTGCTGGCCCGCCGCGGCTACCGGATGACCGGCGTCGACCGCAGCGCTGGCTTCCTCGAGATCGCCCGGCGCGACGCCCAGGCCCACGGCCTCACCGTCGACTACCGGCAGGGTGACATGCGCGACCTGCCCTTTTCCGAACCGTTCGACCGGGTGATGCTGACCTTCACCGCCTTCGGCTATTTCCACGACGAGGACAACCTGCTCGTCCTGCGCCGCATCCGGCGCGTGCTGGCCCCGGGAGGGCTGTTCCTGTTCGACGTGCTGAACCGTGACACCTTCCTGAAGCGCTTCGTGCCGACTCTCGTCACCGAGCGGGGGAACGATCTGATGATCGACCGCACCAGTTTCGACCAACGCAGCGGGCGGGTCAAGACCCAGCGCACCACGATCCGCGATGGCCGGCGGCGCGACATGCGATTTTTCCTGCGTTTGTACAATCTTACCGAACTTGACTATTGGCTGCGCGAAGCCGGGCTGACCCTCGACCGGGTCTGCAGCGGCTATGCCGGCGGACCGGTCGATCACGACGCGCACCGGTTGGTGCTGATCGCCCGACGGGCCGACTGACGGCCCGTCCATCACCTTGTGAGGGAGGATCTCGTGTGATCCGACACCTGGAACGACCTGGAACCATCCGGTGGGCCATCCTGCCCGTGCTCGTGGTGGTGTGGGCCGGGGTCGGCCTGACCGCGGCCGAGGCAGCCCCTCCGCCCGCCGCATCGGGCACCGTCCTGGAGCGGGACGTGGACGTCAACCCGGTGTTGGCCCTGGCGGCCTCTGACCAGGCGGCCTTTCTGACCCATGTCAAACGCGATTATGCGCGGTTCCTGAAGAGCGCCGCCCGCCTGGAAAAACTGGCCGAGGCCCTGTTCCGGAAGGGGTCGCCGTTCGACCGGGTCGCGCCGGGCGAACAACTCAGCAATGCCCGGCAGCTGAAATCCGTCTACAAGGCCTGGTACTCGTTCCTCTACAACCTGAGCGTCATGGCCGAACTGACCGAGAAATACCGGGCCGGATGGAAGGACCCGACCTCGGGCGCCCTGCGGGCCGGCTTCGAGGGGTATCTGCTCGGCGTCGATGCCAACCTCTGCCGTCTGGCCGTTGTCTCGCGGTTGGTCGAGTTCACGCAGAGCCGCCGCAAACTGGAGACCCTCCTCAACGAAGCCCAGCCCCAGGTCAAGATTCCGGAACGGTCGTTCGAACGCATCTCGCTGGCCGCCGTCAGCCCGACCAACCTGTCCCGGCTCTACCGCTTCCACCTGTCGCACCAGGAAGACCTCGACCGCTTCTATACCGGCGGTCTCGACGGGGTGAAGCCCCGCATTGACGTCGATGGGCGGCTCAAGGCCTACTACGATGCCTACCGGGCGTTGCAAGACAAGCTGCTGACCACGGTTGCCAAGGAATCCTCCTGGTATCGCTACGTCTTCGGCAAGATCGAGCACGCCGTCCGGGATTTCCTGTTCCCGGTGCAGAAGTCGCTCTTCACCTGGATTGGCGACACCCGGGTCAAACGGCGCCAGACCCGGTGCATCAGCCCCGCCCAGCTGCACGACATGCAAAAACGCCTGCTGCCAGGCGACATCATCCTCGAGCGGCAGGAGTGGTTCCTGTCGAACATCTTCCTGCCCGGGTTCTGGCCCCACGCCGAGATCTATCTGGGCACCCCCGACCAGGTCCGGCGCCGCTTCGACGCCGACCCCGCGGTGCGGGCCTTCTTCCAGAAAAAAGGCGCCGCCGGCTTCGTGGAATACCTGGCCAAGAAGTATCCCGAGCCCTTCAAGGCCTGGACCTCCCCCAACCCCTTCGACGGCAATCCGCAGGTGGTCATCGAGGCGGTCAGCGAGGGCGTCATCCTCAGTTCGATGGAGCACGCCAACCATGCCGATTACTGCGCCGTCCTGCGGCCGCGCCTGCCCCTGCTCGACATTGCCAAAGCCATCGACCTGGCCTTCTCGTACTATGGTGCGGAATATGATTTCCAGTTCGATTTCGCCACCGAGAGCGACCTCGTGTGCACCGAGTTCGTATGCAAGAGCTACGCTCCCGCCCACGGCAAAAAGGGGTTGACCATCCCCATGCGAGAATACATGGGCCGGCCGATCCTGCGGTCCGACTCCATCGTCGAAACCTACGCCAAGGAATTCGGGAAGCCCGATGCCCAGTTGGAATTCGTCTACTTCCTGAAGGGCGACCCCCAGGGCAATCCGGCGGTGGTGGCCGACGAACCCACCTTCCGGACCTCCTACCTCTGGAAGGGCGGCCTCAAGAGCAAGCCCAACTGAGCCGCGGAGCGCCTGGCGCCCCACCAACCGGCCTTGCCGCGCCCCCCGACCCCACCCGGGCGAGGTCGGGGGGCGCGGATTTTCCCTTACGGGATCCCGCAAGTACCATCTTCCATTTCCGCGGGAGTGGTGGTATCCTTTGCCCTCCTGGCCCTTCGCGGCCTCTGCCTCCTGTCGATCCATCACCCTATGAGCAACCGACGCCACGCCGAAGAGATCGCCCGCCGCCGCACCTTCGCCATCATCAGCCATCCCGATGCCGGCAAGACCACCCTGACCGAGAAGATGCTGCTGTTCGGCGGGGCCATTCAGCTGGCCGGCTCGATCAAGGCCCGGCATTCCGCCCGTCACGCCACCTCCGACTGGATGGCCATCGAGCGCGAACGGGGCATCTCGGTGACCAGCTCGGTGATGAACTTCTGTTTCCGCGACACCGATCTCAACCTGCTCGACACACCGGGCCACGCCGACTT
Source organism: Candidatus Ozemibacteraceae bacterium (assembly GCA_937998695.1). Lineage (GTDB taxonomy): Bacteria > Muiribacteriota > Ozemobacteria > Ozemobacterales > Ozemobacteraceae > Ozemobacter. The sequence goes on from CALLCO010000052.1 coordinate 5,103, forward strand.
TTCGGAAGACACCTACCGCGTGCTGACGGCCGTCGACTCGGCCCTGATGGTCATCGACAGTGCCAAGGGCGTCGAGCAGCGCACCCGCAAGCTGATGGAAGTCTGCCGCCTGCGCAACATCCCGGTCATCACCTTCATCAACAAGCTCGACCGGATGGGCCTCGCCCCGCTCGCCGTGCTGCAGGACATCGAGAACACCCTGCAGATCGAATGCGTGCCGATGACCTGGCCGATCGGCATGGGACGAGACTTTCGGGGGGTCTTCGACCGGCGGCACGGGGAGTTGCGGCTGTTCCGGCCGGGCACGGAACGGCGCCCCGACGACGTCCAGGTCATCGGCGACCCCGCCGATCCCCGCCTCGACGAGGCCCTCGGGGAACAAGCGGACGCCCTGCGCCAGGATCTTGAACTCCTCGAAGGGGCCAGCGCCCCCTTCGAGCAGGTGCACTTCGCCCGTGGCAGCCAGACGCCGGTCTTTTTCGGCAGCGCCCTCAACAACTTTGGCGTCCAGGAACTTCTCGACGCCGTGGTCGATCTCGCCCCGCCGCCCCAGCCGCGGGCCACCGCCACCCGCCTTGTCAAACCCGACGAGACACCGTTTACCGGGTTCGTCTTCAAGATCCAGGCCAACATGGATCCCGGGCACCGCGACCGCATCGCGTTCGTGCGCATCTGCTCGGGCCGGTTCGAGCGAGGCATGAAGGTGCGCCATCACCGCGAACAGAAAGACCTGATCGTCAAAGATGCCACCCTCTTTTTAGCCCGCACCCGCACCAACGTCGAGGAGGCGTGGCCCGGCGACATCATCGGCATCCATACCCGCGGACGGCTGAACATCGGCGATACCCTGACCGAAGGCGAGCCACTGCGCTTCCTCGGCATCCCGAGCTTCGCGCCCGAGCTGTTCCGGTTGGTCGTGCTGCGCAACCCCTGGCGGGCCAAGCAGCTGCACCTCGGCCTGCAGCAGCTCGCCGAGGAGGGGGCGGTGCAGCTCTTCCGGCCCCTCCTCGGCGGTCGCGACTTCATTCTCGGGGCGATGGGGCAGTTGCAGTTCGAGGTGACCAAGGCCCGGCTGCGCGACGAGTATGATGTCGAGATCGATTTCCAGCCCCTGAGCTATACCGCCGCCCGCTGGGTCTACGGTTCCGACAAGGCCCGACTCGACAAGTTCGTCGCCGATCACCGCGAGCAGCTCGTCCGCGACCTGGCCGGCGACCTGGTCTACCTGGCCTCCGACGGCTGGATGCTCGACCGCAAGATCGAACAGTGGTCCGATCTCGAGTTCCGCAGCATCCGCGACCAGGTCGCCCTGGCTGAGGGCCCGCTCACTGCCCGGTAACCGGCCACCCTCCATTCGATAGCCCTAGCCTGCCGTGGGCATTGCTTTTGTGTCACTTCTCCGGCGGTGGCCCCTTATCGCCATCACCGGTCTGGTTCCGGAAATTGACCTTCCCCGAGGTGCGGGTAGCCGATGGTTGCCTCGCCTCTGCCCCCCGATTCTGCCAGGAATGGGCGCACGAACCCGATTCTGGAAGCGGTATGGTATCATTCCCTCAACCGCAGGCGGTTGGCATTCCCTGCACACCATCCATCGGAGGACCGCGATGAACGACCAGGTCGCCCTCAACCCCAACAAGCTGGTGAGATTCCTTGACAAGACGCCCGACGAGTTCACCCGGAAGGACCTCATCTCCTTCATCGAGAAGAACGACATCCGCATGCTCAACTTCCGCTACGTGGGCGGAGACGGCAAGCTGAAGATCCTCAATTTCATCATCAACGACCGCCGGTATCTCGACCGGATCCTCGCGGTCGGGGAGCGGGTCGATGGGTCGAGCCTGTTTTCCTACATCGATGCCAGCGCCAGCGACCTCTACGTCGTTCCCCGCTATCGCACCGCGTTCGTCAACCCCTTCTGCGAAGTGCCCGCGGTCGATGTCCTCTGCTCCTTCTTCGACAAGTTCGGCAAACCGCTCAGCATCGCCCCCGAGAACATTTTGAAGAAAGCCCACGACGCGCTCAAGGCCAAGACCGGCATGAAGCTGGAGGCCCTCGGCGAGCTCGAATTCTACCTGTCCTCCGAGCTCGACAAGATCTACGCCATCACCCCCCAGAAGGGGTATCACGAGTCGCATCCCTTCGCGAAATGGGAACTGGTGCGGGTCGAGGCGATGAAGCTGATCTCCGAGATGGGGGGCCGCATCAAATATGGCCACTCCGAAGTGGGGAACATCGTGTCGGGCGATTGGGAATACGTCCAGCACGAGATCGAGTTCCTGCCGGTGGACGTGCAGGATGCCGCCGACCAATTGGTCATCGCCAAGTGGGCGATCCGGGAAGTGGCCTACAAGCACGGTCTGGAAGTCAGCTTCGCCCCCAAGATCATCGTCGGCCACGCCGGCAGCGGGCTGCACATCCACTCCCGCCTGGTCAAGGATGGCCGCAACCAGATGGTCGACGAGACCGGCACCCTCAGCGTCACCGCCAAGAAGATGATCGGCGGGCTGCTCGAGCTGGCTCCGTCGCTGACCGCCTTCGGCAACATCGTGCCCACCTCCTTCCTGCGGCTGGTCCCGCACCAGGAGGCCCCCACCAACGTCTGCTGGGGGGACAGCAACCGGTCGGTGCTCGTGCGCGTGCCGCTCGGCTGGAACGGCGTCGACAACATGTGCTTCGAGGCCAATCCCCAGGAGCAGGAACGCTTCCAGGATCCGATGGCCAATCAGACCGTCGAACTGCGCAGCGCCGACGGGTCGGCCAACGTCTACCTGCTGCTGGCCGGCATCACCGTCGCCGCCCGTCGCGGCCTCGAGAACCCCGATTCCCTCAAACTGGCCGAAAAACTCTACGTCAACGTCAACGTCGGCAAGAACCAGGCCCACCTCAACCTGCCCCAGTTGCCCGCCTCCTGCTTCGAGGCCGGCGAGCGCCTCCTGCAAGACCGGGCCTTCTACGAACACGAAGGGATCTTCCCCGCGGCGATGCTCGACGGTCTCGCCGCCAACCTCAAAGCGTACGACGACAAGCAACTCAGCGAGCGCCTGTTCGGCGATGGTGACGCCCTCATGCGCCTGGTCAACACATACCTGCACTGCGGCTGACTTTCGCCCGCTGCGAAACAAATCTAAGATGGGAGGGGGCAAGCCGGCCGACGTGCATGTGGCCGAGCTGCAGGACGCCTTCACCATTCTCGAGATCGCCGAGAGCGAGGAGGCCGGGTTCTTCCCGAAGGGCCAGGGCCACATCGCTCTCGAGCAAAGGTACAACAGCCTGAAGGGCAAACTGCCGATCAACCCCAGCGGCGGGCTCAAGGCTAAGGGGCATCCCGTCGGCGCCACGGGCGTGGGCCAGGCCCATGAGATCGTCACCCAGTTGCGCGGCGAGGCCGGCGAACGCCAGGTGAAGAACGCCCGGGTCGGCTTCTCGATCAACTTCGGCGGCTTCGGCAACAATGTGGTCGCCCTGACCTTCATCAAGGAGAAATGACGATGGAACGGCACATTCTCGGCTACAAGTGCCGCGGTTGCGGCCGTGTCTGGTATCCGAACCGCGGGGTCTGCCAGGACTGCCGGGGCATCGAGTTCGACCCGGTACCGCTGCCCCAGACCGGCAAACTGCTGACCTTCACCGTCCTGCATAACCTGGCCGTCGATTTCGAGGTGCCCTCCCTGACCCTTGGTATCGTCGAACTGTCGAATGGCAACCGGATCACCGGTCACCTGAAGATCGACCAGCCAAAGATCGGCATGAAGGTAACCGGAAAGGTGGAACCGGTCCGACAGGTGGGCTACCAGACCTTTCACGGGATGGTATTCTCCACTACCTGACCCTCTCTCACCCGTCTATTCCCTGGAATCGGCCCTGACTTGGGCCGTTTTCTCGCTTCGGAACCCCGCATCCCGAGCCGAAATTGACGGAACCGGGTTTCATCAGTAGGATTGAAAAAATATTCGAGTATGACCTGGAGGATACCATCTATGAAACGGACGCGCACCGGCCAGATCCTCCCCCTTTTCGTGCTTGCGGGGTTCGTTGCCGCCGGCTCGGTGGCCGAGGCGGGCTTCTTCTCGACCGTCGGCAAGATGGTCAAAGAGCGGCAGCAGATGTCGCAGTCGTCCCGCAACGTGGCGGGGGCGGTCAAAACGTTGTACCGCGAGCGCAAGTCGATCTCGGCGTTTGCCCAGAGCGCCTCCACGCTGGTGGCCGCCTATCGGGGCATGACCAACAAGGCGAGCGCGGCGGCCGTGCCCAAGCTCCTCGAGATCGCCAAGGCGATCACCACGCTGGCCACCGAGTATTCCCATCTCTCTCCCAAGGTCAGCAAACTGTACAAAGACATCAAGCCCGATCTCGAGTATTTCGCCACCCTCAAGGAAGGCGACGACGACCGCGAGGTCACCCTCGGCACCTCCGGTCGCAAAATCCGCCTCAAGTCGTTCTCCGACCACCGCATCGACAAGCTGGCCGGGGCCAACGGCTGGTCCCGCGTCTGGGAGACGATCAAAGACGACCCCATGAACGTTTTCCGCTGGGGCCGGCTCAAAGATGAGTATCAATACGGCAAGGTCGAGGGGCAGTATGTGTTGAAGTGCGCCCAGATCGCCTTCGAGACCGAGTCCTACTTCCAGGCCGCCACCTCCTCGATGAACGAGCTGCTGGGCATCCGCAACGAGATCAACGGTATCCTCAACGGCAACCTCGACGCCCTGCTCGGCATCGGCAACACGGTCAACCGCGTCCAGGGCGCCGCCGGGGCCGCCGAGTCGCTCAGCGAGATCCTCAACGCCGGGGTCGCCAACCTCGGCACCCGCTTCGACCAGCTCAACCAGATCCAGGAGGCCTACGTCAAGCAGCACCAGACCTACGTCGCCAAGTATGGGCAGATGGTCTCCCAGACCGTCGCCACCTCGGCCGGCACGAGGTCGACCACGGCCCGCACCCCTGTCACCACGCCAACGCCAGAGACCCCCGGCATCGGCAAAGCCGACCTGGCGACGGCCATGGCCATGTATCAGACCGCCTACCAGGAATACATCCGCATCACGCAAGATTCCAACGCCTCCCAGGAGGCCCGCACCAAGGCCATCGCCAACCTGCAGAAGGCCCGCAACCTCGTCGAGACCCTGAAGGCCAACGCCGCCCGCTGATTCTTCTCCGCTTCCCCTGACGACGGGGCCGGTCACCAAGACCGGCCCCGTCGTGCTCCGGGATCGGTCGCGTCTGCCGTTCCCCCCCCTAGCCCCGGGAAGTTCTCCGCCCCCGCCCATCGGGATGTCGCGGGTGGTGAACCCCGGACCGTCGCGGCGGGTATGGAGCTCCGGTTGCCTGGGCCGGAAACGACCGCCCTGGGGTGGCGGTGGTGCAATGATCCTTGAATGGATTGGTCTGGAACGGTACACTGGCGGCAATGAGTGAGAGCATACCGGTGGGTGGCGCAGGCCCGAGCCGCGAGGGAAGCCATGCCATGGGGTTGATGGCCCCCGTGGCCAAGGCGCCCTCTCCCGGCGGGCGTTCTCCGGGATGGGGAGGGCGCCTGACGGGGTGGGCTGTCCTGGGAACTCTCTTGCTGGGGGTGCCCTTCGCCAGCCTGTGGTGGGTGATCGGGGCCTCCGAGGTGGCCGCTACCCGCCGTGACCTGGCGGTGGCCGAAGAGGAACTGGCCGATCTCACCGCCCGGCTCGGCAAGCTGGCTTCCGCGCAGAGCCACTACCAGGAAGTGGTGGAGCGGCTGGCCCGCAGCTTTGCCTGGCGCACCCCGCAAGCGCCGATTCTGGACCGGTTGCCGCCTGATACCAGCCTCTTCCTGTTCGATGGTCAGGGGCGCCGCCTGGAGCATCCCGGGTTTCGCCGCGACCTGCAAGTGGTTTCCCAGCGGTTCCTGGCCGCCCTGACCCGCCTGGCCTCCGAGTCGTTGCCGGTGATGACCAAAGCCGACAAACAGGTGGGGGACTCGTTCGCTGGCGATGCCGAGTGCCTGCTGCGCCTGGCCCGGAATCGCGGCCGCCTCTGCGACCTGACGCCTTTGGGCATCGATCGCCTGGGCGGTTGGTTTCCCGTACGCTTCCAGGAAGGAAAATCAGGGACTCTCTTGGTCTGGATCAAAGCCTCGCGGATGCCGCGCCGGGATCTGGTCCGGCAAGCGGTGGAACGTCTGCAGGTCCTGACGGGACCGCGCTACCGCTTCGCCTGGGTCAACCTGGACCGGCCCCGGGAGCATGGCACGGGCCGTGGTCGCCGCCTGGGCGCCCGTTGGCTGTCGATCCTGACGCGCTCGCACCTGCCCGGCATCCTGCGGGTGGATCCGAGGGGCGCCCCCGGCGCCCAGGGCGCTCTCCCCTCCCCGAGAGAGGGCGGGGAAGTGTTGCTCGGTACCCATACCCTCCCCGAAGGGTTCCGGGTGGCGGTCTGCCGGCGGATGCCGCCGCCGTCCCGGCAGTTTGCGAGCTGGCGGGCCCTATTGGTGGTCCTGGCCGTCGAAGCGGTTCTCTTCGCCCTGTGCCACACGGCCTTCGGGGTGTCCCTGACCCTCTCGATCCGGACTCAGCTGATCGGTATTTTCGGCCTCGCCGGTCTGGCTGGCCTAGGGGCCTTGCTCGGGGTCTCCCACGTCTACCGCGAATCCCGACAGGAAGCCTTGATTCACGAGAGCCAGCAGAACGCCTTGAGCATCCTCGAGAAGATCGATGGGTCCTATTCCTCGGCATTTTCCCACCTGGTGCGGGAATACCGGGACCTGACCCAGCGGTTGACCACCACGGACCGGTCCCCCGCAGAGGTGATGGCCCCCCTCCAGAAGTGGCATCGCGACGGGTTGATCGATATGGTCTGTCTGCTCGACCGTGACGAGAAGGTGGCCTTCCGGTTGCCCGAGAACCAGCCTGCCGTCGCCCCCATTTCGGTCTCCCAGAATCTGTTCGGCCTTCTCCAAAGCCTGGGCATCCAGATTCTGCGCAAGACCGGGGGTGGGGAAACCACCGGACCACCCGGCCTCGACCCCGAGGACCCCAGCCCCGCTCCGCCAGCCCCCGACCGGCAGGGCTCGGCCTCCATGGGCCCGGAACTGACCGTTCCGAGCTCGGGAATGGGCTCCGGGCGCCATGGCTCGCCCTCCTCCGTGGAGCCGTCCGGGGCGGAACCCCCACGCCGCGGCGGATCGATGTTCTCCGTTCTGCTCGACCGCCCCATCGACGATCTGATCAAGAATCGCGCCGGCCTGCAGCAGGTCAGCCTGGCCGGGGAGCAGAAGGCGGCCTTCGTCGATCTCGCCTACGCTGCAGACGGGAAGCCCCGCTTCTGTCTGCTAGTGCTGCATGACCGGAAGGTGCTGCAGGAGCGCCACCTGCGGCTGACCCAAGGCGTGTTCCGGCGGAACAGCCCGTTCCGGGTCCTGGCCTTCCCCCGGGACGAGGAGGGGGGCGTGCCCGCCCTAGGCGACCCCGAGCATCTGGAGGCCCGGGATGTCGTCCACCTGCGGGACCGCGTCGGTCAGACCAAAACGGTGGCCCACCGTCGTGGACGGATCGGCAACGCCGAGTGCCTGCTCTCGGCGATGCCTGGCCGTACCACGTCCGAATACACCCTGGCGCTGGTCACCCCGTTCGGCCCCATTGCCGAACGGGCCCGTACCATCAGCCGGATGTTCCGTCTGCTGACCGTGATCTCGCTGCTGTTTACCCTCCTGCTGAGTGTCCGCCTGGCGGCCGCCCTGCTCGGGCCGATCCGGGAACTGGCGGCCGGGATCGAAGACCTGACCGCGTTGCGACTCGACCGGCCCGTCCAGATCGCCACGGGTGATGAACTCGAAGAGATCGGGAAAGGGCTGAACTCGGTCATGGCCGAGATGCAGGAGCTGGCCCTGGCCCGCACCGTCCAGGAGCAGTTGCTGCCGACCGGGGTCCTGCGGGTAGGTTCGCTCGAAGCCCGCGGGTGGATGCGGCCAGCATCGGATGTCGGTGGCGAGTTGTTCGATTACCTGCGCCTGTCCGATGGGCGTCTGGCCTTCATGGTGGCCGATGTCTCAGGCCAGGGCATCAGCTCGGCCCTCGTCATGGCCATGTGCAAGATGGCTCTGCGGCTGCATCTCGATCGCGAAGAGCCGGCCCCGGCGACCGTCCTGCGGGCCGTCGACCAGCACGTGCGGTTCCATGTTCGCCGGCTCACCAACGTGGCGGTCTTCCTCGGACTCGCCGACCCGGGGACCGGCATGGTGACCTACGTCGGGGCCGGCCGGAGCCTGGCGTTCCACATGGGGCCAGGGGGCGGGGTGACCGCTTTGCCGGTCGGGCCGGTTGGCCTGGGGGCGGCCCAGTATCCCACCCTGGAAGATCGGCGTCTCGTTCTGGCCCCCGGTGATCGCCTGTTGATCTGTACCGACGGGTTGGCTCGGGTGGTGCCGGTCCCGGCCGAGGGGGACGCCTCCGGTGGGGAAGGGGGACTGTCGGCCCTGCTGGGGGCTACCGCCGGCTCTCCC
>CALLCO010000053.1 GCA_937998695.1 Candidatus Ozemibacteraceae bacterium
GGCCATGGCCGCGACCAGATCGGCGGTCTCGACCGCTCCGAAGGCATGCCGGCGCAGGTAGGCATTGACGCCGCGGCGCCACGCTTCGTCGCCCACCCTGGACCGCAGCCAGTGCAGCACGCAGGCGCCCTTCTGGTAGAGGTGTCGATCGAACATCTGGAAGCTCTCGCGCCAGACGCGGGTGACGATGGGCCGCTGATAGGTCTGGCACTCGTCGAAATAGGCCTCGGCCATCAGCCAGCAGGCCAGCCGGAATTCGTCGAGCCCCTTGTCGAACTTCTGGAACAGGGCGTCGCTGTAGGTGGCGAAGCTCTCGTTGAGCCAGCCGTGCGTCCAGTCCTTGCAGGTGACGAGGTCGCCGAACCACTGGTGGGCGAGTTCGTGGGCGACCAGCTTGTCGAAGTCGAGGTCGAGGGCCGCCCGCGCGTCGAGCAACACCAGGTCGGTCTGGGTGGTGGCCGAGGTGTTCTCCATGCCGCCGCCGAAGTCGTAGGCCGCGACCTGCGCGTAGCGGGCGTAGGGATAGGCCACCCCGGTCTCGGCGAGCAGGAAGTCCATCGCCGCCTTGGTCGCCCGGAACCCGCGACGGGCGTCGGCCTGGCGGCCGGGCGGGTAGTAGTAGTGGAGCGGCACCTTGGCGTAGGGTTCCCGGAATTCCTCGAACTCGCCGACGACGAGCGAGAAGAGATACATCGAGTGGGGCTGTTCCATTTTCCAGTGGAAGGTCGAGGTGCGCCGCCTGGCGTCGTGCGTGGTCGCGACCAGCACCCCGTTGGCGATGGCGGTCAGGCCCTGCGCCACGGTGGCGATGATCTCGCTGGTGGCCTTCTCGGCCGGCACGTCACGGCAGGGAAACCAGCAGCGCGCGTCGTCGCTCTGTCCCTGCGTCCAGGCTTGCCGCGGCCGGTCGGGATACGCGGGCGTGGGGGCGATGAAGTGCAGGCCAGGGCCCGGCCGGCGCAACCCGTAGCGGATGGCGACGAGCGCCTCGGTGCCGGCCGGCAGCGGCTGGGCCAGGGAGACGGTCAATCGGCCGGCCCCGAGGGTGAACGGGGCCGTCCGGGGAGCTCCCTTCCCCACCCTTACCCGAACCTCGTGCACCTGCAGGTCGACGGCATGGAAGACCAGCGTTTCGACCTGTTCGCCGAGCAAGCGGACGGTGTGCCGGCACCAGCCGTCCAGGCTCTGCCGCTCGAGATCGACCGCCACCTCGAGCCGGACATGGGTGCTGTCAAACGTGGTATCGGGCAGGAACCTGGGCTGGGTATCCGCACTGGCGAACCCCACACCCCCGCGCGCCATGGCATGTGTCATCGGTCACTCCCCCAAACTTGGTGATGGCGACAGTCTACCCGAAATCTCCGTTCCACAAACCCATTTTTCGGCCTTTTCTTTGTGTCCCTGCGGCCAGGCTGTCGTCACGCAGGTTCCAAGGCATGGCGCGCCAGAACGGGGTGGGCAGCCGCCGCGCTCAGCCCCGCCAAGAACAGCCCTCCGTGCCCGTAGAGGCCCGGGACACATTGGCGAGGGGAACCATCAGCCAGGTGTCACGCCGGTTTTCCAGTCGCCCCAGGCTTCGTAGAGAGCCTGATCGGCAGGATGGAAGTTGGGGACGTCGACAATCTGGGTCGCCTTTTCGAGGAGGCCAGGCCAGGGAACCGAACCGTGACCGGGGCCTTGGAGGTGGGGCGCCAGGGCCCGCAGGAGGGCGGCGAGAAAGGCCAGACGGGGATCGGCCGGGCCGGGCACCACCGCCACCCCGGCGTTGAGCCGGGAGGTGGCGCGGGCCTCGAAAGGGGGTTCGTAGGCCGGGTCGCCGAACAGGGCTCCCGCCGCAAGGGGGCACGGCGACGAACCCGACACCCGGCCGGGTGTCCGGGCGGTCTGCTCCCGCACGGCGGCCCGCCGCCACCCCGCGATGGTCGAGCACCGCCTGCCAGAGCGGCTCGGCCAAGTCGTCGCGGCCCATGCCGCCGAACCAGGCCTCCACCTCGGCCCAGACGGCGAGATGGGCGGGGTCCCATTCCCCGTGCACCTTGGGGGCGAGGGCCACGACCTGAGCCAACACGGGCAGGGCTTCTTCGTCGGCCATCTGCCGGAACAGGGCCTCGCCCAGCCGCCGCCGGGCTTCGAACAGATCATCGACCCGCACGCTGCCGATCCGGAGCAACAGGCTGCCGGCCTGCACGTCATCCGGCTTCTTCCCGACCTGAACCAAGGCCAGGGCCTGTTCGAGAATGCCCAGCCCCTCCTCCGTGCGCCCCTGTTTCAGCACGGCGGCCGCCAGGCTCTGCCGCACCACCACCACCTGGGCGACCGGCACGTCGGGCATCCCGGCGAAGATCTCGAGCACCCGGCGGAAGGCCCGCTCCCCACGAACTCGGAATGCTGCTTTTCCGCTCCTTTTTCCCTCTGACCCCCTTCGGAGAAGAGGAATTCATTGCCGGCCACCCCGCCGCCTTCGCGACCATCAACTTGATATCACCCTTCCAATGAAACCAGAACCACCGCGACTACCTGGAAGACAGCTTCTACGGGCCGCGGCTGCGCGCGTTCCCCGTCGAGTTCCTCTACCAGGGCATTGCCTTCCCGCACCGGATCAACGTCGATGTGCAGCGCCAGGGGAAGATTCCCCCGAGCAGAGCCCCGCCCCTGCGCGAAAAAGCCCCATCGTTTCTAGGATTCGTTCCCCAGCTCAGCAGCACTGATGTTTCGGCCCGGTCGAGAGTACCATCTCCACTGACTCCGGCGGTACCCTTGGCCAGCCGACGGGAATCTGCTAGAGTGTTGCGGTCGCCCGGCGACGGTTCACTCCTTCCGAAAGGCGGTGCCCCCGATGACCCAAACCCTGCCCGGCATGAAGCCCAAGCCCCTGCTGTTCGTCGTTTCCGGCCCCAGTGGCTCGGGGAAGGGAACGGCCCTCGACTTCATCGAGCGCACCTTCGCGCCCATCATCGCCCGCTCGCCGACCTACACGACCCGGGCCCGCCGCAACGGGGAACGCGACGGCAAGGACTACAACTACGTCGATCAGGCCCGCTTCGACGAACTGGTGGCTAGCAAGGAGATCTTCGAGTTCACCCGCACCTACAACGATGAACTGTATGGATCGCCGCGCCGATTGATCAACACCGACGACGAGCATCACCTGCTGGTCGAGCTCGACTTCAACGGCTTCCACCGCCTGCGTTCGATCTCGCGCCGCAAGGTCATCGGCATCTTCATCATGCCTCCCTCGATCGAGGACCTGTCGAAGCGCATCCTGGCCCGCCAACCTGAGACCAACCTCGAGCGCCGCCTGCACCGCGTCAGCGAGCAGATCGCCCACGCCTGGTCGTATGACTACATCATCCTGAACCAGGACCGCGAGGAGTTCCTGCGGCGCGTGCGATGCTGCGTCGAGGCGGAACTGTTCCGGCTCGACGGCGTCGGCTTCCTCACCGAGCACTGGCACACCCTCGACGTCACGCTCACCAAGAGTTGACCAGACCCATCCACCCTGGGCCGAGAGGTCGCACACAACGAGAAATTTGGGATCACGTTCCCGGAATCCCGCGGAATCCCCGGAATCCGGCATCTCGGGGTTGCCGTCTGGGGAACGCGGCGCGTTCCCCAGGCTGGAAAATGGGTCCAGGGCCTTTGGCCCTGGGGGGGGAAGGGGTGAAGCCTCGTCGGCTGGCTTGGCAGCGGCTCATGGAACGAACGCCAAGGCCCGCGGAGGCGAGGGATCTCCTCCACGGGCCTCGAAAGCGATCAGATCAAAAACCGTGGCGGCGGGTTAGGGGATTTTGCCTTCCGGGCCTTTGCCACCTTTCGGCAGAGCGCGCCAGACGTCCTCCTGGCGGATGGGCAGGTGGGTGAGGTCGGCCCCGACCGCGTTCTGGAGGGCGTTGCCGAGGGCGGCGCCGATGGCGATCATCGAGTGCTCGCCGACCCCGCGGGCCCCGAAGGGGCCGTCGATCTGCGGGGTCTCGACGGCGATGCAGTCGATCTCCTCGGGCAGGTCGAGCGAGGTGGGGATTTTGTTGTCGGTGAAGTTGGGGTTGAGCAGCCGGCCGTCGGGCGCATAGCGGTAGCCCTCGCACATCGCGGTGCCCAGCCCCTGCAGCATGCCGCCGATGATCTGCCCGCGCACCGATTTGACGTTGATCACTTTGCCGACATCGAACGCGCTGGCCACCTTGATAATATTGTACTCCCCAGTACGAGGATGTGCCTCGACCACCAGGCCGTGGGCCCCGTAGGTCCAGTCGAGGGCGGGGTTGCCCTGGCCGGTCTCCTTGTCGAGGTTGCTCAGCCCCTGGGCGACGTAGCGGCCGACGCCGACCAGCGGCCCGCCGATGGCGTTGCCGTCGGGGTAAGCGTAGCCCACCGCCATCGCCTTGAAGGTCACGCACTTCGCGGGATGGTGTCGCAGGAAGACCTTCTCGTCGTCATGGTCGAGATCGCAGGGGTTGGCCCGCAACACCTGGGCCGCCACCTCGTAGGCCTTGCCGAGCAGGTCGTGGGCGGCCAGAATGGCCGCATTGCCAGACAGCAAGAGCCCCTTGCTCGCCACCGTCTGCCAGTCGTAGGGATCGCGGTCGGTGTCGTTCTCGATCGGCAGCCTGACCTTCTCGACGGGGAAGCCGAGCGCTTCGGCGATGATTTGGACAATGGACGTATACGTGCCGGCCCCGATCTCGGTCAACGACAGGTTGGCCGTCACCGTTCCGTCCTCGTTCATCTTCAGGATGACCACGGTGCCGGTGAAGGGCGGCATGGCCGGCGCCTTGTGCAGGGCGACGACCGCTTTGCCGATCTTCATGCCGGTCTTTTTCTCGCGCGCCTTTTCAGCCGGGGTGAGCTTGCCGTAGCCGATCGCTTTCGCCACCTCTTCGAGGCAGCGGCCGACGTTGCCGGTGTGTTCGGTGATGACCTCGCCGGTCAGGGTCACCGAGCCGGGTTTGAGGGTGTTGGCCAGCCGGAACTTCAGCGGGTCCATGCCGAGGGTGCGGGCGCACAGGTCCATGTGGCGTTCCAGGCCCCACGAGAACTCGACGTGGCCGAAGCCGCGGTAGGCCGTGCCGAACGGCTTGTTCGTGTAGACGGTGTAGGCATCGACCCAGGCGTTGGGGATCTCGTACGGCCCGGCCGCCGAATAGCCCGAAGCGCGGGTGACGTTGACGGCATAGTCGGCGTAGGCCCCGGCGTCCCAGTACATGGTCATCTGCTGGGCGACGATCTTCCCGTTCTTCTTGACCCCGGTCTTGATGTGGTAGACGAGGCCGGACCGGCACGGCAGCAGGCTGAACTCTTCTTCCCGCGTCGCCTGGATCTTGACCGGGCGGCCGCCGGCTTGGCGGGACAGCACGCAACAGAGCGGCTCGAGGTGGATGCCCGCCTTGCCGCCGAACCCGCCGCCCACGGAGGGGATGTAGACCCGGATGTTACAGTGCGGGATCTTGAACGAGTGGGCGAACAGGTTGCGCACCGTGAACGGCGACTGGGCGCTGGTGATGATGCTGATGCGGTCGCCCAGCAGCCATTGGCCGATCGCCACGTGGGTCTCCATCGGCACATGCTGGACGTTGGGGTTGGTGTACTCGCGCTCGACGATGACGTCGGCCTCTTTGAACCCTTTTTCGACGTCGCCCTTGCGCAGCTTGGTGTGGTTGGCGATGTTGGTTCCGGGAATAGGGGTGAAGACCTCCTTTACGTACTCGTATGTCCCCAGATCGGGGTGGACGAGCGGAGCCCCCTTCTTCGCCGCCGACTTGGGCTCGAGGACGGGCTCCATCACCTCGTAGTCGACCTGGATCAGATCGACCGCCTGCTGGGCGATGGCCGGGGTCTCGGCCGCCACGGCGGCAACGGCCTCGCCGAAGTGGCGCACCACGTCCTTGGCGAGTATGTGCTTATCGACGAGGTAGAGGCCGACGCGGTAGTCGAGTTCCTTCCCGGTGAGGACGGCATGGACGCCCGGCAGCTTCTCGGCCTTGCTGGTATCGATGCGCTTGATGCGGGCCTTGGCGTGGGGGCTGCGCTTGACCTTGGCGTGGAGCATGCCCGGCACCACCCAGTCGCCCGTGTAGAGGGCCGCGCCGGTCAGCTTTTCGACGGTGTCGATGCGTTCGATGCCCTTCCCGACGACCTTCAATTCTTCATGGGGAATGTTCTCAAACACGGCGCATCTCCTCCGTCTTCGGCTTCAACTGGCCGGTGGCGTCGAGGACCGACTCGATGATCTGCTGGTAGCCGGTGCAGCGGCAGAAGTTGCCCTCGATGGCCTCCTTGATCTGGTCGACCGTCGGCTTGGGATGCTCCTTCAGCAGCGCCTTCACCGACATCAGCATGCCGGGAGTGCAGAACCCGCACTGCACGCCATGATTGCGATGAAAGGCCTCCTGCAGGTTCGACAGCTTGCCGTTTTTCGCCTCGCCCTCGACCGTCTCGATGGTGGCGCCGTCGGCTTCGGGCGCCAGCACCAGGCAGCTGTTGACCGTCTTGCCGTTCAGGATGACGGTGCAGGCTCCGCATTCGCCGGCCCCGCACCCTTCTTTGGTGCCAGTCAGACCGAGATCCTCGCGCAGGAACCGCAGCAGCGTGCGGTGGCCCACGACCTCGCGCGTATACTTCTTCCCATTGACCGTGACGGCCACCGTGTGCTTCGTGTTCATCGTCTTCCTCCAGTTCAGGCCAGCGCCGGCAACAATTTTCTGATGAACTCTTCGACCATGAACAGCCGAAAGTCACGAGAAGCACGCACGTCGTCGATCGGGTTGACCACCTTGAAGGCGGCCGCCACGACCGCGGCCGCCGTCGCCTGGGGCGGCAGGTCGGCCGTCACCACCGGGGTCGGGGCGCAGGACCCGATGCCCACCCGCAGCCATGTGGCGGTGCGGGCGATGGCCACACTGACCACCGCCAGATCGTGCCCCTTGATGCGCTTGAGCTTTTCCATGCCCCAGGCGGCCCCGGCCGCCTCGGCTGGGTAGAGCACGCGTTGGACGACTTCGTCATCCTTCAACTGGGTGGCTTTGACCCCGGTGAAGAACTCCTTCATCGGGATGACCCGGGTGCCGCGCACCGAGGCCAGTTCAACGCGGGCGCCGAGCGCCAGCGAGCTGCAGCCCAGATCGGCACAGGGCGAGGCGGTGCAGAGGTTGCCCCCGATGGTGGCGCGGTTGCGCAGCTGGGCCGAGCCGATGTGCCCGGCGGCATGGGCCAGCAGCGGGAACTTTTTCGCGATCACCGGATGCCGCATGATCTCGATGCAGGTCACGGTGGCCCCGATGGCCAGACCATCGCGCTCGGACCAGGTGATGCCCTGCATCTCGGGAATGTGCTTGACGTCGATCAGGTAGGCGGGCTTGTCAGTGCCGAGCCGGATGTCGCACAGCAGGTCGGTGCCGCCGGCCAGCAGGCGCGCCTGGCCGGAATGTTTCTTCAGCAACTGCAGAAGATCCTTCCTCTCACGCGGCGCCAGGTAGGAAAACTCATGAAGCATGCACGGAAACTCCTTTCCTCGATAAGGACCTTGCGGATGTTAGAGAACCATATAAATAGAATTTCGGGGGGAAAGCAAGGGAAAGCCCGCCCCTGTGATGTGGTACCATTAGAGCCGCGAAAGATGAACAATGCTCCAGCGCCCCTGGTCTACGGAACGCCCGACCGCGGCCTCCGGCGATGGCTGCTGCCGATGTTCCTGACGGTGGTCCCCCTGCTCGTGCTCCTGCCCACCATCCGGGAGGAACGACAGCAACAGAGGCGTGACCAGGAGCGTCGCCTCGTTGCCGCCACCGATCCGGTGGTGGCCCGTTTCCGCGAAGCCGCGACCCTCAAGTTCTGGGCGGCCCAGACCGCCCGTCGCCTGGTCCGGTCGATCGAACGCCGGCTGACCGAACCTGCGGGGACCAACGGCCCCAGTGAACTTGCCCCGACCCCGACCAGCCAACGCCGTGTGGCAACGCCCCGACCCGTTAAGCCCACTGGAGAAGGGGCCCAAGCCTTTCCACCTTCCCCCCCCCAACCGCAAGATCCGGCGCTCCGCTCGTTATCGCCCAGGCCCCCCATCCCTCCCGCCTCCGCTCTGACGCAGGCCCTGGCCGACCTGGGTGATCGCTACCGTCTGGCCGGCATCCCCCCTGTCCGGCTCTGGGCCTTCGCCTTACCCGCCCCCGGCCAGACGGCGGGACAGGTTCAGGCCCTGACCGGACCTGGCCTGGAAACTGCGTATCGACGGGTTTTCGGCCAGCTGTTCCAGGCTCTCGCCACCGCCCATCAAACCGGCGAGCCGCTCCCGCGGCGGGTTTTCCAAATTTTTCAAGAGACCTTCGGTCCCGGCGTGACCCGCGAAACGTTGTCTCCCGCCAACCGGGGCATGGCCTTTCCCGTTCTGTTCCAGGGCCGGTTTTCCCTCCTCGTCTGGGATCTCTGGTTCCAGGATGCACGCCCGATGGGGGGATTCTTCCTGGTCATGGACCGGCCCCCGACCGCCGATCACCTGGCCATCGAGCTCGCCGTGCGGCACTGGCGGCGGCTGGTGGGCCGACACGCCCTCTGGCCTGCCTGCTTCCTGTTCCCGGGCCTTCCCCTGCCGGACACGCCGCGCCGTATCATTCATCCCGCCATCGCGGAAGCCGGTTTGACACGCGCGCTTCATCGGCTGGCCCGCAGCCTGTGGGTTCGCCAAGCTACAGACCGTCTTGGTCAGGTCGATCCCCACCGCTGGCCACCCTCCGTCATTGCTGATTCCTTGGCGATCCCGGGGCTCTCCCGAACCGACCCGCCCACCCCCACGGCGATCGCCAGCAGCCCGCCGGGGTTGGCCCCATCAGGAACCGCTTCCCCTCCCGTGGTTTTGGGCCGCCTCGTCTACCCGCTCCGCCGCCTGGACCGGTTCCTTCCCCTGGGAGCGTGGCTGACCCGCCTGGTGGCACTCGGCCCGGATGCCCCCTATTTTGCCATCCTGGTCATGCCCCGGCCGGGCGCCAGCTCTTCGAGGCTGACCATGATCTGGCAGGCCCTGTTCATCGCCTGGGCGGGCGGCTGGGCCATGTTCTTCAGCCTGGCCGTGGGACGGAAGCGCCTGCCTCAGCCGAGCGTCGCCCTCCAGCTCGCCGGGTGGATCCTCTGTCTGATGGGTCTGGCCGGGGTTCTCCTGCTAACTTCCCAGCGCCGACTTCTGCAGGACCTCGAGGCCCGCCTGATCGACCAGGCCTCCCAGCGTATGCAGGAGCAGGCCCGCACCCTCGAGGGCGAGGCCGCCCGCCTGACCTGGCGTCAGGGCCGGGTTTGCGATCGCATCCTGCGCCGACCGGCGTTCCAGGAAGGATTGATCCGTGATCGGCTCGCGACCGCCGCCGGGGTCTCAGCCCCTGGGGCGACCCGACCGACCGCCCCGAGGAAGAAGGCAAGCGCTGAGATTAGGGATGGCGTTGCTCCGCGAATCGACCACCTGGCGAGGGCCTGGGCCGCCCTCCACCGCGAGGGGCTGTCCCCGCAGATCCTTGCCGCGGTAGGTTCGGGAGGATACGTGCTGGCCACCTTCTCCGCAAGCATCGCTCCAGAGGAGCAGCCCCCCTTGCTGGAAGCCATTCGCACCTATGGCGAACCCTTCATCACCCAGGAGCAGGGCTGGCTGGCTTCCGATCCCGCCCGGTTCAGCATCGGCCAGTTTTTCTCCAATGACCGTGGCTACGACCTGCGCAACCCCGGCACCGTAGGCACGGCCGTTCTCGGCGGACGGCGGTTCTGCCGTCTTCACCAGTTCGTCCGTCACCAGGGGCGGATTCTGCTCTATCTTGTCGTGTTTTGGGAAGGGGACCAGGAATTTCCCGCCCACCTGCGCCGCTTGTTGCGCCTGACCCACGGCCGGCGCGGCCTCGAGGCGGCGGTGTTCCGGCGACACGGGATCGATCTGCAGACGATCGCCGCCGCCGGCCGTGTGACCATGCTGCGCGCCTCGGCCAGAGAGGACACGCAGAAGCCGCGTCTGCGGCGGGAACCCAACGGGGAATTCCTGCAGTATCTTTATCCCAGCCCCGTGTTGAAAGGCTACACCTTCGCCGTGCGTCAGCCGCTGGCCCCGGTCTTCCGCATCCTGCGCGAGGAAGAACGGTCCTTCCTGCGCCTCATTTTCCTCGGGCTTCCTCTGCTGCTGGTCCTGGGAGCCCTCGCCCTGCACGGCTGGCTGGCCCGGCCGATCCAGGACCTGGCCACCGCCCTGGGCCGGATCGATGCCGGGGATTTCACCGCCCGCCTCGATCTGGTCCGTGGCGACGAACTGGGCCAGGCCGCCACGGCCTTCGACCGCGTGGCGGCCGGACTGCAGGAACGCGACCGGATGAGCCGGTTCGTCACCGCCAACGTCCTGGAGGCCATCCGTGCCGATGGTCCGGCCGGGGCCGCCCCCGGACGCCGGGGGCCGGTCATCATGCTGTTCGCCGACATCCGCGGGTTCACGACCCTCTCCGAAGCCCATCCCCCCGAGGCCATCTTCGCCGCTCTCAACCGCCATTTCGAGGTGTTGTCGCCCTGCGTGCACCGCGAGGGGGGACTCATCGAGCGGTTCATCGGCGACGCCATCCAGGCAGTGTTCGAGGGCGGTGGAGCACCGACCGTCGACCGGGCCCTTCGTGCCGCCCTGGCCATGCGACGCGCCTGGCAGGACCTGCAAGCCGAGCGGCGGGCCGCCGGGGCGTTCGTCTACGACATGGGAATCGGCCTTGCCAGCGGCGACGGCATCACCGGCGTGGTGGGCGATGCCAGGGTCCGCCAGGACGTCGTCGTCCTGGGCCCCCCGGTCGGCGAGGCGGCCGCCATGGAGGCCCTCACCAAGGTGGTGGGAGGGACGGCCATCATCTGCTCGGAGGCGGTCAAGGCGCAGGCCGGGCCCGGCTGGCGGTTCGGCCCGGTTCCGGGCCATCCCCAGGCCTGGATCCTGCTGGAAGGAACGGGCGAACCCGCGGCGACGACGGGGGCACTCCAACTCCCCATCGGGGAGGGCACGACGGCCGGGACTCCTCCCACCGGAGTTCATCCCGTCACACGCACCGCTTCCCCCCTTCCCACCAACCCGAACGCCGGTGGAACCCCATCCATCTCTGGCACCTTCCCCTGCCCACCCGCCTCCAGGGGCGGGTCGGGGATGGCTTGGAACACGTTCCTGGCGGCCAGCGCGTTCTGGCTTCTCGCCCTGGCCCTCATGTCCGGAGCGACCAGGGCCTGGCAGAAGGATTTGCAGGCGCACCGGGTCAGGGAGACCGACCGCGCCCTGCGACAGGACCTGGTCGAGATCCGCAAGACCAGCCGCGAGCAAACCCAGGTCGCCCTCCTCCTGCGCGAACTGTTCCACGCGGTCCACCGCCGGTCGGGATCCGGGGCTTCCGCCCCGCCCCCCCCTAGGGACACCGCGGCTTCGGATTCTTACTCCAGCTTCACGGGCCGATCAATGGCACCCCTCCATCTGCCCCCGCAGGCCCAGGACACAATGCCTCGTCGGTGGGAAGCGAGGGCCACCGCGTCCGAGACTTTCGAGCTGGGCCCTTACCGGGCCATCCTGGAACGGCTGCGCCGACGCTGGCCATCCCTCACCTGGGCCATCGTCCGCTCCGGCCCCCTCCCTCTCATCGCCCCTTCGGATGCCGTTAATCGGTCCCCCCAAGCCGCCATTTCCATTTCTCCGGCTGGCTCCGTTTCGTCTTCTCCTCCGGACCCGCTCCTGTTGGAAATCTGGGCGTGCCGCGAGGAAGTGGGCATGCCGCCCAGGATGGGCAGTTTCGAATTTCCGTTGGTAGAGGCGGCCCGTGCCCGAGGCTGGTCCCCCCGCCGCTGGGTGGCGGATGCCACCTATGCCGAACGGATCATCGACTCGAGCCCCACGCCGCCTCCACTGCTCCCCTGGCAATTGGTGCATCTGGCAGCGACCCTCGAACGCTTTCGCGGCGGCAAAACGCGTTCCATGCGGGTCTCTTATCCGGAGATGCTTCTCCTACCCACTCTCGGGGAGCATCCTCTCCACCTTCAAGATCTCGTCGTAGAATCGGCCGGTGGGTTCCGCTCCCTGCGATTAGGCGGCCAGGAGCTGCTGTTTTTCTGGGAATTCATTCCAACCCCCGGGCGGGCCAGCCTCCTCCTCTTCCTGCCCCCGGATGCTCTCGACTATACCGCTGGTCTGCACGCCATGATCGAACGCCTGGGACGGGCGGGAACCGTTCTTTCGGTAACCCCGTTCGAGGCAGACCGACCCCGACGGCGACCCAGGGGAAGCGAAACGTTGGCCCCTGGCGCCACGCGAAGCGTATCTCTCCGGCTCTTCCCCGGCGGAAACGGAACGAGACAGCGGCGCCTCCACCAGTTGGGCCGCCGGTTGCAGGAAGCGGTCGCCACCGGACGCCGCCTCCCCGGCTGGGTGATCCGACAGGGAGTCCTGGAAACCGATCGTCAGCGGTTCCGGGTGCTCGCCGCCCGGCGGCTCCCGCCGGCCGAAGTCCCGCCTTGGCCATTGCGGCTCGGGGAACTGCTGAGCGCCCTCTGGCTGGGAGCCGGGCTGCTGGCGGGGGCATGGCTGCTCATCCGCCGCGCTCCGCTCCAACTCTCCCTGCGCCCCAAACTGGCGGCCGCCTTCCTGTGCCTGCTGCTGCCCACGCTGGTCGTCAGCTCGGCCGTCTTCGGACGCAGTGCCCTGGCCCAGATCGCCGGGACCGAGGCCCGCGAGGGGGATCTGCTGGAACAGGATCTGCGACGCTCCGAGGATGCCTACGAAGCCCTCCTCGCCTGGAACAGCCGTCTCCTGCGCGGACTCCTTCACCAGCCGTCGCGCCTGCCCACCCTTCTAGGGAACTCCCCTGCGGCCGGGCCAACCCTGGAAAGACCCACCAGTTCCCCCAATGATCCAGCCATCATGAGTTTGTATGATGAGCTTCTTTCTCACGGAGCCGTGGCCATGGGCATCGGGGTTGGGGGGCCCGGGATTCCTGCCCGGTCTGTCAATGCCATGGCTGTCTTCTGGGGCCAGGAAGATCAGGGTCGGCTGCTCGTCCCACTGTTGAAGAAGTCGCTCCGAGCCCTTCATCCTGAGGCTGGACGTGGTTCGGGGCGGACGGCCGTCGCTCCGACACCTGCCCGTGACGATCTCTTGGCCGAGGAGGTGTTCAGCACCCTCACCCTGATTTCCACGGGAGAATTCATGGCCGACGTGCTTCATGCCCCGTGGGCCCTCTGCCGAATGGATTGGGGAATGAATACCATCCAGGTTTTCCGGGCCTTCCTGCCCCTCGGCCCACGCCCCCACGCTGTCCTATGGGTAATCTGGGACTACCGGTGGGTGATCCTTCCTCTGGCGGAAGGATGGCAACAAACCTTCCCCCACCGCTCACACCTCGATTATCGCTTGGCGATCAACACGAGTCCCAACGTCACCTTCGTCCACCCCTATCTCACTTTCTGGCCGGTCGGACCGGGCAAACGCTGGGCGGGGTTCCGGGAGTTCGTGTCCTACGACCCCCCGGAGGTGGGCCGGCTGCTCAGCACCGCCCGCCACTCGGGGGAAACCGTCACCCGGATTCTCGGCCAGGGCAAGGAGGCCCGGTTGGTGCTGGCCCGTCAGAGCGCGGCCACCCTGCGCTTCATCCTTTTCCTGTCGACGCCCATCGGACACCTGTGGGCCGACCTCCGCCGCCAGGCGGAGCTCTACCAGTGGTTCTTGGCCGCGTTGCTGGTGGGGTCGCTGATCCTGGCCCGCCTGATGGCCGCCCGTTTCCTCGGGCCACTGGAAGCCTTTTCCCAGGCGGCCGGAGCCGTGGCGGCAGGCAACTACCGGGTGGGGCTGCGGCTCGACCGCACCGACGAGTTCGGCGCGGTGGCCGTCGCGTTCAACCGCCTGTGCCGAAGCCTTGACGAAGGCCGGCTGTTGCGACGGTTCGTCTCGGAGTCGGTCCGGCGGGCCGCCCGGGACGACGAGCAGGCGGAAGAGGCCCGCCGGGGCCGGCACCGCGAGGCGGTCATCCTGTTCGCCGGGACGGCCCACCTGGCCGAGGGTCGACCTGACCAGAACCCCGGGGAGATCCTCGCCGGGATCAACGCCTTTCTGGCACGGGGCGCACAGATCATCCGGCGCCACGACGGGGAAATCGACAAGTTCCTGGGCGAGAAGATCCTGGCCGTCTTCGACGCCAGCTCCCCCGCCTCCCTGGCCACGGCCGCCGCCGCCGCGGTGGCGGCCGGTCGGGCCCTGGCGGCCGAATTGGGCAGGGCATCCGGGGGGGCGCCTGCCCCATTGGGGGTGGGTATCGTGACCGGGCGGGTCCTGGCGGGCATCCTCGGGACGCCCACCGTCCGCCTCGAGTATACCGTGCTGGGCGACCCGGTCAATCTCGCCTCCCGCCTGTGCGATCTGGCTCTCCAGCAAGGTCGCCCCACGATTCTCCTCGATCCCACCACTGCCCGTCTGGTGGCCGGGGAAGGCATCGCCTGCCAGCCCCTCGGCCAAACGCGGGTCAAGGGCAAGGCCAAAGAAGTGAACGTCTTCCGCCTCCAGGCCGACTGACCCGGCCCACTCCGGCGCGCGACTTCCGCATGCCCCAGCCTAGGCCGCCAACTGATCTCAGGACATGTTCGGCATCCCGCGCCCCCTCGGGGAGGTTCAAGGTTGGCTGGCAACCCGGTCCCAGCCGCTGAACGAGCGTGTCAACGGGCGCCAAGGGCGGGTTTACATCGGCCGGAGGCAAGGGTATCATGGCCGGGCCGATCGGGCTCGAACGCCCTGGATGGTACTCTGACAAGGAGGGGATAGGAATGATCGTCCGTCACCGGATCAAACCCCAGACCTACTTCGATTCGGTCACCCTGATGCTGATCGGCACCGAACTGAAGAAG
Organism: Candidatus Ozemibacteraceae bacterium; assembly: GCA_937998695.1. Classification (GTDB taxonomy): domain Bacteria; phylum Muiribacteriota; class Ozemobacteria; order Ozemobacterales; family Ozemobacteraceae; genus Ozemobacter. Next base: position 14,860 of record CALLCO010000053.1, read on the forward strand.
CTGGCGGGGGTGACCAACGCGGTGGTCGGCATGGGAACCGACTACAACATCGACAGTCTGAAACGGCTCGGGATGTACAGCGACGCCTTCGCCACCGTGACGCCGGCGGACCTCGTGCTGGCCGTCCAGGCTGCCGACACGACAGCTGGCGACGCCGCCCTGGCAGCCGCCGAGGCTCTGCTGCAACGGCGCCAAGCGCCCGCCGGCAGCGGGGCCGCCTACACCCCTACCTCACAGGAGGGCGGAGCCCGGGTGCTGCCCGACGCCAACATGGTGCTGATCAGCGTTCCCGGGCAGTTCGCGGGGCGCGAGACCGAGATCGCCCTCGAGGCCGGGCGCCACGTCATGCTGTTTTCCGACAATGTGCCCATCGAGGAAGAAATCCGGCTGAAAGAGAATGCAGTGCGGAAAGGTCTGCTGGTCATGGGTCCCGACTGCGGCACGGCCATCATCAACCAGGTGCCCCTCGCCTTCGCCAACGTGGTGCGACGGGGCGACATCGGCTTGGTGGCCGCCTCGGGCACCGGCCTGCAGGAAGTTACCGCTCTGATCACCCGCCTTGGGTTCGGCATCACCCAGGCCATCGGGGTGGGCGGCCGCGACCTGTCGGAGAAGGTCGGCGGCCGCATGACCCTGCTGGCCGCCCAGGCCCTGGCCGACGACCCCAAGACGAAGGTCATCGTCCTGATCTCCAAGCCTCCGGCCCCGGCGGTCGTCGAGGCCCTGTTCGCCCGCCTGCAGAACACCCGCAAGCCGGTCGTGGTCTATTTCATCGGCGCGGACCCGCAGACGATCATCAGGGCGGGGTTCAAGGCCGCCGCCACCCTCGAGGACGCCGCCCTGCAGGCGTGCGCCCTGTCCGGCGGCAAGCCGCTGTCGCCGCTCATGCCGGCGGACGAGATTCGGCGCCGGGCCGCGGGCCAGACCCTGCCCGGCCGGTTCGTGCGCGGGCTGTATTCGGGCGGCACCTTGTGCGACGAAGCCCAGCGCCTGTTGAAGGGGCAACTCGACGAGATCTGGTCGAACACCCCGGTGGCGGGATGCCGCGCGCTGCCCGATCCCTTCAAGAGCCAGGGCAACTGCATCGTCGATCTGGGCGAAGACACCTTCACCCGCGGGCGCGCCCACCCGATGATCGACCCGGGCTACCGCCAGGAACGGCTGCTGGCCGAGGCCGCCGATCCCGACGTCGGCCTGATCTTCTTCGACGTCGTTTTGGGCTTCGGCTCGCACCCCGACATGGCGGGAGCGATGGCCGCGGCGGTGCGCCAGGCCCGCGCCCGGGGGGGCCACGTTCCCCGGTTCGCCGCCACCATCCTTGGCACCGAGGGCGACCCCCAGAACCTACGCCGGCAACAGGCCACGCTGGCCGAGGCCGACATCGAAGTCTTCCCGTCCAATGTCGCGCTGGTCACCTACGTCCAGCATCTGCTCGCGCCAAAGGGGTGAGAGTGATGGCTGCCATCCACGATCTGTTCACCAGCCCGATCAAGGTTATCAACGTCGGACTGCCCAGTTTCCATGCCGATCTCAAGAGCCAGAACGTGCCCGTCGTCCACGTCAACTGGCAACCACCGGCGGGCGGCAACGCTCGGGTCGCCGCTCTGCTCGACCGCGTCCGGCGCTGGCAGGCCCAGGTCCGGGCCGGGAAGAAGGAGTGAGCGACCGATGCAACGACTTGACATCGCCGCCATCAACCGCGAAGCTGTCCAGGCCATTCAGAAGTCGCAACCGGTGCTGACCGGGGTCGGCATCGCCGGCGAGGTGGTGCCACGGATGCGCCGGAACCTGATCCTGCACGCCGGCCCCCCCATCACCTGGGACCGCATGTGCGGCCCGATGCGCGGCGCCGTCATGGGCGCCCTCGTCTATGAGGGACTGGCGAAGACCATTCCCGAAGCCGAGAAGCTGGCCGCCTCGGGCGAGATCGCTTTCGAGCCCTGGCACGAGCACGACGGTGTCGGCCCCATGGCCGGGGTCGCCACCGCCTCGATGCCTGTCTGGATCGTCGAGGACAAGGCGGCTGGCCGCCGCACCTTCTGCACCCTCAACGAGGGTCTGGGAAAAGTGTTGCGCTACGGCGCCTACTCCGACGAGGTGCTGGTACGCCTGCGCTGGATGCGGGACGTGCTCGGCCCCGTGCTGCGCGAGGCGCTGGCCGGGCGACCCGAGATCAACCTCAAGGCGTTGATCGCCCAGGCCCTGCAGATGGGCGACGAGGTCCACAACCGGAACCGGGCCGCCACCTCGCTGCTCTTCCGCGAACTGGCGCCAGCCATCCTCAGGACCCGGGCCAAGACCGACGATCAGGTCAAGGTGCTCGAGTTCTTGCACGCCAACGACCACACCTTCCTCAACCTGTCGATGCCCGCCGCCAAGATCATGCTGCAGGCGGCCGAATGGCGCGAAGGCTGCACCCTCGTCACCACCATGGCCCGCAACGGCACCGACTTCGGCATCCGCGTGGCCGGCCTCAAGGACCGCTGGTTCACCGCCCCGGCCGGCATGGTCAAGGGCTTGCTGTTCCCCGGCTTCACCGATGCCGACTGCAACCCCGACATCGGCGATTCGGCGATCACCGAGACGGTGGGCCTGGGCGGCTTCTCGATGGCCGCCGCCCCCGCCATCGTCAAATTCGTCGGGGGGACGGTGGCCGACGCCATGACCTATACCCAGACCATGTATGAGATCACCACCGCCGAATCCGAGGCGTTCCAGATACCGACCCTCGATTTCCGGGGATCGCCGCTCGGCATCGATCTATTGAAAGTTTGCGAAACCGGCATCCTGCCCCAGATCAACACCGGCATCGCCCACCGCGAGGCAGGCGTGGGCCAGGTCGGGGCGGGTTTGATCAAACCGCCGGCCAAGTGTTTCGAGGACGCCCTCGCTGCCTACGTCGACGCCTATTGTCCAGAGTGATTTTCAGGTACTTTTGAGTCCAACATCACTATGCAAGGAGAAGGTTCGTGAACGTCAAGATGTACGACCTGACCCAGCGGCTCAGCATCCACACGCCGCCCTGGCCGAGCTACATGCCGCTCCAGGTGCAGTATTTCAAGCGCATCGCCGGCGCCCACATGGGGCAGGGGGCCAACGGCCAGATCATCAAGACCAGCAACCACGTCGGCACCCATATCGACGGCGAGATCCACTTCGTCGCCAACGGCCGCACCATCGGCGACACCCCCCTCGAGGAGTTCTGCGGCGAGGGCGTCGTGGTCGACATCTCGCAGGATGTCGAGGATTACAGCCTCTATTCCCCCGAGATGTTGATGAAGCGCGCCGACATCCGCCAAGGCGACATCCTGATCATCAATACCGGCTACCACCGCTACGCCTGGGACCAGCCCGAGGCCGACGAGGTCCGCTACATGGTCAAACATCCCGGCCCCAACCCCGACTTTCACCAATGGGCCCTGTCGATGAAGTTCAAATGGATCGGCGTCGACTGCGGCTCAGCCGACCATCCGATGAACACCATCCTGCGGCAGTGGCACCCCAAGCTGTTCGCCGAAGCCGAGAAAAAACTGATCGAAACGTATAAGAAGACCTGGGACGAATTCTTCCCTACCGAGGAATACTACCAGGTTATGCATCTCAAGCTGTTCCCCAAGGGGCTCATCCATGCCGAGAACCTGGGCGGCGAGATCGACAAGCTGAACAACAAACGCACCTGGATCGGCCTCTTCCCCTGGCGCGCCATCGAACTCGAATCCTGCATCAGCCGCGTTGTCGCCTTCGAGTTCCAGAAGTGAATTCCCTCGTCTGACCAGCTCGGCTCGAAGTCGGCAGCGAACCGCGGGCGCCCCACCAGGGCGCTGATACTGGGTTCGCCCCAAGGCGGTCCAGAGCTGCAGAATGGCCTTATTTCATCAGACCCTCTCCGAGAGGGGGAGGCACGGTCGACGAGTCGGCAGTTTCTTCACGGCCAAACCGACTTTCCGAAAGATAGGCGGCGTCGATCGGACCGTTTCCGGTCAGATGGACGTCCAGGGGGGGAGAGAGGGGGACCCATGGTGGGAGAGGGGAAGACCTTTCGAACAATCTCAAAACGACCGCGGGTGGCTTCCGCGACCACCTGGCCAGCCCGACCGGTGCGACGACCTACTGGCCACTGGCCGACGGGTCCCGCTGAGTGATCAGCGCCGGCCAGCTCATCGGGTCGGATTTCCGGGCCGCTCACCGCGACCGGTGCGTCTCCGAAGCGGCGGGCACCTCCAGCATGAGAGGCGCGGGCAGGGTCTGGCGCAGGTGCTCGAGCACCTGGCGGGTCTGGATCAACAGCGGTGGGAGATCGGTGGCCAAGGCTTTGCCCCCCGCCTCGAGCCAGCGGCTGACGTTCCAGAAGATGATCCGGTAGCGTCCGGTCAGGGCCCGGGCCTGGGTCACCCATTCGGCCGCGCGGTCCCAGGTCAGAGTTTCGTCAGTCCGCATTCCCTCGAGACGCTGCAAGGCCTCGGTCCGCAGGAAATGCACTCGCGGATCCGTGGGTGACACCCCGCGGGCGATGACCCAGAGCTTCTCGCCGAGATCCTGAATCTGCCCGAGGTTGGCCAGCCACCGGGAGGCGATCTCCCACGCTGGTTCGGTGGCCAGGGCGATCTCGGGCGGTGGGGCCTGGAGCTGCAACTCGGAAGAAGAGTCCGAAGTCGGCGTCGGCGTCGGCGACGGCATCTCATCGGGAACGGCTTCTAGCTGGGGGGAGACGCCCGGTGCCCCGGGCGGACTGCCCTTCCACTGGGGATCTGAAGCTTCAAAGGGGCGGATCTTCCCCCCTCGCACCCGATCGCGAAACTCCGGCGGCACCTTCTCGAGGGAATCGACGACGACCATCCGCCCCCCGGCATCGGTGTAGGAATACAAGGTCAGCCCCGCAGCGGCTGCCCCCCACAAGTCCAGGGCCACGGCCATCCCCATCATCATGGCCAGGCATCGCCAAGCCCAGCCCAGGCGGCACCGAGCCTTTCCATCCTCCGACCGTCGCATGCCACAGGCTACCGCACTCCCCACGGCTCCGGCAACCTGGGGTGGCCACACCCTCACCCGACAGGCATCATCGGCCATCCGCTCAAGGGAAAGGCCGACCTGGCGGAGGAGGTGGAGGCAGCCGCCTCGAGTTGCGGGAGACGGCGGGGCGTGGTATGGTCGGGCCGGCATGGACGACATCCAGAACCAACGCGACGACCGGAACATCCCCATCGATGAAGTGGGGGTGAAGCGGCTCTCGTATCCCATCACCGTCCTCGACAAGCAGCGCGGGCGCCAGGAAACGGTGGCCGAGATCGAGATGACGGTCGGCCTGCCCCACGAGTTCCGGGGCACGCACATGAGCCGGTTCCTCGAGGTGCTCGAGAAGCACCGTGGCGAAATGACCCTGTTCACGATCGGCCGCATCCTGCGCGAGATCAAGCGCCGCCTGCACGCCGAGCGGGCCGCCATGTCGGTGGCCTTCCCCTATTTCATCGAGAAGGTCGCCCCGGCCTCGGGAGCGCGCAGCCTGCTGCGCTACGACTGCCGGTTCTACGGCACCCTCGACGGCACGGCGGACTTCGTGCTGACCGTCGTGGTGCCGGTCACCACCCTCTGCCCCTGCAGCAAGGCGATCAGCGCGCGATCGGCCCACAACCAGCGCAGCCTTGTCACGGTCAGCGCCCGTTTCAATGACTTCCTCTGGATCGAGGATCTGGTGGCCCAGGTCGAGGCCTCGGCCAGCGCCGAGGTGTTCACGCTGCTCAAACGGCCCGACGAGAAGCTGCTGACCGAACAAGCCTACGACCGCCCCCGTTTCGCCGAGGATCTGGTGCGGGAGGTGGCCCAGCGGCTGGACACGCTTCCCCAGATCTCGTGGTATGCGGTGAGCACCGAGAACCTCGAGAGCATCCACGCCCACAGCGCGTTCGCTTTCCTGAAACGCGAGAAGGCCGCCTCCGGGCGAGGGTCACCCCGCTTGCGACCCGGTCGTTCCGGGGGGCGACCATCCCCGAAGTCCTGATCCTTCCTCCCAGGGAGGGAGCCCGATCTCCCATGCACCGTCACCGCCTGACGGAGGGCTTTTCCAGGCCGTGGGGGTCGGTTGCGCGATTCCGGCCAAATGCCCCGCCCTCGATCGAGGCCCTGCCCTGGCACAAGCTCAGGGGGTGACCGTCCAGGTGAATGGGCGCTTTGGGGTATTGATGCAGCCGCCGCTTGCTTCGGCGGTTGAGCGGCGACCATCAGGCAAGAGGGCCGGGGGTCCCGCCCCCTTCCTCCCCCTCGACGGAGATGGTCACCAGACGATCGAACCGCCGAAGAGGAAGTTGCGCAGCCGTTTGGCCGCGATGGCACCGGGGAGGCGCTCGTAGTCCCCGTCCGACACGTAGGCGGCATCGAGATGGAGGACATGCTGGTAGTTGAACCGGAAGCCGAGACTGAACCGGTCGCCGTTGAAATCGTAGAGGAAGTGCAGGCTGTTGCTCATCGGGATGGCCCCGCCGATCAGGAAGAAGACGGGGTCGGCATACCCTTCGGCGCGGTCATACTTGTAGTTATACCCGCCGAATTTGGCGCGCTTCAGCTTCTGGGAGCCGCTGTAGGTGAAGCGGTAGGTGCCCGCCCCGAAGTTGGTGCCGACCGCCGCCCAGGCGACGGGCACCCCAGCCCCGACCCAGACCGAGTGATACCCGGACTGCGAGTCCGTACAAAACGAGCCGCCGAACGTGATATTGCCAGGCACCTGGTACTTCGCGTTGATGTACACCGGTTCGGCGATATCATAGCGATCCTGGTTGGCGAACGTCTTGTCAACGCCGATCTCGAACCCCTCGAAGGCCCCATAGCTCAGTTTGAGGGAACTGTCGAAGTAATCCTGGTCATTGAACTTGGCGTCGTTGACATTGTACAGATCGAAGGGAATGGCATGCACCGCGACCGCGCTCTTGCCCGGTTCGAGCACACCGGGCGACGGCACCAGCATCGCCCCACTGTTTCCCGACAGGGAGATGCCCTGCCGCGGGTACATACGATCGTTGAGGAGCGGCCGCAATCCCGCGGGCACGCGGGTGTCCTGGGGCAGGGAAAATCCGCCCCGGCCGGTGGCAGCACCATAGAGGGGCATCACCGTTCCCCCTCGGTAGGAGGCGTCGGCATCGTCGGCGAGCGGCCGGCTCTGGGGCAGGCGGTCCGGCCCGGGCAGGCCGGCGACCGGTGCGACCGGCGCCGGTGCGGGGGCGGCGGGGGTACGGGCCCGATTCTGCCCCGCCCCCTTCATGAACCCCTGGTAGGCCGACAGATCGAGGGCCTGCCCCGATGCGGCCACGAACAGGCCGGCAAGCACGACGAACAGGAGGCGATGCATCTGGTTCATGGCGACGCTATCGGCAGAGGTCGCAGGTTTCCGAAGAGGACGCGGCCCGGGCGCCCTCTTCCCCTCTGAGGTCTGGTTGACTTTGGCAATCACCGGCCACTATAATGCCGTGTTAACCCTAAAGAATGCGGGGAATTCCGGCGACCCGATGAATCCACAGGTGTTCTTCGCGAGTCTTCTGGTTCAGGATGGCCGACTGTCGCTGGCCAAGGCGGCCATGGTCTGTGCCATGATCGCCAACGACCTGGACGAGGCCCTGGTCGCGTACCTCGCCGAGCGGCAGGTGCGCGCCGTCATCACGCGGGCGGGCGGATCCGGGGACAACCTGAAGAACAAGCTGTTGCGCAATGCCTTCGGGGCCGCCGAGAAGAGCGGCCTGCTGGCCGTCTCTCCGCGCAACCGGCACGCCATCACCCGCCTGGTCGAGGATGTCATGCGGTCCTTCGACAGCCCGCTGCTGACCGTGGCAGGGGGCGGGGTGAAGATCGGTCTGGCCGTCCACCACAGCGACCTCGCCATGGCCGTTTTCGGCACCCTGGGCATCCCCGGCATGGACGTCGACTACGAGGTCAGCGTCGCCCGCACCCTGCACCACTACCTGGAGGAATGACGTGATCGGAATCGTCGTCATCACCCACGGCCGCCTCTCCGAGGTCCTGGCCGAGACCGCCACCTTGATCATGGGCGAGCAGCCCGGGCTCAAGGCCGTCACCTTTTCCGCCCGCGAGTCGCTCGACAACCTCCGGCAGAAGGTCCACGAGGCCACCGACCCCTTCCGGGAGACCGGTTGCCTGATCCTGACCGACGTGCTGGGGGGCAGCGCCACCAACATCTGCGCCGAACTGCTGACCCACGACTGGATCCGCATCCTGACCGGGGTCAACCTGCCCATGGTGATGGAAGCGGTCAGCCAGCGCGGCACCCTCGACCTGGTGAGCCTGGCCCGCAAGGTCCACGGCGGCGGGGTCAAGGGCATCATCGACCTCAAGGATTTCTTCGCAGAACGCGTCCGGCGCCCGAAGTGAGCGCCGGCGGAAAGGCTGACCACGTGGGAACCCCGATCAGATTCCTCCGGATCGACGACCGTCTCGTCCACGGCCAGGTCATCGTCGGCTGGCTGCCTCACCTGGGCACGCAGTCCATCATCGTCGCCAACGACCGGGTGGCCGGCGACCCCATGCGCCAGGAGATGATGCGTCTGGCCATCCCCGGCGACGTCGAAATCGACTTCCGCACCCCCGCCGCCCTCGGCGGTGACGCCACCCTGCCTCCTGACAGCCTGGTCCTGGTCGCCTCACCCAAGGACGCCTGGGCCTGCCTCCAGGGGGGCCTGACCCCCGAGACCCTGAATGTGGGCGGATTGCACGCCCGCCCCGGCAAAGCCGAGATCTTCGAGGCCCTCCACCTCGACGACGAGGACCGCCGGCATTTCCAGAGCATCATCGAAGCGGGCCACCGGCCCGTGTTCCAGCCCACGCCCCAGAACGAGCCCGTGCCGCTGGAAGACATCCTATAGAACGAGGAAGACCATGGCTTCGATCACCTTCCGCAACGTCGTCAAGCAGTACGAGGGGGCTCCATCGGCCACCGTCAAGGGTATCGACCTTCATATCAAAGACAAGGAATTTGTGGTCCTGGTCGGCCCCTCCGGATGCGGCAAGTCCACGAGCCTGCGCATGATCGCCGGCCTCGAGGACATCACCTCTGGCGAGATCCTGATCGGCGACACCGTGGTCAACCACCTGCCCCCAAAAGACCGCGACATCGCGATGGTCTTCCAGAACTACGCCCTCTACCCGCACATGAACGTGCGCGAGAACATGTCGTTCGGCCTGCAGCTGCGCCATTTCCCACAGGCCGAGATCGACAAGCGAGTGAACGAAGCGGCCACCATTCTCGGCCTCGACACCTTCCTCGACCGACTGCCCAAGCAGTTGTCGGGCGGCCAGCGCCAGCGCGTCGCCCTCGGCCGCGCCATCGTCCGCGAGCCGAAGGTCTTCCTGATGGACGAGCCCCTCTCCAACCTCGACGCCAAGCTCCGCGTCCAGATGCGGGCCGAGATCAAGAAACTGCACCAGCGCCTGCAGACCACCTTCGTCTATGTCACCCACGACCAAGTCGAGGCCATGACCATGGCCGACCGCATCGTCCTGCTGCACAACGGCATCATCCAGCAGTACGACGAGCCGGGGGTCATCTACGCCCGACCCGCCAACACCTTCGTCGCCACGTTCGTCGGCTCGCCCCCCATGAATTTGCTGAAGGTCACCCGGTCGGGCAAGGGGCTCGATCTGGCGCCCGCCGGCGGCGGCCAGGCGCACGCCTGGGAGGTCGCGCTCGACAAGTTGTTCACCGATCTGCCGGCCGACAACTCCTTGATTCTGGGCATCCGGCCGGAGCACATCCTGGTCAACCAGCCCGCCGGCGGCATTCCCTCGCTGAGCCTGCCCTGCCGGGTCGACCTGATCGAGCCGATGGGGGCCGAGACCTACCTGTATCTGACCGGCCTGGGACACACGATCAACGCTCGGGTCGACCCGACCGTCAAGGTCGAGGTCGGGCAGGAATGCACCGCCCATATTCCGCTGTCCCGGTTCCACCTGTTCGACGAGAAGACCACCGTTCGCGTGGCCCGCCAGGACGACCGCTGATGGCACACCGGCCAACCGCCCCCGGGAGCCCCGCCGGATGAGCCGGGGCCGCGGCGACGCGCCGGCCCTGGCGCCATCAACCCACTCCCGTTCTTCCCGAGTTCGTGTCCAGCCTGCGGGCGGCGGGCATCCCCGGCCCCTGTCCAACGGGTGGGTCCTGGTCCTGTTGGTGCTGGCAGTGGGAGCGGCGGTCACCGGATGCTCGAAGAAAGCCGCCCCCACCACGGAAGGCGGGCGCGCCAAGATCACCTACTGGAATACCATGGGTACCCTCGAATCCGAGGTGTTGCCTTCCCTGGTCAAGGAATTCACCGATCAAAACCCTGACATCCAAGTCATCGTCGAAAAGATCTCCTTCTACGATGCCCGCAACCAATTCGAGCAGGGCATGAAGGCCGGGGTCGCCCCCGATGTCTTCCGGTCCGACCGGTTCTGGGTGGCCGATTTCGTCAAGGCCGGTCTGGTCGAGGAGCTTGACCCCGGCATCATCAGCGAGGATCTCGACGATCTGGTGCCGCTGGCCCGGCAGGTGGTGACGATCGACGGCAAGGTTTGGGGCCTGCCCCAGTCGGTCGATTGCCTGGCCCTGTTCTACAACAAGGCCCATCTGAAAGAGGTCGGCATCGAACCCCCGACCGATTACGACAGTTTCCGGGCGGCGGCGCGGCAGTTGACCGATCCGGGGAAGGGCCGGTACGGCTTCTTCCTCAACCCCGATGCCTGGTGGTTCGAACCCTTCCTGTTCGCGTTCGGCGGGCGCTACTTCACCGGCGACGGGGTTCTCCATCTGTCGACCGACCAGACCCTGAAGGCGGTCCAGTTCCTTCTCGATCTCAAAGAGACCGAGAAGGCGGTCCCCCCTGTCAACCTGCGCTCGAACTCCTACGACCTGATGATGCAGAGTTTCCGCAACGGCCAGGTCAGCATGATCCTCAACGGCCCCTGGTCGATCCGGGTAGCCCTGTCCGGGCCAGCCTTCAAAGACCGCTCCGACCAGCTCGGTGTGATCGAGCTGCCGCAAGGCCCGGCCGGGCGGCACACGCCGGTCGGGGTGCAGAGCCTGATCATCCCGAAGGGCTGCCGCCACAAGGATGCGGCCTTGCGGTTCATCCGGTATCTGTGCTCGAAACCGGTCGAAGCGACGCTGTCGAAAACCAACTACGGGATCCCCGCCCGCAAGTCGCTGTTTTCCGACCCGGAACTGCGCAACGACCCCTTCCTGCGCCCCTTCATCCTGCAGTTGCAGGCCGGCAATGCCATGGACAGCCACCAGCAATGCAGCCAGTTGTACAAGGCGCTGGGCGACACCCTGATGCGGATCCTCAACGGGGACATCCCGCCCCGCGATGCCCTGAAAGATCTCGACACCTCCTGGAAAGCCAAGCCGTGACCAGTCCGCTGCACTTCGCCACCGTTCTCCATGCGCACCAGCCCGTCGCCAATCCCGACGCGGTGGTCCGCCAGGTGATCCTGACCGCCTACCGGCCGGTCCTCACCGAACTGGCGGCCCACCCGGCCCTCCGGTTCACCCTCCACATCAGCGGCAGTCTCCTCGACCGTCTCGACCGCCTCGACCCGGGACTGGTCGAACTGATCGGCACGATGGTCGAACGCGGGCAGGCCGAACTTCTGGGCGGGGCCTACCACGAAGCCCTGCTGCCGTTGATTCCGGTCGCCGACCGGCGCGGCCAGTTGGCCGCCCTTCGGGCTCGCCTGTACAAGGCCTTCGGCGCGCCCCCCCGGGGCGCCTGGCTCGCCGAGCGTTTCTGGGAACCCTCGCTGGCCCACGACCTGGCCGAAGCCGGCTATCAGTTCACCCTTCTCGACGAGCACGGCTTTCTCCAGGTGGGGTTCGAAGAGGAAAGCCTCGACCGTCCCTTCCTCACCGAAGACCAGGGATCACCGCTCGGGCTGTTCCCGATCTCCAAGGGGTTGCGCTACCTGCTGCCGTATGCCGACCCCGACCAGTCCCTCCAGGTCCTGCGCAATCGGGCCGTCACCCACCCGGGTTCGGTGTGGGTGTTTGCCGACGACCTCGAGAAATTCGGGGCCTGGCCCGGCACCTGGGATCGGGTGCATGAGCAAGGCTGGCTGCGGGGCTTCCTCGAGCAGTTGGGGGAAGCCGCGACCGGGCCGCTCCGGTGTGTCACGTTGTCCGAAGCCTGGGAGGCGGTTCCCCACGGGGGACTGGCCTACCTACCCGCCACCAGCTACCCGGAGATCCTGCGGTGGGCCTTGCCGCCGGCCCTGCGGAGCGACCAGGCCCGGCCGGGGTTCCCGCGGCATTTCCTGGTGCGGTATCCCGAGGTCAACCTCGTCCACAAGCGGATGCTGGCGGCCAGCCAGGCCGTCCACGACCTGCCCCACCCTCCCCCCGACCTGCTGCACCAGCTCTGGATCTCGCAAACCGCCTGCCCCTATTGGTACGGGTGGTTCGGTGGGGCCTACCTGCCCAACCTGCGCCTGCACGCCAAGGCGGCGGCGACCCGGGCCGAAACCCTGGCCCTGAAAAAGGCCCGCCGCCCCCTGCGGTCGATCGCCCACACCGACTTCGACCTGGACGGCCAGGAAGAGGTGATCCTGTCGACCCCGACCCAATGGGTGCTGGCCAAGCCGGTCGGGGCCGGCCTGACCGCCTGGGAGGATCGCCAGACCGGGTTCGACCCCTTGTCGGTCATGAACCCCCGGCCGGAGGAGGGAACCCCTGACCGTCGTGACGCCGAAATGATCCTCCCCTTCGAGGACCTGATCCTGTCCCCGGGGCCGACCCTCGACCACCTGTTGCACCACCAGATCCCGGTGCTGGCTGCCCTGCGGCATCGGCGCTTCGCCGCCGAGACATTCGAGGAAGCGCACGCGCTGGGGGTGCGGTTCACCCTGTCGACCCCCGTTCCGCTCCCCGGCGGGGAGCGCCGTTTGACCCTGGGCAAGACGTTCCGGGTCGATGACCGGGAGCGCCGCCTGACGCTTGATCTCGAGTTCGTCAACCCTGATCTTCGCCCCCTCGAACTCTCCTACGGTCTGCGCCTGCCCCTTGGCAGCATGGCCTCCACGAGCGGCCATCCCTTCGCTCTGACCGTCCCCGAGGTGGGCCTGACCGACCTGGACGGCCTGAGCGTCGGCGAGGTCTGCGGCGTGAGCGAGGTGTCCTGGAGCCCCCGCCCCGGGTTGCCCCCTCCCGAACGGGGCGGCCTGATCCTGGCCGGCACCCGCATCACCACCGATCGGCCCGTCTCGGTCTGGTACTCCCCCCTGCTCACCGAAATCATGCTGGAGGGCAAACCGACCTCCATCTTCCAGGCCCTGGTCCTGGTGTTCCTGGTCCAGCTCCGGATCGAGGGCGAGGGGCGGGCGGCGTTGCGCCTCACCTTGGGCCCCACAGAGAACTCCGGCCATGGGTGAGGGACTGTGGGCCGCCTTCATCGTCGCCCTGATCGGGGGAGTGGTCGACCTCGACTCGACCGCGACCTGGCAGTTCATGGTGTCGCAACCGATCGTGGCGGCCCCGCTGACCGGGTTGTTCCTGGGGCTGGCCGCCAATCAGATGGGGGCCGGGTTGAAGCTGGGCCTGATCATCGGCGCCATCCTGCAACTGGTCTGGATCGAGCAGTTACCGCTGGGGATGAACGTACCGCCCGACGCCGCCCTGGCGTCGGTGCTGTCGGTGGCTCTCGGCTTTCTGGCGGGTCACCGCTACGACAGTTACGTCGAGCGGGAGGTCTGCTCGACGGTCGCCCTGCTGCTGTCGGTCGCTCTGGGCCTGCTCGGCCGCTCGCTCGACATGTTCGTGCGCCGGGTCAACACCTCAATCAACCACTGGGTCGAACGGCAACTGGAGGACGGCAAGACGTGGGCCCCGTCGTTCGGCCACACGCTGGGCGGGGCGGCCACCTTCACCAAGGCTTTTCTGTTCTGTTTCCTGGTGACCTGGCTGGGGGTCGAACCCCTGCGCTATTTCACGCAGTCGCTGAACTTCGCCCAGAATACGGGATTCATCGTCATCCAGGGCCTGCTGCCGGCGGTGGGATTCGCCGTGCTGGCCAGCATGTGCGTGCTGAGCCGGCGCGAGTTCCGGGTCTTCCTCGGCGGCATCGCCATCTTCACCGTCCTGCCGGCCTCGATCTGGCTGGCCTTGCCGCTCGCCCTCCTGGCGGGGTGGCTCTTCACCCGGACCGCCGATGGGGCAGCTTGACCGATGGCTCCTCCTGCAGGTGGCCTTCAGGAGCTTCTTCCTGCAGGCTTCATGGAATTACAAGGGCATGATGAACATGGGGTTCCTCTACGCGATCCAGCCCGGCCTGGACCGCATCCATCCCGAGGGTCCGGCGCGGGAGGCGGCCTACGCCCGACACCTGGAATACTTCAACACCAACCCCTACTTCGCTTCGATCGTCATGGGCGTGACCCTCGAACTCGAGGAGCGCCTGGCCCGGGGCGAGATCGCCGAGGACATCATCCACGACACCAAGGAGGGCCTGATGACGGCCTGCGCCGCCATCGGCGACGGCTTCTTCTGGGGGGCCTGGCGCCCGTTCGTGGCAGCCATCGCCCTCACCCTGGCCTTCAACAACTACCTGGCCACCCCCATCATATTTCTTATTTTGTACAATATACCTCACTTGTATTTTCGTTTCCAGGGGGTATTCTGGGGGTATCGACTGGGGACCGACGTCATCCGACTGCTGCGACGGTTCCAGATCCAGCGGGCGCGGCTGGCCTTGCGCTACGCCACGGTGGCGCTGTTGTGCTACCTCATCCCCAACCACGTCAACCTCCACACCCCCTTCCTCATCACCTACCTGCCCATGGAGTGGTTTTTCCTCGGGGAGAAACTCGTCCAGGGCATCGGAGCGACCATGCTGGTCGGCCTGGCCGCCCTGGCCTATCGGGCCAAGATCGACGTCCTGATGATCTCCTTCCTGCTGATGTTGAGCGCCCTGGTCCTCTACCACTGGGGTATTTTGATCTGAGGGTTCCCGCATGAAACGCAAAGAAGTGCCCATCACCAACAAGTTCGGCCTGCATGCCCGGCCGGCGGCCCTCCTCGTCAAGCTGGCCAGCACCTTCGAGTCCGAGGTGCAGCTGGCGAAGGAGGATACCGAGGTCAACGCCAAGAGCATCCTGGGTGTCATGATGCTCGCGGCCGGTCCAGGCAACGTGGTGACCGTCATCGCCGAAGGGAAGGACGAGGACGATGCCGTGCAGGCTATCTCCAACCTGATCGAGAGCCGGTTCGGCGAGGAGGAGGCCTAGGCCCCGCCCGGGCCGGCCACCACGCGTGGACAGACAGGACCGTTCCCCCACCCATCTGAGCGGCATCGTCGGCTCCAAGGGAGTCTGCACGGGCCGGGCCTACGTGTTCAAACGCCGGATCGAGGTGAAGAAGGTTTTCGTCCCGCCCGACCAGATCGACCGGGAGCTGGAACGCCTCGACCACGCCATCGAACTGACCCGCCGGGATATCCTGGCCGCCCAGAAAGAGGCTTTCGACAAGCACGGCGCCAAGTATGCGGCCATTTTCGAGTCGCACCTGCTGATGCTGACCGACCCCCAGTTCAAACCCCAGATGGTCCGCAAGCTGAAGGCCGAGAAGGTCAACGTCGAAAGCATCGTCCGGGAGACGGTCGATGCCCTGCACGTCGCCTTCGCCCTCATCCCCGACCCCTACCTGCGGGAACGCGCCATCGACATCAAGGACGTCGGGGACCGCATCCTTCGCCATCTCATGGGCCTGGAGGGCCCGCTCAAGGAAATCGGCAACGAGCCCTATATCCTGATCGCCCATGAGATCACCCCCTCCGAGCTGCTCGAGTTCGCGAAGGGACCTCTGCAGGGAATCTGTCTCGACACCGGCGGCGCCACCTCGCATGTGGCCATCCTGGCCAATGCCCTCGGCATCCCCTCGGTGTTCGGCATGGGGGAGTTGTCGCGGGTGGCCCGGACCGGCGACCGGATCCATCTCGACACCCGTCAGGAAGGCCGGGTTATCCTGCATCCCGACGAAACGATCACCCCTGGTCCCACCTCCGACCCCGCCACGTCTGCCGGCCGCCACGAACCACCCCAGTCGCATGTCACTGCCGACGGGGTGCCCCTCCACCTCGGGGTCAACATTGCCCGGGTGGAGGAGCTGCCCTGCCTCGAGCGCTTGCAGATCGACCGGATCGGCCTGTTCCGCAGCGAATTCCTCTTCATGGAGAGCATCGACCTGCCCTCCGAGACCTTTCAGGAGCAGATCTACCGTCAGGTAACCGCGGCTGGGCGGAAGATGACGGTGTTGCGCACCATCGACATCGGTTCGGACAAACCGGTCAAATACATTCCCTTCCCCCATGAAACCAACCCCGCCATGGGATTCCGCTCGATCCGGTTTTCGCTGTCCCGGCCCGACCTCCTCCTGCCTCATGTCCGGGCCATGGTGCGTGCCGCCGCGCACACCCCCGCCCGGATCATCTTCCCGATGGTGTCCACCCCCGCCGAGCTTGACGGCATCGCCAACCTGTATCAGAAAGTCCTCGATGAAGTGCAGCCGGCCCACGCCCCCGAGTGGGGCATCATGGTCGAGGTGCCCTCGGCCATCTTCATGATGGAGCAGATCGCCCGGCACACCCGCTACATCAGCCTGGGCACCAACGACCTCCTGCAGTTCTTCTACGCCATGGACCGCACCAACGAACGGCTCGACACCCATGCCCATCCTCTCTGCCTGCCCTTCCTTCGCCTGCTGTTCTACGGCGTGTCGGTGGCCAAGGGGGAAGGGATCACCGTCGGCATCTGCGGGGAGATGGCCAGCGACCCGGCCGGGTTCCTGACCCTCCTCGGGATCGGCCTCGAGGAATTCAGCCTGCGACCGGGCGCGGTGGGCCCGATCCGGCGGCTGATCCCCCGGCTCGACCGTCGCACCGTCGTGTCGTTCATCCAGCAGCATCTCGCGGAAGGCGATCTGACCGATCTTCGACCGGCCATCCTCGCCACGTTCCCTGCCGTGCGCGACAGCGAGGGATGACGCCCTTCCCCTCCCCCCTGGACAAAAAAGCCCGGCTAACCGAAGGATAGAGAACGCCCTTTCCCGGAAAATGGGGGGTTCTGTCTTGTTCTGGGTTGGTCAAACTGGTGAAGACCCAAGACAAATCGTCCATCTTCTGCTATCTTGAGCCATAATTTCGCGGCCCGGAACGGGTGCAGTCGGAGGTCCGTATGCAGTGTCCCGGATGTGGATTCGAAAACGAGAGCGACAACAAATTCTGCAACATGTGTGGAATGTCCCTGCCCACGCAGGGTGACGGGCTCCAGAGCCCCCTCGAGCGGGCCCCGCTCGAACTCGACCTCTCGCTCGACCTGTCCGAACCGGGCACGGGCGGCAAGGCAGCCCCGGCCGGCACCTTCGACCTCGACCTCAACCTCAACGCCGGCAGTGCCGCGCCCCCGGATCTCGGTACCCTCGACCTGAGCCAGCCGGCACCGGCGCAGAGTCCGGGCGGGTTCGACCTCGATCTCGGCCTGGACAGCGCCAAGCCGGTGGCTGGTGGGCTCGACCTGAACCTCGATCCGGGAACCCCGGCCACCGGCGGCCAGGAACCCCTGTCCCTCGATCTGGGCGGGCTTGCCCCCGGCGGCACGCTCGACCTCGATCTCGGCGGCCCCACTCCGAACCTCGATCTGGGTGCTGCCGAGCCAGCCATCGACCTGGATCTGGGGGCCCCAACCCCACCGCCGCCACCTGCGGCCAAACCTGCGACCAAGGCGGCCGCGCCGCCCCCCGCCGCCCCCCCACCCCCCGCTTTCGATCTGGAAGAACTCGGCAGCGAGGCCGCTCCCGAAGCTCCGGTCGCCGCTCCCCCGTCACCCCCGCAGGCCGCCGCCAAGGCCCCGGCCAAGCCTGTCGCCCCGGTCAGTCCTCCCGCTCCCGAGCCGGCGCCCCCTCCCGCTGCCCCAGCCGTTCCCGCCGCCACAGTGACCGAGGAGATCACGTTCGATATCGGCAGCGAGACCACGGAAACCTCGACCTTCGAGTTCGGGGAACTCGATGCGTCGCTGGCCGAAACTCCCGCCCCCGCGGCCCCGGCTGCGGCGGTGGACGGCGGACCGGAGGACGATGTCCTTGCCCAGTTCATGCTGAAACCGGACCAGGCCAAGACTCCGGCCGCCTCCCCGGCCAAGGCCGCCCCCAAAGGCCCGACCAAGGCCGCCTCCCAACCTCCCGCCCCCGAGTTCGAGACCATCGTCATCGAGGAGGCCCCCCTATCGGCGGCCGCGTCCGCCCCAGATGCGAAAGGCGGCGAGGAAACGGTCGAGGTCGATGAGGAACTGGCCGGCCTGAT
>CALLCO010000054.1 GCA_937998695.1 Candidatus Ozemibacteraceae bacterium
GAAATCCGCCATCGCAACCGGTACAAGGCACCTCGGTTAACTTAGTGCCATTCTATCATGTCCCCGGAATACCGGAATACGCCCGGAATACCGGAATACGCGGAATAGAAACCGGAATAAACGGAATCGGCGGTCGCCCCATGCCTTCCGAGGTCGGCCATCGGGGCGGGGCGGAGCAATTTCCCTGGTCGCAATTCTGCCGGTTCCGTGGTAGCATACGGGTTACTCTGACGGGTCCTCCCTGGAGGCCAGGGTCCCTCTGGTGTCTTTGACAGCGCTCACCCCGTCGGAACGGATCGACAATCAGAATCAGGACTTGGTGAACGACATGAATGCTGAACGAACCCATGAACCCATCGCCATCATCGGGATGAGCTGCCTCTTCCCCCGCGCCCAGTCGCTGCGGGAGTATTGGGCCAACATCAAGGGCCGGGTCGATGCCATCACGGAGATTCCACCGACCCACTGGCGGCCCGAAGATTACTTCGACCCCGATCCCAAGACCCCCGA
Source organism: Candidatus Ozemibacteraceae bacterium (assembly GCA_937998695.1). Lineage (GTDB taxonomy): Bacteria > Muiribacteriota > Ozemobacteria > Ozemobacterales > Ozemobacteraceae > Ozemobacter. The sequence goes on from CALLCO010000054.1 coordinate 511, forward strand.
CCACACCTACGCGAAGCGGGGAGGGTTCGTCCCCGTCACCGAGTTCGACCCGGCCGAGTACGGCATCACCCCGCAGGCCCTCGAGGCCATCGACACGTCGCAGTTGCTCGGGCTTGTGGTCGCCAACGGGGCCCTAACCGACGCGGGGTACGGCCCCACCCGCACGTTTGACCGGAGCCGGGTCGGCGTGGTGCTCGGCCTGACGGGCACGCTCGAACTGGTCATTCCGCTCGGCGCCCGGCTGGGGCATCCGATCTGGCGGCGGGCCCTGCAGCGGGCCGGCGTGCCCGACGAGATCGCCCGCGAGGTGATGGACAACATCGCCGAAGGGTACGTGGCCTGGCAGGAGAATTCGTTCCCCGGCCTGCTGGGGAACGTCGCCGCGGGGCGCATCACCAACCGCCTCAACCTGGGCGGCACCAACTGCGTCGTCGACGCCGCCTGCGGCAGCTCGCTCGCCGCCGTCCACCTGGCGCTGATGGAGCTGGAGACCGGGCGCGCCGACATGGTGATCACCGGCGGCATCGACACGTTCAACGACATCTTCATGTACATGTGCTTCAGCAAGACGCCCGCCCTGTCGCCGACCGGCGATGCGCGCCCGTTCAGCATCGACTCCGACGGGACCATCCTGGGCGAGGGCTTGGGCATGGTCGTGTTGAAGCGGCTCCGCGACGCCCGTGCGGCGGGCGACCGCATCTATGCGGTGATCCGGGGGATGGGCACCTCGAGCGACGGCAAAGGGAAGGCGATCTACGCGCCATCCGCGGCCGGGCAGGTTCTGGCGGTGCGCCGCGCCTACGAGGCGGCGGGAGTGACGCCGGCCGACATCGGCCTGATCGAGGCCCACGGCACCGGCACCAAGGTCGGCGATGAGATCGAGCTGACCGGCCTGAAGGAAGTCTTCGCCAACCCCGACCACCGCGAACCATGGGTGGCTCTCGGTTCGGTCAAATCGCAGATCGGGCACACCAAGGCAGCGGCCGGCGCGGCGGGTCTGATCAAGGCGGCCCTCGCCCTGCACCACAAGGTGCTGCCGCCCACCATCAAGATCAAGGAACCCAACCCGTTGCTGCAGACCAAAGACTGCCCGTTCTACCTGGCCACCGAGCCGCGACCGTGGTTCGCCCCCGAGGGTGCTCCGCGGCGGGCGGGGGTCAGCTCGTTCGGGTTCGGCGGGAGCAACTTCCACACCGTGCTCGAGGAGGCCGACCCCGCCAAGACGACCACCGACTGGGACGGCCGGGTCGAGATCTACGCCTTCGCCGCCCCCACCCGCGAGGAGCTGCTGGAGCGGCTCGCCCTGTTTGAGAACGCCGCCGCCACCGAGCCCGACGAGATCGCCGCCGCCCGGTCGCGGCAGCAGTTCCGGGCCGAGCTGCCCTACCGCCTGGCCCTGGTGGTCGAGGCGGGCCGGACCACACGAACCGAGCTGTTGGCTGCCGCCCGAGCGCGACTGGCCGACCCCGCCGCCCCGACCGCCTTCCATCTGCCGGAAGGGGTCTGGTATGACGCAGGCCCGCGGGCCGAGCCCGTCGCCGCCATCTTTCCCGGACAGGGGTCGCAGTATGTCAACATGGGGCGCGACCTGGTGTGCACCTACCCCGAAGCCTTCGACACGGTGCGGGAAGCCGACCGGATCGTCGAAGGGCTCGCCGCCACCATCTTCCCCCGACCGACCCTCGACCGGGTCAAGCGCGACCAGTATGAGCTGGCGCTGCGCGCCACGCGGATGGCCCAGCCCGCGCTGGGCGCCATCGGCTACGGCACCTTCCAGGTGTTGCGGCGGTTCGGATTCGCGCCTACGGCGGCGGCTGGCCACTCCTACGGGGAGCTGCCCGCCCTGTGCGCGGCCGGCGCCCTCGAGCCGGCGGCCCTGTGGCACCTGTCGCGGCGCCGGGGCGAGCTGATGGGCCAGGGCGAGGGCGACCGCGGCGGCATGATCGCCGTTTCCGCTCCCCGGGCCGCGATCGAAGCGGTGCTGGCCGAGGAGAAGCTCGATCTGACCATCGCCAACGAGAACGCGCCCGAGCAAACGGTGCTGTCGGGAACGACGGCGGCGGTGCAGCAGGCCAAGGAGGCCTTCGCCCGACGGAAGCTGCGGGCGACGGTCTTGCCGGTGGCTGGGGCCTTCCACAGTTCGCTGGTGGCCGACGCCGCCGAGCCCTTCCTGGCCGAGGTGCGCCGGGCCGGGCTGCGCCCCCCCACGATCCCCGTGTATGCCAACACCACCGGCCGCCCCTACCCCACCGATCCGACCGCCATGGCCGACCTGCTCGGCCGACAGCTGGTCAACCCGGTGCGGTTCGTCACCCTGATCGAGGCGATGTACGCGGACGGCATCCGGACCTTTGTCGAGACCGGCCCCGCCGGCAAGATCGGCGGCCTGGTGCGCGCCATCCTGGGCGACCGCCCCCATCGGATCATCGCGGTCGATGCCGGGGCGGGCAAGCGCTCCGGCATCGCCGACCTCGCCCGGGCGCTCGCCGCCCTGGCCGCCGCCGGGCATGCCCTGCGCCTCCAGGAATGGGAGGACGGGGAACGCCGGCTCGCGGCCTGGCAGCCACGCCAACGGCGGCTGACCTTCCCCATCTGCGGGGCCAACTTCCGCGCCCCCGCGCCCGCCCGCGAGGTGCGTTCCCCTCGCGCCCGGCCGGCCGCCGCGACGCGGCAGGCCCCGCTGCCCGAACCTGCCCAGGCCATGATCGTGGGCGCCGAGGCCGGCCGGCCCGCCCCCGCGGGTGGCAGCGCGGCGGGCCCTCTCGCCGGCGCGGCCAGCCGTGCCCCAACCGGGGCCGCCGCCCACCTTGGGTTCACCCAGACCGACACCAATTCGGCGAGTTTTGTACAAACTGCGCATCCTGGACAACCTTCCTCGCTTGGTGGAACGGCGGGTCTTTCGCTTCGGGGCGGGCAACACGGTCCATCAGCGTTCCCGGCGTCATCGCCCGTGGCCCTGACCCCAGCGGGTTCCCTCGCCGGCGCGGGTGGCTCCACTCCCCCCACGGGGGCGGGGCTCGAGATTCTGCGGCTGACCAGGGAGACCCTGTCCGCCCTGCAGCAGATGCAGGCGCAGACCGCCGACCTGCACCGCCGGTTCCTCGAAGGGCAGGAGCGCGCGCAAGGCGCGATCCAGGCCATCATCGAGCGGTCGTTCGGCCCGCCCGCGGCTCCGGCCGGGGTCACTCTTCCTGCCGGAGCGGACCGGGCCGCCATGGTCGCCCCATCGTCGGTCGCGCCCACAACCGCCGTTGCCGCGTTCGCGACGGCTCCCGACCAGGGCCGGCCTGGCGCGGCACCCTCGGGGGCTCCGCTGCCTTCCGGCGTATCCTGGTTCGCCGCCCCCCTCCCCCCGGCCTCACCACCTTCCACTCCCGCTGTGCACTCGACCAGCGCCGGAACCGCCTCCCTCGGGTCAGGTGCGGCAGAGCCTCCTCAGCCGGCCACTCATCCCGGGTTCACGAGCGGTCCGGTGGCCCCCCCCGGATCGACAGCGCCCGCCCAGCCGGTTGCCACGAAGAATTTCACCGCTGCGGGCCCCGATTTCCAGCCGGCCCTGCTCGCCATTGTCGG
>CALLCO010000055.1 GCA_937998695.1 Candidatus Ozemibacteraceae bacterium
ATGGCGATCTGCGAGGCGCGAGGCCATCCAGGCCTCGCGGGACGTCGAAGCGGCCTCTCCCTCGGACCGATCCGGCCTGCTCCATGTGTGTCTTCCGGCGAATCCGGCCCCAGGGCGGATGTTTCAAATACGGTAGTCATACTAGAGCCTCTTCCATCAATCGTCGTTGCCAGCAGGACCCCGGGGAGAAAATGTCGGTTTTTTCCTGGACCGACCGAGAACGAATTCTATGCCTCAGAGCTCGAGCTTGAACGGCAGGACGGTCATGGTCACCCCCAGGATCAGGCTCCACAGATCGCTGGAGAGGAACATCGGGAAGACACACAAGAGGATGCCGCAGATCAGGAACATCCCCCGGCCCATCTTTTTCCCGTACATGAAAAACCCGGATCCGATCGCTCCCCAGGTCAGGCCCAACATCAGGGATGTCCCGGTCCAACCGCCGCCCCCGTCCCCTTTCGGGGCTTTGCCTCCGCCCTCGATCGTCCTGGTTCTTGACCTTGAGGTAATACTCGATGGCCTTGCGATAGTCGCCGTTCTTCTCGTAGGTCTGGGCGACGGCAAAGACCATGTCCAGAACCACCACAAGACCCACGCTCACCAATCGGTTCATGCTTCTTCCCCTCCGCATGATAGAATGGAGGGTATCGAGCGAACTCCGAACCATCGGCGCAGGCCGCTCGATCGAGAGGTGCAGGGTGCCCGCCGCAATCTGCCGGAAATTCCCCCACCTGCCTGCCGGTTTTCTTGCGCCCCCCGCGTGCCAGGCGTTTGCCTTTCCCCGCCGAGCAAGGTATCATTCCCCCCACATTCCGCGATTCCATTCGGAAGGGGTTTGTATGAACCGCATCCTGTCTCTCCTCCTCGTGCTCGCCCTGGCCGCCGGAACCCCCATTCTGGCCCAGACATCCGCTGCCCCCGGCGCGAAGCCCGCTACCCCAGCCGCCAAGCCCACCGTCAAGCCCGCGGCCAAATCAGCCGCGGCCGAGCCCCAGGTGCCTAGCCAGTCGGTCGATCCCATCATGTTGTCCAACCAGATGATGGTCACCGCCAGCGAGCGGATCAAGGCCGGCGCCCTGCCCGAAGCCCGCAAGATCGCCGAAGACATGGTCTACGGCCACGAGAAGATCACCGATTCCGCCAAAGGCCTCGTCCGCACCTTCTCCTCCATGATGGGGAAGAAGCTGTTCGAGGACCAGATGAAACGCGATGGGCATCAGGAACCGGTCATCTGGCTCCAGCAGCCGATCGCCGACGGGTTCTACTTCATGGCCATCATCGATTTTCAGGAGAAGAAACCCAGGGAAGCCCTCGAGAACATCCAGCGCGCCATCCAATGGGATCCGACCCGGGCCGCTTTCTTCATCGAACGCGGCTTTCTGATGATCAACCAGGAGCAACCGGTCCCTCTCGCCGATATCGCTGCCTCCTACTTGAAAGCCCTCGAGTTGGCCGACGACCCCATCGACTTTGCCGCCGCCCTCCGCGGCCTCGGGTATGTCTTCGTCGAACAGAACGACTGGGAAGGCGCCCTGGCCTGCTACCTGGTCTCCCTCCACTTCGATCCGCAGAGCGATGCCGCCAAGAAAGAGATCGACTTCATCAAGTTCAATCAGCCGGTCGTCTTCCAGAAACTCGACGCCGCCGGGGCCATCCAGGCCCTCAACCGCCGGAAGGTGCCGGTCAAGATCGATCCCATCCACGTCCAGATCCTGCTGAAGATCGCCGACGAGCTGTCCCCCACGACCCAGTCGCATGAGCTGAAGGCCATCCTCAAGCGCGCTTTGCTGCTCGACCCCAAGAACGAACCTATCAAGAAACGGTTGGCAGCCTTGAAGTAGACTTCCCCATGCCGTTCCGGTCTTGCCGACCGGAACGATATCTCCGGCGGCAAGCCCAAGGATCAGCCTCCCAAACGCACTTCCTCAACCTCAACCGCCCGGGGCCAGCGCTCTCCCCCCCCACGGCACCAACGCCGATGTCCGGATGGACGGACGATACCACGCTCAAGATGACCTGGCTGGGCAACGGGAAGATCGCCTTGCAAATGGGCAGCTTTCTGCCGGCAAGGTGAAGGGCCGCTCTCTCGACCGAATGTACCCCGCAGACCGACAACCAGGGCCCCAGGCCGCCGCGGAAAACTCATTGTGCCGGCATGGCGGTTTTTTTCTTGGCAGGCGGAGGAGCCTGCTCTGCGGCCTTCTTGTTGTTGGTAACCGCCGTGGCGGGTGGAGCGGCGGGCTTGGCGGCAGGTTTGACAGCGGGCTTGGCCTCGGGTTTGGCGGGAGTCTTGGTCGAAACAGGAGCCGGGGCCGTGGCGGCGGCAGCCTGCTTCTTCTTCGGCCGATAGGGCGGGGTCGGGGGCGGGTTGTGGCTTTTCGCCTTTTCCGGCCGCCAGACGTGCTCTTGGGCGAAGCGCACCAGTTCCTCATCGGAAATCTCCCCGAACGACCGATACCCGGCGGTCGACTCGACCCGTTCGACGACCTTCGGGGCCGTGGGCACGGCCGGAGCAGCAACCGGAGCCGGAGCGCCGGGTTTGCCGGGGGGAACGGCCGTCGGAGCGGGGGCGGGTTTGGCGGGGGGCACCACGGGGGTGGCCACCATCGGAGCCGGGGCCGGCTTGTCCGCGAGGGCGGGTGTTTCCGGTTCGGCCGAGCGGCGCCGGCGCCCCTTTCGAGGCGTGTCGTCAGGGGAAGCCTGCGGCATCACCGGCGGTGGGGGAGGCAGAGTGACCATCTCTTCCGGTGGGGGCACCACTTTGGGGGGTGTTTCCAAGAGGGTGGAATGAGTTTTCCGGCGCAACTGCTCGAGCAGTAGCTTCCCTGCGTCGGACAGACCGAAGAGGGGTTGCCCGGCCAAGAAGACAAGACTAGCGAGCAAGAAGAGTTTCATATCTTTGACGAGCATGGTATTCCTCCGAACGTGGACGAACGGCTCCAGGGGCCAGCCAAACCGGCCGTGGTGCGCGGCTCTCTCAGGGTGTGCGGGCGAACTGGGTGGGGGTGAGGCGGAAGATCTTCAAGACGATCTTGCCGATACCGCCGATGCCGAGGGCTTTGGCGCCGTGCGCGTCGAGATCGATGATGCGGCCGGCGATGAACGGCCCCCGATCGATGACCCGGCACAGGATCTTGCGCCCGTTGGCAGGGTTGATCGCCTTGACGAGGGTGCCGAAGGGCAGTGTCTTGTGGGCCACCGGGTAGATGAAATCCTTGATCTTGAGGCCTTTGTGGACGATCGGTTCGGGCTTGATGGGACAGTCATACCACGAAGCGACGCCGAATTCGGCCAGGATCTGAATGTCGGCATTGAGGCCATACAGTGGGGAAATGCCACCGGTCGGGCGGATCCGGCGGGCGATCTCCTCCATGGGCTGGGGCCCGGCGAAGGCCGACGCAGCCCAGCCCAGGATCAGGGAACACCCGAGGACTACCTTCAACAAACGCACCATCAATCCTCCTCGTGGGTTGGAAGTCAGAGTCGGGAGATCGGAGCGGGGTCGGGTCCATTCCAGGCCTGGCCAGCTGGCGAAGCGGCGCGGGCCGAAACGGTCGAATGGACGGCAAACCACCGCAGGATACCATACCACCCCACCCCTGTCGAGCCCCCGGAACACCTGACAGCTCAACACGTTCACATGTCTGGAGCAGGTTTGGGAGCGGGGAGCCGGATCGCTGGAACCTCACCGAAGGGCGGCCAGGGCTTCCGCTTCGTCGGGTTTCACGGTGGCGAAGCAGAAGAAGGCGGAAATCTCCAGAATCGTGTGCAGATGCGGGGTCAGGCCGAAGACGGCCAGGGCCCCACCATGATCTTCGGTCACGAGGGAGCCGATCTCCAGCAAAACCGCAATCCCCGGACTGTTGATGATCTCGGTGCCCCGGAAATCGAGCACGAACCGCCGTTCTCCCGCCGCCAGGGCCTTCTCGAGGGCTTGGCGCAGCACCAGCAGATACTCGTGGTTGAGATACCCTGACAGAGAAAAGATCGTGATGCCCTGGTTGCTCCGGGCCACGCACCCGGAATTGGGGCCGGTCACTTGCGGGGTTTGACGGGTCGGGGCTGAACCTTGGTGAGAGCCTTTCCCTCGGGGGTCAGCATCCCATGCAGCACGAACTGGGTCAGAGGCTCGGTTTCGGCAATCAGACCAGGGGGGCACCCCCGATAAATCCACCAGCAGATGGTGCCGTGCACAGCCCCCAGGATCAGGAACAGCAGTTTCTCAGGATCCATGGGGGTGGCATGCCCGGCCTGCATCGTTTCGTGGAGGTCGTTCTTGCGGCGGAGCACGATTTCCAGATAGCGGGAAATGAAGTCCTGGCGAAGCCTCTGGCCCCACGGGGTGGCAGGCAACCCTAGCAGGATCTTCCCGAAGAAAGAGAAAGTCTCGCGCTGCTCCTCGATCTGGCGCAGGTAGTTCTCAAGGATGTAGCGGATCCGGGCGCCGGGATCACCGTCGACCAACGGGGGGTACGCCTTGCCGGCGGTCTGGATCTTTTCGACGCTGTCGGCGAATACGGCGACGAGCAGATCTTCCTTGTTCCCGAAATAGCGGTAGATGATGCCCTTCCCGATATGCGCCTGTTTGGCGATCTGATCGAGGGTCGTCTCCTGGTAGCCCTGCTGGGCGAAAAGCTCCCGGCTGATGCGCAGGACCCGCTGGCGCCGTTCGATCTGTCGGGGAGTGGGCATGAGAATCGACCTCCAGTGGGAATAATGGAACCGTAGGACCCCTTTTGTACATCCGAGGGGGGCCATTGTCAAGACACCTGCTCGCAGCTACGGCCCGTTGAGCCCCTCCCCCGGGTGAGGCAGGGCCGGGGAAGCCATCTCACCGCGAGCGAAACGGATGCGGTCTGAGCTCACCCAGGATCAGAGCCGTCGCCAGACGGACGCAGAGGGAGGTGGGGCCCTCCCAATGGGAGGTTGCTGCCGCCCTTTTCTCCAGGTTAAAGGGGGGGGAATGAACCAGGAGGCGAGGTCCTCCCAGCGAAGAGGTCCTGCGGCCCCTGACGCCTGCGCGCGCCGAGGCGCCCAGGTGCACGACGGCGTCGGCCTCCGAGCTACTGAGCCCGGACGATGCGCTCAGTAAAGAGAGCGGGGATGGGTGAAGCGGTAGGGCAGGTTGCGGTACAGCTTCCAGACCCCGTCTTCCCGGCGCCAATCGACGAGGGCGTGGATGGGCCCGGTTTCGACGTCGATCCCCGGGGCCAACCGAAAGACCACGACTTGGGCGGAACAGCGCACCCGGGCGTGGGTATCGTCGATGATCTCGATGTGCCGGATGGTGAACGAGGCGTTCTTGACGTCGACGGCGTTGAAGCGCGCCCGGGCGGTGTTCAATAGATCGGCGTAGGTGCTGGTGACGTCCCAATCGTTGCCGAAGTTGGGCGAGACGTGCCGTTCGAGGGTGGTCAGATCCTCGCGGAAGATCGCAGTCTGCAGGTCGGCGTGGGCGCGGGCGATCTCCCCCCAACGACCGTCGGCCATGACCTGGGTCGGATGACCCCGCCGGTAGGGCAGGTTGCGCCGGATCTTCCAGAAGGTGCCTTCCTTCCGCCAGAATACATCCGAGGTGTAGACGCCCGTCTTGTACGGTTGATCGGAATTGATATGATGCGAGGAAATCTCGCCGGCGATCCGGACCCGCGCCTGTTCGCCGGGCAGGAATTCCATGTCGAGGATCGTGTAGGACGCGGCGGTGATGTCGTAGGCGGTGAAATAGCCGTCCATGGCTTCGAGAAAATCCTGCCAGCCGGAGGTGGAATCCCAGTCGTTGGTGAATTCGGGGGAGATGTAGTAGGCCAGCAGGCCTTGGTTCTTCTTCAACAACGCGTTTTCGAGCACGGTCCAGGCCTCGCGCAGGGTCTCTTCGCGAGGCAGGATGCGATCGGCGAGCGTGCGAGCCGGCGTATCGACCGCCGGCAGGTCGAGAATGGTCTTGGGAACACTGCTCTTGGGCAGTTGCAGAGCCAGCCGCAGGGCGGTGGTCAGGCTGGCGAGGGCGTCCTGGTATTCGCGGGCGGCGATGTCCCAAGCGGTCAGTTCGGTTTTCCGCTCGCGGGCTTTCTGCCAGATCAGGGCCCGGGCGGTAGTGTCGAGCGAGACGGTCAGGCGCGACACGTCGGTCAGGCGCAGGTCGCGCGGGTAGAGGCGCTTCCGCAGGACGACCTTGCCCGCGGTGGCTGACAGCACGAGGTCGTCGGCAAAAGGCACGTCGGTCAGGGTGAAGGTGCCGTCCTTGGCGGCGCGGGTCGATTTTCCCCCCGCCGCGACGGTGAAGACCGAGAAATCGGTGATGGCCTGGATGTCGGCCGTCGGCACCCGCAGACCAGCGAGCAGCTCGGACTCGGTGACTTCGGGGAGAACGAGACGGCCGGCCAGGCGGTACGTTTCCCCGGGCGCCACCGGGTTGAACCGCAGGTCGCCCTCGTTGACGCAACTGGTGGCCAGCACCAGCAGCAAAAAGGCCGGTACCAGCAGAACGCGGGACCGGGCTCGCGGGATCGGGGACAGGTGAGCCGCCACGGGTGAATGCCTCCGCCGAGTGAACCTTTCTTCCTTCTATCGTCCCCTCGCTCTTGGAAATGAAGGGAAGGGGTGCGATCCTGGAAAAAGCTACCCTGCCGAATGACCCCAATATGACTACCGCATTTGAAACATCCACCCTGGGGCCGGATTCGCCGGAAGACACACATGGAGCAGGCCGGATCGGTCCGAGGGAGAGGCCGATTCGACGTCTCGCGAGGCCTGGATGGCCTCGCGCCTCGCAGATCGCCATGGATGGCGAT
>CALLCO010000056.1 GCA_937998695.1 Candidatus Ozemibacteraceae bacterium
GCGATTCTGCGAGGTTCGGACGACGAATCGAGCCGAACCCGAGGCCACCGATCCGAGCCTGCGGAATGGTGTCTGGAGGCGAACCCGGCCCCAGGGTTTGGGCAACGCCGGTAGTCATACTAACCGGCGTTCCGTGAAGAAAGCCGACCCGACATGCGCGAACCCAGCCGCCTCGAAGACCTCTGGCTCACCGCCAAGGGCATCTGGCACCACTATTCGTTCCTGCGCACGTCACAGTGGTGGCCCACCGACCGGCTGCGCGCCTACCAAGTCGACCTGGTCGGCAAGCTACTGATTCAAGCCTACGAGCGCACCGACTACTACCGCGAAGCCTTCTGGAAGGCCGATTTCGACCCTTACAAAGACTTCCGCAGCCTGGAGGACCTGCCCAAGGTTCCCCTCCTCGACAAGGACACCGCCCGCCGCGCGCCGGCGCGCCTCGCCGACCCCAACGCCGTCGAGCAAGCGCTGGAGTTGCGCACCAGTGGCACCACCGGGCAAGTTTTCCGTGAGTTCGTCTCGAAAGACCACTGGGTGGTCGAGCAGGGCACCGTCTGGCGCCACTGGAGCTGGACGGGCTACCGGTTCCGCGACCCGGTAGCTACCGTGCGCTCGTACGTGCCGAAGGAGGGCGAACCGTTGTGGAAGCACGACAGCGTGCGCAACTTCCTGTTCTTCTCGGCCTACCACTTGAACCCCGATGGGGCCGAGGCCTACCTGCGCCGAATGCAAGAGTTCCGGCCGGTCATCCTGCGCGGCTACCCCGCCTCGCTCTACGTGCTGGCCCGCATGGCCGAGCGGCTGAAGCTTGAAACCCCGCCGCTCAAGGCGATTCTGACCGGTTCCGAGATGCTGCTCCCCGAATACCGCGAGGTCATCGAGCGGGTGTTTGGCGCCCGCGTCTTCGATTGGTATGGACAGGCCGAGTGCACCTGCACCCTCAACGAGTGCGAAGCCCACGAGGGGATGCACATCAACATGGAATACGGCGTCTGCGAGCTGGTCGCTGACCCGCGACTGCCCGCCAACGAACGCCGCATCGTCGCCACCTGCCTGCACAACCGGGCCATGCCGCTGATCCGCTACGACACCGGCGACGTCGCCATCCTGGCCGACCGGCCGGTTTGCTCATGCGGGCGCGGGCTGCCGTTGGTCAAGGGCATCCGCGGCCGCTCGGACGATTTCCTGCACACCCCCGACGGGCGCGTCATTCCCAGCGTCAATCTCTACACGGTCATGTACAAGATCGACGAGGTCATCGCCTTCCAGATCATCCAGGACCGGCTCGATCATCTCGAGGTGCGAATCGAGGCGAAGCAGTTCCCCGCCCCGGTCGAGGAACGCCTGCGCACCGACCTGCGCGAGCGGTTCGGCGGCAGCGTGACCGTCGACGTGCGCGTCAACGAACCGTTCATCCAGACCGCCGACGGGAAGAAACGCCCCGTCATCTCCCAGGTCAAACCCGTATGGTGACGCCGCCCGCCGACCCTCCTGCCCCTCCCGCTTCCCGCCCCTCGGCCGCATTCCTGCCCGCCGGCGGCTCCTCGGCGCCCAGCGGCTCCCCCGCGCCCAGCGGCTCCCCCGCCCCATCCACTTCTCTGCCCCCTGGGAGCACTCCCGACCCGGGCACCCCCGCCTCCGCCGCGGGCGCTTCGGCCCCGGCCATCTACCCCACGCGGGCGTCCACTGAAGCGGGCGGCCCCGTGCTGCGGGCCGAGCTACACCTGCACACCAGCCTGTCAGCGGACGGCTTCTCGACCCTCGCCGACGTGCTGGCCGAGTGCCGACGCAAGCAGATCGGCCTGGTCGCGGTCACCGACCACGATGCGATCGGGCTCGCGGCGGGTGATGCCGCCACGTTCGCCGCCGCCGGCATCGCGGCGGTGTCCGGCTGCGAGATGACCACCGACCAGGGGGTCCACCTGCTTGGGTTGTTCGTCGACCGGCCCCTCACGGGGGCGCCGGCCGCCGCCGTGGCCGACCATGTGAAGGCCCAGGGCGGATTGCTGGGCATCCCCCACCCCTTCAAGCCGGAGACGGGGCTGCTGGCCGTAACGCCGCTCCCCGACCGGGAAACCGCCGACCTGCTGGCGCGGGCCGACTTCATCGAGCGGCTCAACGGTGACTGGTTCGATCCGGCGACCGATGCCGCCATCGAGGGCATCGCCGACCGGTTTGGGCTGCCCATGGTGACGGGTTCCGACGCCCACAAGCCCTGGGAGATCGGCCGGCTGGTCACCACCCTGCCGCCGCTGGCTTCGCCCCCCAGCGCGGATGGCCTTCGAGCCGCGCTGCGCAAGGGACCGCCGGGCCTGCTGCGCCTCGAGGGCTTCGTCCAACGGGCCCCCCAGGCCCGGTCGCGACTGCGCCGGCTGATCTCGGCCCTGCGCTGGTTTCCGCCCTACCGGTCGTTCATCAAGGCGGTGCCGTTCGCCGTGAAACGGGCCATCCGCGACCATCTGTACCAGAGACGCTATCGGGCCTGGCAGGCTGATCCGGGGCCCACCACCTATCGGCCCGCCCTCGAGGGGGTTCCCGCATGAGCCTCAAACCGGTTCCCCACATCGAGGCCCTCGAGGAATACGCCGTCACCAGCCAGGATGTCTGGCGGATCGAAGACCCGCGCGCCGCCGGCCGGGTGCTCAAGCTCGACTGGAACGAAGCCCCCGCCGTGCACGAGATCGTCCGGGAGCGGCTGGCCGAGTTCCTGGCACGCCCCGGCAGCATCAACTGGTATCCCGATGTGGCCGCTCTCGACCTGTCAAAGGCCATCGCCGAGTATCTCGGCCTGTCGCCCCTGCAGGTGCTGCCGTTCGGCGGATCGGACGTGGCGCTCGAGACGGTGGCCCGCACCTACCTCGGCCCCGGCGACCAGGTAGCCCTGGTTCATCCCGGCTACGACAACTTCCGCATCTATGCGGAATCGTGCGGGGCCCGCATCCATCGCGTGGTGCCGGGGCCCGACCCGCTGACCTTCTCGATGAGCGCCTTCATCGGGGCCATCCGCGCCCTCGGGCCAGTCAGGTTGATCTACCTGATCCAGCCCAACAACCCCGTCGGGTACCTGGCCGGGCGGGCCGAACTGATCGCCCTGCTGCAAGCGTTCCCCGACACGGCGGTCATCGTCGACGAGGCCTATATCGAGTTCGCCGACGGCGAACCCACCGCCGCCCCGCTCATCGCCCAGTTCGACAACCTGTTCGTCGGCCGGTCGTTCTCGAAGGCGTTCGGCATGGCCGGGTTGCGCCTCGGCTACGTGGTGTCGCACCACCGCAACCTGGCCCACCTGCGCAAGCTGCGCAACGGCAAGAACCTGACGATGTTCGCCCAGATCGCCGGCACCGCGCTGTTGCAGAACATCGCCCTGGTCCGGCAGCACGTCGAGCGGGTCAAGGCAGGCCGCCGCTCGTTCACCGAGGCCTTCCGGGCCCGTGGGGGCACCATTCTCGACAGCCAGGGCAACTTCGCCCTGCTGCGGGTGGCCGACCCGCAGGAGGTCATCTTCCGGTTGAAGCTGGAAGGGATCTACGTGCGCGACCGCAGCACGATGCGGGGCCTCGAGGGCATGCTCCGCCTGACCTTCGGCCCGCCCGAGGTCATGGCCCGCGTCCTGACCGCCTTCGAGACGATGCCGGCCGGGCTCTGGCAGACCGCCCGCTGAGCCCGGGATTCTCCCTTTCCCCGAACCGCCCAGACTCTTGTCGGGCGGCCAGGAGGGGTGTATCATTGGCGCAACTTCGACCGCCCGGGAGGCTTCTCATGTTCGAACGCACCGATTTTTTCAAGAATCTCGATGGATTCCCCTTCCCTGAACTGTTCGACAAGACCCTCAAGGGATTCGACGATATCACCTTCATCTGGGACGTCATCAAGCGCATCCACGCCGGGTTCATCGCCCAGCGCGTCAAGCCGCAGATCCAGGGCGTGGTCGAGGAAGGCGCCATCCTGAAGGGCGAGGACATCTTCATCGGTCGCAACAGCCGGGTCCAGACCGGGGCCATGATCATCGGCCCAACCATCCTCGGCGCCAACGTCGAAGTCCGGCACGGGGCGTACATCCGCGGTCACGTCATCGCCGGCGACGGAGCCGTCATCGGCCACGCCAGCGAGGTCATCCGCTCGGTGCTGCTGCCCAGCGCCAAGGCCCCCCATTTCAACTACGTCGGCGATTCCATCCTGGGTTCCCGTGTCAATCTAGGGGCGGGCACCAAGCTGTCGAACCTGAAGAACGACGTCAGCGAGGTCAAGGTGCATGCCGCCGGCACCAACTACCAGACCGGCCTCAAGAAGTTCGGCGCCATCCTGGGTGACGGCTGCATGCTCGGCTGCAACAGCGTGACCAACCCCGGCACCCTGATGGGCCCCAACTGCCGGGTCTACCCCAATGCCACCGTCACTGGCTATTTCGTCGCCAACACCATCGTCAAGCTGGTCCAGGAGCTGAAGACCGCGCGGGTGGAATGACCACCGGCCACTGCCTCCCAGGCCTTCCGCGGCGGAGGCGGCGGGGCGGCGGAGGCGGCGGCGAGACCGGCTTGCGGCCCCAGACCAATAGCAGGTCTCAGTTCGTCCCAGATTCTGTCGCAGCTTGTCGGGAAGCCCTTCCCACAGGTCCCGATTCCCGTTCGACTTCCCCCGCAGCCATCGATGGGCGGCGGCTCTCGCCCGGCCTCACCCTTCTCCCGCTCTCTCGTACCTTCCTGGATTTCAGGCGTCAGGCAGGGGTCTCTACTCTCCTCATCTTGCGAAATGTGGTGGTTCCTGTTTTTCGCGATCGCCTTCCCCAGGCTCGCTTGGGTCATCCGTCGCCCCCTGTCGGGAATTCCCAGGAGGCCCAGGGACCTCAGTATTCGATGCCAGGGCGGGCCGCCACGCCGCGGTCGAAATAGTGCCGCACCTTGGTGATGCGGGAGACCAGGTCGAATCCGGCAACCCAGGCCTCGTCGCGGCAACGGCCCGTGCACACGATTTCGACCGGGCCGGAGGCGTTCGCCAGGACGGCCTCGACCTCGGGCCATGCCAGCAGGTCCCCGGAAACGCAGGTCAGGATCTCGTCGAGCACGACCAAGTCGGCCTCACCCTCGGTGAGCAGGCGGTCGGCCTGGGCAAGTGCGGCCTGGGCCTCGCGGCGATCCTCGTCGGTGACCCCGAAGCGGAAACCGCCTCCGGCGGTCATCCGTTCACAGCCGAAGATGTAGAAGGGCACCCCCAGGCGCTCCAGGACGACGGTTTCGTGGTGGCGGTAAGTCCGGCACCCCTTGTCGAAATAGACCGCGACGGCGCGCAGGCCCGCCCCCACCGCCCGGATCAACAGGCCAAGCGCGGCCGTGGATTTCCCTTTCCCGTCACCAATGTAGGCGTGGCGCATGCTTCCGTTCTTTCTGCAGAAATGGCATGATCGGTCAGAAATCGAGGTTGAAGGCATCCCCGAGGGGGTCGGCGGAACTGCTGGCCACCGGGGAGTCGGCAGGAATCACCGGGGCCACCGGGGTGCTGCCCGGCCCCTCGGATGAACTGGAACTCGAGGATGATGAGCCTGTCCCTGAGGTGGCCGGGGCCCCGGTGGGACCAGCCGACCCGGCCGGAGTGGTCGAGGTTGTTCCGGCCTTGACGAGCTTGCTCTGCCCGGGGATGGTCTTGCGAGGCGGCGGCCCCATCGGCCCCTTCAGGGGGGGAAGCACCTTCGGACGCTGGGGGATCGGTTTGGCCGATTTGTCGATGCTGGTCACGCCACTCCGCGGGGCTTCCATGACCACGATGTATTCCACCGGCTTGGGCCGCAGGTCGAATCCATGGGTGGGCAGGGGCGGCTCGGTCTTGGGCGCTTGCCAGGGGCGAGCGGGAGTCAGGGGCATGTCCCGTTGGCGGGTCATGTCCCAGACGGTGAACAGGGGCACGCGCGTGGGTTCCCCCCGGCGCGGGTCGCCCACCCGCATGACGTCCACATCCCCCTTGGGGATGGCCGGCAACAGGGCCACCACCCACGGATTGCGCCAATAGCCCCCGGTCTTGCGCCGGTCCAGATCGAGGAGAACGGTGTAGCGCAGGTCGCTGCGAAAGAACCCGACCACCCGCATCGGCTGGTAATCGAACATGGTCGGCCCCGGGCAAGCCACGAAGATCATGCTCTTGTCAAAATCAACGTGGGGCAGGTGATCCTCGAACGGGATCCGGGCGAAGAACTTGATCAGGGTGTCGAGGTCGCGGATCAGGAAGAAGGGCCGCTCTTCCCATGGTCGGCCTTTCGTCCCGGACCATTGGTGGTAGATCGGCAACCGGCTCTCGCGGTACCCCGCCGGGGTTTGCCCGGCGGGGTCTGGACGGCCCCGGCTGAGGGAACCGGCGGCAACAGGAGCGCCCACCGAAGAGGGGACTGCTGAAGAGAGGCCCGCGGAAGAACTGCCCGCCGAAGCGGCCTTGGGCCCGGTTACCGCAGGAACGGCAGCCGGGGGAGACGCCGCGCAGGCGGGGGTGACTTCCCACCAGAGCAGCGATCGACCGCGGACCCACGCCGCCTCAACCCCTCGCCGCCCCCTCGCATCGCTTCCCAGAGTCCCATCCGTGGCGCCCTGGGGCCTGAAGAGGGAATCATCGCCTGGGCCGAAGGTGATGCCAAAGGCCAGAACAAGGGCCAGACCCAGGCCCTGGAGCAGGGCACGCCGGGCCGGTCGGCATCCGGAGGAAAAACGCCGCACCACGAGGAAGCGCTGAGGCGGCCCGTCTTCAACGCGGCACCGCTTCCGAGTCGCCAGAAGCGCAGAAGAATGGCGTGGAGTCATGGCATTCCCCAACGGCGGGGCAGTCTTTCCCGCACTCGAGTTGTCATGTGCCATCCCCAGGGACTACCGGCTTCCCTTGGTCACGACCAACCCTTCCGGTCCGGGCTGGAGGCCAAGGCCGTTGAAGATGGCGATATGGGCGATGATCTCGTGCCAGGGGCGATCCTTGAAGGAGCAGTAGAGGGGCAGGCGGATGGGTTTGTCCCATCGGATGGGCACGCGCACCCGCCAGGCGATGAACTCGAGGACCGACGCGAGATCGCGGCCGTCGCTGATCACCGTGCCCTTCTCGGCGAGGGCGGGGAACCACTTGCTCAGGTTCCGGCTGTTGAAGCGGCGCACCTGCTCGTTGAACCAGTTCCACCCCAGCCCGTCGACGTGCACCGGCGAGGCGTAGATGATGCCTTCGCGCCCGTGGGCCCGGTGATGGGGGGAAACGGTCTGTTCGAGCATCGAGATCATGTCGCGGTGATGCCGACGGGGCGAGACCTCGGCGCGGGTCTTGGCATGGCAGATGTAGTCTTTCCGGTAGGCGAGGGCAATCATGCGGATCGCCTTCCAGAGAGGCATCGGGGCGCACCAGATGACGTGGGTGCGATCCTTCCCCGGCAGGTCGTAGGTCTTGGGGGAGAGGGCATGATAGACCCGGGCCTGCGGCCGATAGAGCACCACGCTGTCGTGCCGGACGGCCACCACCCGCAGGTCGCGGCCGATCATGAACCCGGGCGACACCAGGAATTCCCTTCCCCCCCACCGCAGCCAGGCCGCGCCATCCTCACCCAGGCTGACCAGGCCGAACACCTCGATCTCGTCCGGGTTGGCCACCGGCAGCCCCCAGGCGATGGGCACCCCAGCCGCCAGGAGCAGGGTTCCGCACAGCAGCGCAAGCAGCAGGGAAGATGTGTTCCGCATGGGACGGTCCTTTCGATCGTGAGTTGCCTGGGAGGGGCCGCCGGGTCGGCCGGTTCAGCCAGTTCGGCCGGCTCACCGCCCTCGCCGGTTGCCCTTTCTCCGGCGGTAGTTTACCATGATTCCATCGCCAATCCCATCCCTGAACCGGGAGGACCCCATGCCGCCTTCACACCGTTTCGTGCCCACCGCCCGCCTGTTCCCGTCCTGGTTGACCGCCATGACCGTCCTGACCGTCCTGGCGGTTCTCGCCGCCACCCCGGCCTGGGCCCAGCTCGAAGTGCCCGTGGTCTACACCCTCACTTCCGCCAGCCGTCCCATCGAGGGGGTACTGACCGGCGGCACCCTCTGCGATGCCGAGGGCCTGACCGTGAAGGATTCCACCGCCACCTTCAGCCGGGTGGTCAATTACGAGAAGATCGACCGCGTCGAGGAAATGAACCCGATCGGCGGCAGCAAACTGCTGATGAAGATCGTCCTCAAGGACGGGCACCGGTTCCAGGCCTATGCGGACATGCACGAGACCGACCCGGTCATCATCCTGCGCGATGAGCTGCCCGAGGGCGCCAGCGGCACCCCCAAGCTGCGCACCTTCACCAAGGCCAACTTCAAGGGTCTCCACCTGCTCGAGTTCGAGGCCGAACCGGCCGGCGAAGTCTCCGACGAGGAGGTCCTCAAGCAGGTGGGCGAACTCGCCGACGCCATCAAAAAAGACGACCTCGACCGGGCCATCGACCTCCACAACAAGATCGGTGATTTCATCGAAGCCTGGCAGGAGGAAGAAACCAAAGACGACGCCGAATAACCCCTTCCGTTCGCTCCGTTCCACAAACCTAATTTTTCGATCCGCGCCAGAAGAGGGTTTCCGATCGTCTTTGTGTCCCCCCCGTCCGTTCCACAAACCTCATGCCCGGGAAAACCGCTTCCCAGGCTCAATAAATAATTAGGTTTGTGGAACGGTGGAACGGTTTCGGGTTTTCCGTCAGTAGTAGTCGAAGTTCTGTTCTTTGCTGACCCAGCGGCGAACGACGAAGAGGTTGGCGGGCTCGACGGCGGGGTCGAGTTCAACGTAGTTGCGTTCGCCTTTCCACAGGTAGGTCTTGTTGGTGATCAGGTCGAGGACCTGGTAGGTATCCTCGGGGCCGAAGCCGTACTGGGCGATGGGCACGTAGACCCAGGAGTGGTGCTTCTGGAAGGGGTCGAGGTTGACCGCGACCAGCAGATGGTCGTCGCCGAGCGACTTGCCGTAGAACAACATGTGCGGGTTGTCGCAGCGGTAGAATCGCAGATTTTCGTATTCCTGCAAGGCTGGGTGGGCCCGGCGCGCGCGGTTCAATTTCGAGATCAGGTCTTTGATGTTGCCGGGGGCGTTCCAGTCGCGCACCCTGATCTCGTATTTGTCGGAGTTGAGATATTCCTCCTTGCCCGGCACGGGCACGCCCTCGCACAACTCGAACCCCTGGAAGATGCCGTAGACGGGTGACAGCGTCGCCGCCAGCACCGCCCGGATCTTGTAGGCCGGGCGACCGCCCCGCTGCAGGAAGGTGGGGAAGATGTCGGGCGTATTGGCGAACAGGTTGGCGCGCATGTAGTTGCACACGGGCGGGGTGGTCAGTTCAGTGAAATACTCGATGATCTCCGGCTTGAAGTTGCGCCAGGTGAAATACGAGTAGGACTGGGTGAAGCCGAGCTTGGCCAGGGCCTTCATCACGCGCGGCCGGGTGAACGCTTCGGCGAGAAAGATGACATCGGGATAGGCGGCCTGCACTTCGGCGATCAGCCATTCCCAGAACCCGAACGGCTTGGTGTGCGGGTTGTCGACGCGGAAGATGCGCACGCCCTGCTCGGCCCAGAACAACAACACCCGCCGCATCTCTTTCCACATGCCCTCGCGATCGGGGGTATCGAAGTTGAGCGGGTAGATGTCTTCGTATTTCTTGGGCGGGTTCTCGGCATATTTGATGGTGCCGTCTGGGCGGTGGCTGAACCACTCGGGATGCTCTTTCAGGTAGGGGTGGTCGGGGGAGCAGTTGATGGCGAAGTCGAGCGCGATCTCGAGGCCGGCCTCCTTGCACTTCTTGACCAGCCGTGCGAAATCCTTGAGCGTGCCGAGGGCCGGCTCGATGGCGTCGTGGCCGCCGAACGAGCTGCCGATCGAGTAGGGGCAGCCGGGGTCGTTCTTGCCCGCCACCAGGGAGTTGTTCGGCCCCTTGCGCTTCGTGAACCCGATCGGGTGAATGGGGGGGAAATACAGGACGTCGAAGCCCATCGCCTCGATCTCGGGCAGCCTCTCCTCGACGTCGCGGAAGGTGCCGCCCTTCCCCTTCTCCCGCCCGCACGACCGCGGGAAACACTCATACCACGCCGCGAAGCGGGCCCCGACCCGGTCGACCCGCACCGAGTAGACCGGCGACTGGACGCGGGTCTCCGCGCTAGGATGGTCGGACAGCAGTTTGACGAGTTCGGGCGCCAGCAAGATCTGCGCACGGGCCAGGGGATCTTGAGCGGCCTCGGCGACCTTCAGCTGGTTCTTCACCCAAGCATGCAGTTTCTTGGGCAGCCATTTCAAAGCCCGCTGCGCTATGGCCAACCCCTCAAGCACGTCACTGGCCACATCGACATTGGCGTCGACCTTCTTGCGGGTATCAGAGGCCCACGACCCGTAGTGGTCACAGAACGCCTCGATCGCAAACTCCATGAAACCAGGCTCGCCGACGACGAACTCGCCCTGCCACTCGTCGAGGCCGGGGTTGATGCAGCGCATGGGGGTGCGGTCCCAGGTTTTCTTCCCTCGTGGCCGCGACAGCAGCCAGGCCACAATCTTGTCGTGCCCATCGCGAAAAATAGCGGCAGTGACGTCGACCCGGTCGCCCACTTCCCGTTTGATGGGGTATTGGCCGGCGTCAACGGTGGGCTGGACATCCTCGATCAGAATGCGCTTCGAATCAGGCAGCGGCATGACAGGTGTTCTCCTTGAGCGGTTCCTGGGTTCGGCGAGACAGTCCCGGTCGCGGCATCACCGCGTGGCCGGCTGCTTCCCCGCGATCAGTTCCTGGTAGTAGGCGAGGGTCTGTTGGGCGATGCTCGTCCAGCTGAAATGGTCTTCGACGCGCTGGCGGCCCTTCCGGCCCATGGCCTGGCGGCGGGCCGGGTCCTTGATCAGGGCGTTGATGGCCGCCGCGAGGTCAGCGGCGTAGCGGGCCGGGTCGAGCGCCTCGAAGGGGCTGGCCTTCATCTGGTCGAGCTTGACCAACAGCCCGGTCTCATCGGGCACCACCACCTCGGGAATGCCCCCCACGGCGCTGGCCACCACCGGCACCTCGCAAGCCATGGCCTCGAGGTTGATGATGCCGAACGGCTCGTAGATCGACGGGCAGCAGAAGACGCCGGCGTGCGAATAGAGCTGGATCAGCGTCGGCCGGTCGACCATCTCGCGGATCCAGATGACGTTGCCGCGCTGGGCCGACACCCGTTCGACCCCTTCCTGCATCTCCTTGGCGATCTCGGGGGTATCGGGCGCCCCCGCGCACAGCACGACCGGCACCGCCGGGTCGATCAGCGGGATGGCGTTGACCAGATGGATGATGCCCTTCTGCCGCGTGATGCGGCCGACGAACAACACATACGGCTTCTCTTCGATCCCGAACCGCGCCAATAGCCTGCGTTCGGCGGTCTTGCGGAAGGTCGAGATATCGATGCCGTTGTGGATGATCCTGATCTTGTCGGGCGATACCTTGAAGTGGTTCAGGATGTCAGCCTTGGTCTCGCGGCTGACCGCGATCAGGCCGTCGGCCATCTCGATGGCGGTGCGCTCGACCCAGCACGAGAAATCGTAGCCGCCGCCCAGTTGTTCGCGCTTCCAGGGACGCAGCGGCTCGAGGGAATGGGTCGTCAACACCATCGGGATGCTGTAGTTGAGCTTGGCCCAGATGCCCGCCATGTGTGTATACCAGGTATGGCAATGCACGAGTTGGGCGTCGACGCCCGCGCCGACGAAGCCGAGATCGCGATCGAGGGTGGTCCAGACCGAGCGCAGCTCCTTGGGGGCGTGGGAATAAGCGTCGCGCGGCTGGAAGCCCTTGACCCGCAGCCGCCCCTCGTGCGAGTCCTGGTCGCCGTAACAGCGGACCTCGACGTCGATCAGCCGGGCCATCTCCTGCGACAGGAACTCGATATGGACACCCGCCCCCCCGTAGACGAGCGGCGGATACTCATTGGTGAGATACAGAACCTTCATGCCTTTCCTCCTGCGCTCCTGCGCTCCTGCGAGCTCGTTCTCTGTCATGTTCTCGGACTTGCGGACGGGGCAACCGGCCCCGCGCTTCAGGCGTGATCGACGAACCCTGCCGCGCCGGCGGCGATCATCTGCACGGGCCGCCAGCCGGCGGCCGACGGGGTGCAGACCAGGGCCCCGGCGTTTTTCAGGGGGAAGGGCAGCCCCTGCTGCGGCTCGAGATCGAGCCAGCCTCGCACGAGGGCCTCGAGCACCCCGGAATGGGTGACGATGACCCCGAGCGGTGACCCAGCCTCACTTTCCGCTTGCGCCACTTCCTCGACCCCGGCCGAGGCCCGGTCGAACAGATCGCGCAGGGTCTCTTCCGCGCCGGGAGGAAGCCAGTCCCAGTGGATGAGCCGCTCGATCGCTCCGGGGAAACGCTCCCGGATCTCGCCCTTGGTCAACCCTTCAAGCTCGCCCAGGGCGCGGGCCCGGAAGGCCGGATGATCGACGACCGGTCCGGGCAGGCCCAGCAGCCGGGCGGTCTCGGCCGCCCGCTTGACCGGGCTCGTGTAGACCTGCCGGGGGGCGATGCCCGCCGCCAGCAACCGCCCGCCGAGGGCCGTGGCCTCGGCCCGCCCGCGGTCGGACAGGTCGATGTCGCGGGCGCCCTGCATCCGCTCCTCGCGATTGAAGACGGTTTCCCCGTGCCGGATCAGACAGATGATCATCGTCGTTCTGGGACCATTATTCCACATTCCTGGCCCGGGAAACAACTCATCGTCAACCTGCATGGAATCGACCCAGGGAGTGAGCCCGGCAAACTCCCCTGCCGGGTGCCCCCCGGAATCAGGGAATCGCGACCCGACCAGATCCAGAATCCGGTGCTGGCATCAGGATGGCCCCGGATCACCATTCCCAACGGGTGAGGAGCATCTGGACGCAGCGCCATTTCATGGTAGAATGGGGATGATACCCAACCATCCCGGCTGCCTGGCACCTGCCCCGGATCGGTCGGGCCCAAGGCACATGATGACGTCGACCGGATACCGCCCACCGTGCCCGAACTCCCTGGGTTTTTTCCCAAGGGGGCGGATGTGGGTCGTCCGGATTATGCTTTCTTGTCTCACCGGTTTCCTCCTATGGCCTTTGGCCGGATATGCCCAGTCCGGTAAGGGAAGGGGCAAACCACCGTACGCCCAGGACCGTCGCCTTGACCCCTCGACGACCAGGCCGCCGACACCTGCGCCCACCCCACCCCCCAGCCGCCCCCCTACCCCATCCCCCGTATCTCCGCCGCCCCCGACCAACCCGCTGCCTACGATCCGTGAGGCCCGCATCGCACTGCTCATCGGCAACGGGGCGTATCCCACCGCCCCCCTGGCCAACCCCCTGAACGATGTCCGGGCACTTGACGCCACTTTGCGCTCCCTGGGCTTCGAGGTTCTGAGCCACGAGAATCTGTCGAAACGGGGAATGCGCAAGGCTCTGGCCGCCTTCGAGGACCGGCTCGCCGGCAAGGACGTCGCCCTGGTCTACTATTCCGGGCACGGCATGCAGATCAAGGGTGAGAACTACCTCGTCCCCGTCGATGCCGATATCTCCCGCGAGTCGCAAGCCGAGTTCGACTGCCTGAACGCCAACATGATTCTGACCACCCTGGAGGCCGGCAAGGTTCCCGTCAACATCGTCATTCTCGACGCCTGCCGGAACAACCCGTTCGCCCGCAGCACCCGCTCGGCCGCCCAGGGGCTCGCCCGCATGGATGCCGGCACCCAAATGTTGATCGCCTTTTCCACCTCCCCCAACGACGTGGCCCAGGACGGCGATCCCGGCGGCACCTCCCCCTATCTGACCGCTTTGCTGACCCACATCCGGACCCCCGGGCTGAGTGCGGAAAACATGTTCAAACGGGTCGGATACGAAGTATCGACTCGCACCAACAACCAACAACGCCCCTGGACCAACTCCTGCCTGTACAACGAGTTCGCGTTTGTGCCGGGAATCCCCGGCGCCCCCGACCCGGGCGGAAACTTCCCCATCCTGAACAATCCATTCTCCCAGTCCCGCCCGGGGGACAATAATTTCTGGGAATTCAGCAATCAGACCTGGGTCCTGCTTGGGGTGATCACCTTGCTCTCGCTGATGCTCTTCCGCAGCCGGATGGGGCAAATCGACCCGCCCTCCCCCGTCGCCAAGCTCACCCGCACGGCGATGATGCGTGCCATCGATCCCGAAGCCCTCAAGAAGCCGAAAAAGTCCCGCAAGGGCCAGAAACGAGCCGCACCACCCGCGGACACCGCCGGGGCGCCAGGAGGCACCACCCCTGCAGGGGTGGTCACCCCTTCGGGGAACATCGCCACCAGCTCTCCAGCGGGGCGCACACCCCCACCGGCCTCCCCTGCCAGTCAGGGCGCCACCGGCTCCTCCTCCGACCCATACTCAACGATCGTCATGACGATCCCCCGCCACCTCGTGGCGCCCCTAGAAGGCAATCCTTCTGCCACCCCGGGTTCCCCTCCTCTTCAGGCTCCCCCGGCCGGCGCTGCCGGGTT
>CALLCO010000057.1 GCA_937998695.1 Candidatus Ozemibacteraceae bacterium
GCGTGGTCGGTTGGCGGCGGTGTGTGGCGGTCGCGTTGTTCGTTGCTGCCCTCGGTGCATTGGCGCTGGGAGGGGCGGGGTGTTCGGCCGGCAAATCGGGCCTGTTGCAGATCACGCCCCAGCAGTATTTCTATTCCGCCAAGGAGCGGCTCGAGACGATCGACGAGCGCGACTACGAGATCAAGGATCTCGACGAGATCATCCGCATTCTCGAGAACGCCGAGAAGGATGCCAAGTCGGCCGAGATCATGGACAAGTCGCGGCTCTACCTGGTGCTGGCGCTGACCCTGAAGGCGCGCAAGCAGTTCATGGCCAACGTGCTGAAGGGGCAATACCTGGCCAACCGGGCCGAACCATTCTTCGCGCTTGACGTCAAACCCGTCCTCGAGATCCTGCGCACCGCGAAGAAGTGGCTGCGCTCGTGCGAGGCCCAGTTCAAAAGTGAGTCGTTGCGCTCCGACCTGCTGTTCGTCTCTGGCCTGTACCACACGCAGAAGATGCTCACCCAGCGCGGCGCCGAGCGGCGCGAGAGCCTGTGGACGGCGGTGCGCGCCTTCCGCCAGTGCCTGGGGCGCAGCCCTGACTACCAGAGCGACTTCCGGCTGTTCGGGCGCACCCAGACCCCTCGCGAGGTCCGGTTGCGGATGGCCGAATGCCTGGCCTTCGGAGGGCATCCCGACGAGGCCTGGGGGATCATCGCCGACTATGAGTTCATGCCGCTGGCCGAAGCGGCCGCGGCCGACCCTCGGGCGGACCACGCCTGGTTGCATCTCAAGGGGCTGACCCTCGCCATGATGGGGGCCTACGAAGAGGCGGCCGCCGTGCTGGGCGGGTTCAAGATCGTCCCGCCCCAGGACTACCCGGTCGTCGAAGAGGCCCTCTGGCTGTTGGAAGGGGTCTATGACCGACTGGGCGAGCTTTCCGCCGAGGAACGCTTCGCCATGGAAGCCCGTATCGTGGCCGCCCAGCTGAAAAAATTGAAAGGGCCCTACTCGAAGGAACGCTATACCACCGCCGCCCACCTCTTCCCGCGCTGGCTGCCGGGCGACCTTACGTATTTTGCCGCGGTCCGGGCCCATCTGGCGGGCGACTTCGCCAAGGCCCGCGACCTGGTGGCCGGCATCCGGCAGCGGGGCATCCTGTCGCGGGGCATGCGCCCGGCCTCCCGCATCCTGGCTCTCGAGGCCGATCTCTACGGCGGGGTCCGGGTGGCCGACGAGATGCTCGAGGAGATCGTCGGGCTGGCCTTTGACCCCGATCTGACGCCGCTGCAGAAGGAACGGGTCGGATTCCTGCTGGCCCGGTACATGATGTCGGAAGACCGCGAGTTCGGGAAAGGCCGCCTCGAGGGGGAAGGGCAGTCGTTCGCCCGGGCCTGGCTGGGCAAGCCCTGGACGCTGAATCTCCGTTACGAGCGGGGGCGCGTCCCGTCCCGGCCCTCGGCTCGGGCTTCCCGCCCCCCCGCAGGCCCCAAGCCCGCCCCCGGTGCCGGCACTCCGGGTGCCACCCCCGGTGCCGATGAAGCCAACCCAGAGAACAGCAGCCTGATCGCCGAGATGTACGTCAACCGCCCCGAGGACTGGATCATTAGCGTCAACCTCCACCTGGTCGAGCTTCCCCACTTCACCCTCCTCGGCAAGGGCCGTCTC
The DNA here is from genome assembly GCA_937998695.1 of Candidatus Ozemibacteraceae bacterium. Classification (GTDB taxonomy): domain Bacteria; phylum Muiribacteriota; class Ozemobacteria; order Ozemobacterales; family Ozemobacteraceae; genus Ozemobacter. The sequence continues at coordinate 1,650 of CALLCO010000057.1, forward strand.
GTCGGTCGCGAAGAGGAAGGAAAAGGCTGGATCTTCAAAGGGGACGATGTCGATGAGCTGAAGCGCGATCATCGCTACCTCGTCCTGCTCGAATACGACACCTCCGAAGGGGAAAAATCGACCCAGGGGGTGTTGTTGAAGCCCTGACAGCGGGGCCTTCCTCCCGCCCCACCTTTTGTGCCCTACGATCCTGCTGCAGGATTTCCCCCTTTTGCCAGGCGGTCCCATGTGCCCTTTATCGGGGAGGGGGGGGCCTGGCGACGGTGTGTGAAACGGCCTGAATGTGGCCGTTGTGAATGGTCTCGATATCGGCAGGCCCCTTCCCCGACTGGGCGTGAAGCCCATCGCCATGGTGGAGCGCAGCAAGGCTGTCCCTGGGGCCGCCTCCAGTCTCCGGGGTGGACCCGTCGTCCCATCGCCCGCCCATCACAAGCCGGAAGACCCCGCAACTGCCTCCAGACTGCGGGGTGAGCCGGTTCTCGGCCCCTTCTTCCCCTTTCTTCAGGTTGCGACCCCCCTTTTCTGACTGCTAGAATGAGAGGTACAAGGGAGCATTCCTCCCGGAGGGACAGCACATGAACCGAATGAACCGCCCACGATCAGGTTTGGCCCTGTTTTTCATCCTGAGCATGATCATCCTGATCAGCATCATCGTCTACGGGATGATCTTCTTCATGCGGGGCGAGGTCCATCTCACCGAGAACTACGTGGACAGCGTCTGCGCCCTGCTCGTCGCGGAGGCGGGGGTCGAGGAGAGCCTGTTCACCCTGAAAACCCAGATGAATGACCCCAAACACCCCTTCTACAAGATGATCACCAAGAACGAGGAGGGGACGATCGACATCGACCTGTCTCGCCTCGAGGGGAAAGTCAACCACGTGCCTGCCATCATCCCCGGGGGCAAGGCGCGGGCCCAGATCACCTGGCGCCGCAACCCCGCGGCCACCCAGGCCCTGATCGATGCCGGCCTGCCGCCCGACGTGGCCCGCGAAGGCTACCTGACCATCAACTCGCGCGGCACCTTCCACAACACCAAGCGCCAGGTCGAGGTGAAGAAGGTGCTGAAGGCCCTGAAGGTGCAGGCGCCGTTTCCCGGCAATTCGGTCGGCATGGTGGCCCCGAACCATGGGCTCTACCTGAACAAAACCCACCAGGACAGTTTCCGCATCCTGCCCTTCGACTTCTGGGACCCGTGGGGGTTCACCGTCAAGAACGGCAAGGTCTTCATGCGTGACGGGGCCCGGGTCGACCTGCCTAAATGGTTGATGCTGACGGCCATGCGCAAAGAGCTCGAGCACCCTTGGCTCGACATGGGCATCGGCTGGACGGGCTGGAACGGCGGGGCCAACTTCGCCAACACCGACAGCATCGAGTATGTCAACGACCCGGTGACCCGGCAGTATTACAAATGGATGGGGCTCTTCCATTGGCCCTGGTGGAGCAAAGTCAGTAACGAAGCCTACACGCGCGAAACAAAAAAAGTCAAAAAGTACGATAACAAAGAAATCAACCTGTACCAGGCCGATGTCTATCGTCGCCTCGCCAATCGCCTGGTCGATCCCGAGAAATTCCCCGCCCATGGCACATACGTGACCAACGTCACTTTCACCGAAGCCTATGGGAAAGACAGCGTCACCTACCACAACGTCATCCCGCTCTATGGTTGGGGCGACTGGCGCAACGTGCCCAACAAGTATAGCCGCATCTTCGGCAATCCGACCAAGGCCCACGACACGACACACGCCGTCGAGATCAACGGCCTCACTTTCATCAAAGGTGACGTCTTGATCGAAGGATGGGTGAAGGGGAAGGGACTGCTCGTCGTCGAGGGCAACGTCTACGTCGGCGGTGACATCCTGACCCTTCCCGACGATGGCGGCGGCCAGTCGTCGTTGGGCATCATCGCCTTGCGCGACAAACGGTTCGATCACTCGGTCGAGAATCCGACCACTGGCAAGATCATCTACAAGCCCCACCACGACAGTGACTGGTCGCGGCTGGGCATCACCCATCCCTTCCGCAACATCACCCCCCGCCTGGAAGGCTGCTTCTACGCCGAGGGAGGACTGGAACTCGACACCGACTCCAAGCTGAAGAAGCTGATCAACATGGAGATCATCGGCAATTTCGCGACCGATTTCTTCGACCGGCGCAAGATGCCCAACGACATGAGCATCAAATACTACAACTGGCAGGAGATCCTGTCGCAGTCGAGCTACGACTACACCGTCGACAAGGAAGTCCGCTACGCCGAGAAATACGACCTCTCGATCAAGAAAGAGATCGTGAGCTGGCGCGAGGTCGAGCCGGTTCTGTAAATCCGCTCGGGCTTCCCGCCCTCAGAAGGCGGGCCCATTCCCCCAGGGTGGCCCGGTGGTCGCCGGGCGCCGGCATGGGGTGGTGCGGTTGGTGCCGGCCGGCGGCCGACCGGCCGGAGGTCGGACATGGCCGCTGGCTGCCCGGAATGGCGGGGCGTATGCCCCGTTCGCCTTTTGCCGGGGCGCCGTCCCACGGTTGTCGGTGGGGTGCTGACGAGCATCCGGGGCCGGAGAAAGAGACGACCCAGGGGAACCGCGTGGCTGGTTCGCTGCCCAAGCATCGAACCGGCGAGATTACAGAGTGTGGCCGGCCGCCTGGATGGCGGCGGTCAGATCCTGGCCGAGGCGGCCCAGGGCTGGCGAGCCGCTGTCGCCGAGGTCGACGGCCAGGTATTTGATGTACATGGACATCGGGGTCTCGAGGACGCTCGGGTGCTCGCGCACCTGTCGCAGCACCTCGGTCGCATACTCGAGAAAATAGGCCTCCTGCCGGGCCATCTCGGTGTCGAGGATGTAGTGCCGCCGCATGAGCTGGAAGCAGGCCTGGGCGGCGGGTTCGCCCGGTTCGCGGCGGAAGCGGGCGAAGGCGGCTTTGACCTCGCCGAGATCGGACGGCCCGAAGGTGGGGGTGCTTCCCCCCTTGCCCATCAACTGATTCATCACCCGCACCTGGTCGATCAGGGCGCCCAGGGCGGCGCCGGGGCCGGGCCCGCGCTCGCCGGGCGGGCCCCCGGCCCCGGCGCGGCGGGCTTCGATGATGGAGGCGAGGGCTTCTTCGGGGGAAGAGGCTTTGGCGGTCCCGCGATGGGCAGCGGCACCAAACCCCTCTTGGCGTTGTTGTCGGTACCAGAAATACCCGACAACCACCAGGAGTGCGATGAACACGGCGATCACAGCCAGCAGGGAACCCATGCGCTCCCCCCGCCCGGGTGTCGATCCGGGTCCCTTCCCTCGCTTTGATTGTACCAGAAATTTCCGGAATGGTCATCAGGCCCCGGAATTCCCCGTAAAGGGGGGAGCGCCGGGTACAATGAGAAAATGATGTTTCTGTTCCAGCCGATTCATACGGCCGGTGGGCGCGGGGTCATGCCCGCCGCGTGGTGCGGGCGGTGGTGGCCAGCCGCAAAACCAGCATCACCGGGATGCTGGCGGGGCGCGATGTCGCCGAGGTGCCGACCACCTCCCCGAGGTCTTTCGTGATTTCGGCGCTGCCCTGCATCTGGGGGCCAGCCACGACAGTTCCGCGGTCCGGCTCGGCTTCGCCCCGTTCACCGCCGCCGGGCTGGCGGCCACCAAGGCCAACCCGGCCAAACCCGTGAAGGTGTTCCGCTGCCTCGTGGGCAAGGTGCGGGGCAAAACCCGGATGTGGTCTTCCCTGGCGTATCGCTTCCGGATACCGGTCACCCCGGCCCCGGTCGATCTTTCCTTTTCCGGCAAGGTGTTCGACACCGGTCATGGCCGGAACGTGTTCGATGTGGGGGTGCTCTACGTCGATCGCCAGGGGCGGCGGGCCCCGCATCTCTCCTGGCTCCCGTTGCGTGATAATGCCGGTACCGCCACCCTGGCGCCGCCCGCCCCAGGCTCCAGTGACCTACTGGTCGTGATGTGCCACCGGGGCCCGCTCATGATGCTGGCCAACGAGAAAACGTGGCCGTCAGTCCCCTTCCTGCTGGAGCTGACCCCGGCCCCGGCGGGCGCCACCCCGTCGACTGGCCCCGCCCGCTTCGAAACCCTGCACCGGGAGCCCTGAACACCGCTTCCTCTCTATTCTGGGGTGGCTCGGGTTGCCCCCGGGGCGTTTTCATGGAAGAACATCGACCCGCCCGGATCGCGCGATGCGCGGGCGACGGGTAGGATACCCGGCGGGTGTCCTCGAAGCAGCCTCTGGAGCCGACGGAGAGAGCCGCCTGGCGTTCAGAATTTGACGATCGTCCAGCCCTCGGCGATGAAGCGGGCCAGGGGAGCGTGGCCGTCCATCTCGTCGAGAAGGGGGATGAACTCTTTCTGGGTGGCCTCGACCGCCTTCATGACAACGGCGCAGGCCTTGCAGACCCCGAGGATCCAGCCCTTGTCGCGGGCGTCGAGCAGCTTCTGGACGACGCTGCGCGGCCGGCCGCCGAGAGTCGCCAGCAGGCCGGCCGCTTTCCCTTCGAGGACCATCTTCGCTTCGATCTTCTGGCGGTTGAGTTCCTTCAGCTAGAGGAAAACGTGCTGCAGCCAGATCTCGGAATCCTCGTAGAC
>CALLCO010000058.1 GCA_937998695.1 Candidatus Ozemibacteraceae bacterium
CGCGGCTCCAACCCATGGAGCGAGCCGCCCGTCCAGGCCAGCAGCCCGGCCGTTCCCGCCCGGGCGGCGACGAGCTGGCCCTCGACGACCACGGCGGCGGCGAGGGACACCCCGCTGCGGTGGTCGATCCGGCCGGCCACCTGGTCCTTCTGGACCCGGCGGGCCGCGTCGGCGATGGCGGCCCGCAGTCGTTGTGGGGCGTCTTCCGGTCGGCCGTACAGGGGCAGCTTCGCCAGGTCCTGCTCGAGGCGGTCGGCCACCTCGCGGGCCAGGTCACGGCCCGCGGGGCCCTGGCCGTCGATTAGCAGCACGACTCCCTGGTCCTCGCGGATGACCAGGACGTCTTGGTTGTCCTCGCGGATGGAGCCCGCTTCAGAATGCTGCCAAACGAGCATGAGTGGCGTTTCCCTCGCTTTGCGGGGGGTTGGGCTCAGGTCCTGGTGCCGGAGCGTCCGGCGGGGGCCTTGCGGTCGAGCATCCGGTCAAAGGCGCTCTTGAGGCCGACCATCTTCTCGACGACGTCGTGCATGCCCTTGGAGCGCAGGCCGGTGACCAGCGATTCGGCGAAGACCAGTTTGACCTTGGGATGGGAGGGCCCGATGTAGCCGGCGGCCCGGTCGTCGCTCAGGATCCAGTACAGCAGTCGGTCGCAGTAGGGCACCCAGTTCGAGAAGTCGGCGAAATCGTCGTAGGCGCTGAGCTTGGCGATGACGATCTGCGGCACATACTCGATCTGGTTGGCGGCGTTGTAATACATGCGGTCGGTCTCGGGCACGATGGGGGCCACCTTGAGGTTGGGCAGGGTGACCTTGAAGCGGGCCTTCCCGAAGTGGTTGTGGGCGATCTTCTCGGCCAGGGAGGTCCATTTGGTGGCGATGTCCCGGAGCTCCTGCGAGTAGGTGAACAACCCCTTCTGGAAGATCTCGTCGGTTTTGACGGCGTCGAAGGCGTTCTCGATGGCCATGAACGGCGAGTGGTTGAACAGGGTGCCGAGCATGAAGCCGAGGCCGTGGGCGAGGAAGTGCCGGCGGGTCAGCTGGTGGGGGGCGGTGGTGAACTCCCACTGGAGCTTCTCCTTCACCAGCCAGTGTGTGGCTTCCCGCGCCATTTCGAGGGCGTTGGGGGCCCGCCACAGGTCGATCATCTCGGCGAACTCCCAAGCCTTGAACCGGCCGGGGTAGGCGTTCTCGAAAATCTGGTAAAGGTTCTGGCTGAACAGGTCGAGCAGCTTGGCCAGGCCGTAGTGGTGGAAGTCCTGCAGGCTGATGCGGCGCGGGATCTCCTCGCAGGGCAGGTTCATGCGGGTCTCGACCAGCCAGCGGGTGGCGGCCTTGGCCGTCTCGAGGCGGTCGTCGCGGAACCAGATGAGGGCTTCCTCGTCGGCGAACTGCCAGGGCTGGAAGACGTCCGGGTAGACCGCCTGCACGAACCGGTAGACCGAGTTGCCGTATTTCTGGAGCAGCGGGTCGAGCCCAGACTCACGCACCACCTCGGCGGTCAGCAGCTGGGGCAGGTCGCCGCGGCTGCAGCCCAGGCGCACGGTCATCAGCCAGTCGAGGGCCTCGCGGGTGCGCTCCTCGAGCGGCGCGCCGGCCAACCAGGCCTCGGTCTCGCCGAACTGCCAGGGCCGGAACCGGCCGGGCATGGCCAGGTCGACCAGCGAGAACAGGCTGCCGTGGGCCCATTCGACCGCCTGGTCGAGACCGAATTGGGCGCAGAACTCCCGGGTGAACGAGCCGGGCAGCTTGTCGGGCACGACGCCCTGGCGGGCCAGGGCCTTCAGCCCTTCCCCCACCATGACGCGGATGAACAGCCGGGCCGATTCTTCCTGCTCGAACAGGAAAGCGGGCAGCCGTCCCTGCTTGTCGATGACGCTCCGCCACAGTTCGGCCACCTCTTCCTCGCCGAGGTGTTCGGGCAGCCGGCCGAACTTCTTCTGGAACCCCTCGCGGGTCCGTTCGAGGTTCAGCAGGTGCAGGCACTCCACCACCTGGACCGATGGCATCTGCAGGCGCTGCGCCAGTTCGTCATCCTCGAAGAAGAGAAAATCCTCTTCGATGCTCCGGAAGATGGTCTTCATGATGGGATCGTTGGGGTCGAGCGGCGCCGGGGCGCCGCCCCCCACGGCTGGCGCGGGAAGGGGAACGGCGCCGGTCTCGGCGGTCGCCCCGGGGGCGGCGGCTCCCACGACGGGCAGGGCCCCGGCCGACAACTTGCCGAGCCGGGCGGCGAGGGCGGCCGCCTGGGCGTTGAGATATTGCCCCTCGTCGTCGGACGGGGTGACGTAGAGGACTTCCTCAAGCGTGGTCAGGCCGTCGAATGCCTTCTGGACGGCAATCTCGCGCAGGGTCTTCATCCCTTCCAGGCGGGCGACGCGCTTGATGGCCAGCTCGGTGCCGCCTTCCATGATGACGTCCCGGAGCGACGGGGTGATGATCATCGTTTCGTAGGCGCCGAGCCGGCCGTAGGCGCCGGTCTGGTTGCAGTCACGGCAGCCGGCCCCCTTGAAGAACTTGGCGCTCATCACCCGGCTGGTCGGCAGCTTGAGTCGCTGCAAGGTTTTCTGCGACGGCCGGTATTCGGTTCGGCACTTGGGGCAAATGCGGTGCAGCAGCTTCTGGGCGATGACGACGCGGAGGGCGGCGCAGACGAGATAGGGCGGCACGCCCATGTTGATCAGACGGTTGATGCTGGCGGGGGCGTTGTTGGTATGGAGGGTCGACAGCACCTTGTGGCCGGTCAGGGAGGCCCGGAAGGCGATGTCGGCGGTTTCGAGGTCGCGGATCTCACCGACCAGGACGATGTCGGGATCTTGACGCAAAGCCGCGCGCAGACCTTGGGCGAAATCGAGACCGATCTTCTCGTTGGTCTGTACCTGGGTGATGCCGTCGATGCGGTATTCGATCGGGTTCTCGATGGTGAAGATGTTGATCTCGGTGCTGTTGAAATACTTCAGCATGCCGAACAGGGTCGTCGTCTTGCCGGCGCCGGTCGGCCCGGTGACGAGGATCAGTCCGTATGGCTCGTCGAGGGCGATCTTCAGGCGGTTGAGATCTTCGGGCAGGAAGCCGATGTTGTCGAGGTCGAAGGCCGCCTCGCGCTGCAGGATGCGCAGCACGGCCTTCTCGCCGAGCAGGCTGGGCACCGTGCTGACGCGGAAATCGATGTCCTTGTTTTCCATGCGCACCTTGAGGCGGCCATCCTGGGGAAGGCGGCGCTCGGCGATGTCGAGATGGGACAGGATCTTGATGCGACTGATCAGCGGAGCCAGCAGGCTCTTGGGCCCGGTCGAGGCATCGTGCAGGATGCCGTCGACCCGGAACCGCACCAGCAGGATATCTTCCCGCGGTTCGACATGGATATCGGAGGCTCGTTTCAGGATGGCTTGTTTGAAGATCGCGTTGAGGAATTGAACAACCGGCCCCTCTTCGGACGTGCGGCGGACCAGTTCGGTGCCGTCATCGTTGCCTCCGAGCAGGCTCTCTTCGCCTGCCACCTGGAATCCTTCCCAGGAGTAGAGCTGCTTGATGGCCAGTTCGATCTGGCCGCGGGGGGCGATCAGCACTTCCAGCTTGCACTGGGTCAGGAAGGCGATCATGTCCTTGGCCATGATGTCGAAGGGGTCGGCCATGACGATGGTCAGCTTGTTTCCCGATTTTTTGTACGGGATGACCTTGTACTGCTTGGCCTGGTATTCAGGGATCAGCGACAGGATCTTGGCGTCGACCTTGGTGTTGGTGAGGTCGACCACCGAGACGTCGAGGAATTCGGCCCACAGGTCGAGCATGTCCTTTTCGTTGAGGAAGCCGAGCCGGATCAGGATGTCCTCGAGCCGTTCGAGCGTCTGGGCCTGAATGTTTTTGGCCTTTTCGAGCTGCTCCTCGGTGAGGATCTTCTTCTGCAGCATCAACTCCTCGATGCTGTGCTTGGCGGTGGGCATTGGTAGATGTCCTCCCTTGGGAATCAATCCCCGCCGGATACGACCTCGACCCGGAAGGAGCGGCGCTCGAGACCCCGCCCGAGATTCTGGTAGAGGGGGCGGGCGTAGAGATGCATCGTGACGTGGCCGGCGCGCTTGGCCTCGAAGACGTAGGTGACGGTGCGGGTGGTGCGCCGTTCGCCAATCAGATCGACGCGGTTGTCGTTGTTGTCATACTCGATGTGCCACTGGACCGGCTTCTGGTCGAGGAACAGGGGCAGGTCGAGCTCGAAGGCCTGCTTCAGCCGAACTTTGACCAGTTTTTCCGGCACCAGCTTGGGCGGCACCAGCCGGATGCGGGCCGTGTTGCTCATCAGCACCCGCGGCTTGGTCATCACCATGCCGACGACCTTGTAGATACCCTGGGGGAGGGGACAAAAGATGCGATCGAGCGTTCGCCAGGCGATCTGGCAAGTCTCGGGCACTCCCGGCCGGATGGGAATGCTGTGGGGGGCTTCCTCCCAGCGCTTGCCTTGCGACCAGCGATAGATCTGGGTTTCGTAGTGCCAGACGGCCAAGTCGAAGCGCTGGCCCGTGCCGAACGTGACGTTGACCACCTTGTCGGTCTTGTTGCGGATCGAGATGGTGAAGGTGGCCGTCTGACCGGCGATCACCTCGAGTTCCTCAGGAACGATGCGGATCTCGAGGTCTTGGGGGTTGACGTATTCCCACCTGCGGTAGTCGCGCCAGTCGGCGGCGGCCCGGTGGCTGGGGCACAGGCAGACCAGCAGCAGAAACGCGAAGATGGCCCGTTTCATGCCCCGATGATACACCACCGCCCCCATGAACGCAAAGAACCACGAGGGCCCCGCGGGCGCGCCCGCGCCGGCGAGGCCCTCGGCGGAAGAACCCGACCGGAGTCACTCGGTCACCTTGATCTTGAAGGAGACCTCGGCGGTCCGGTCGTCCGGGGTTTTCAGCGTGGCCACGACGGTGTCAAGGCCGGCGGGGCCGGAGATCTCGAAGGCCCAGGCATCCGAGCTGCCCGGCAGGGTATTCACCGTGTTCGGCGCCAGGTCGGGAGTGTTGCCGGCGGGCAGGAGGGCGTTTTCCTGGCCGCTGGTTCCCCGGTTGACCAGGGAGTCCAGCCGGCAGGGGCGATTGGTCAGGAACTTGACGAAGACCTTCTGCCCTGTCTTGGCGGTCCCGGCGTCGGTCCAGGCCTTGACGATCCAGCCGTCGGTGGCGACGACCCCGAACCCGCCTTCGTCCGGGGATGCCCCGGTGGCGTGGACGGTCAGGGCGGCCGCCGACCATTGCAGGGGTTCGTCGGCCGGTGAAGCGATTCCCGCATCGGGGGCGACCGGCAGCCCGGGGGTGCCGGACCCGGCGGCGGGGGTGTCGAGCAGCAGGAGATCACGAGTGGCGGTCCGCTTGTCCTTGATCACGGCGAAGGGGCCGGCCAGCTGCTGGTTGGCGGGATCGAGCACGTCGACCTTGCGGCTGGTGGCGATGGCCTTCACCACGTCGGTGCCGGTCGGTCCGCCTACCTTCAGGGTATAGGTGGCTCCTTCCTGGGGAACCCGCACCACCTGGTGGGCGGCGACGAAATTGTCGGTGACCCATTTGTTGGGGAACAGGACCAGCATGTTCCCGCCCGGCGTGAAGTCGACGATCGTGAGGTGGCAGTCCTTTTCGGCGGTGAAGGTCAGGCTCAGTTCATCGCCGATGGCGAAGACGTCGCCCTCCTTCTCCCGGTTCGTGGCGAGCTTGACCGGGAAGTCGGCCTTGGTCATCTCCTCGACTTTCAGGACGCCCAGATTGGTAGGGTCGGCCGTCGCCTGTTCGGCCATGAGGATGTCCCGGGGCGCGTTGGTGTTGACCAGCTTGAGATCGGCCCACGCGGCGGTTCCGGTCACTCCGGCGACGACAACGGCGACGAACAACCACAGGAAAGAACGCTTGTTCATGGGGTGATGTCTCCTTGGCAGATGGATCTCGGACGGATCATGCTAGCAGAATCCGGGTGGGAAATCTCCGGTCGGGGACGACCCAAGAATCGCGATGCCCTTTGGGATTGGTGGCCAGCCTGATCGGTCGCGGTCGAGCAATCTATTCGGCTGGGTCCCCGAAGTTTTGCGGTCCGACGGGGCTCGGGGGGAAGCCCGCGATGCCAGGGGGAAGAGGGGGGCCACAGGCCCGTTGCGGGTAGAGCGACTCAGGGCGGGCCCGCCCCGCGGATGATCTCCACCCGGCGGTTGCGGCGGTGGTCGTCTTCGGACGTGGCCTTCGGCACCTTGGGATGACTCTTGCCATACCCCTTGGTGGCGAGCCGGTCGGGGCTCAGCGCATAGTCCTTGACCAGCCGCCGTTTGACCGCTTCGGCCCTTCGCCGCGACAGGTCGAGGTTGTAGGCGACCGCCCCACGTTCGTCGGTGTGGCCGGCCAGGGTGAGGGTCTCGCCGGTGCCGGCGTCGAGCATCTCTTTCAAGGCGGCGGCCAGGTTCTCCACCTGCTGGTCGGAGGCAGCCGTGATCTCGTCGCTGTCATACTCGAACTCGACCACGAGGTCGACGCTGGGCTCTTCGCCGACGACCATGTTGCGGGTGCCGAGTTTCAGGCCGCGGGTGATCTCCTCGGGGTCTTTCAGCAGGAAGTTCCCCTGCGAGTCGAAGTAGGTGGCGAACTGTCGGCGCATCTCCTCGACCCGGGCCAGGGTCTCCTGGTCGTCAGGGGCCAGGGCCAGGCCTTTCTGATAGGCCTGCCAGGCCCGCTGATACCGCTTCTGGGCGTAGCAGGCGTCGCCCAGGCTGAAATACCCGATGGGATAGGACTTCCCCTGGAGCTCGGCCTGGCGGACTGCCTCTTCGTACCAGCGGCGGGCCTGCGCCAGGTCACCCTTCTCCTGGTACATCGAGCCCAGGTTGTTGAGGGCCTGTACGTTGGCCGGGTCGGCTTCGACCGCCTGCTGGAAGAGGGCCAGTTTCTGGTCGACGGTGCTGGCGGCGAGGCCCTGGCTGACCAGTTCCTGCGACCGAACCGGATCGGCGGCCCGGGCCGGGCCAACGAGCAGGGCCTGGCCCAGGGCAAGGGTCAGCAGCAGGGCGGCCCTGAACGGGACCGGGCGGCGGGAACGGATGGCGATGGATGGCATCATCGGTTGGCCTCCTTGGCTACGGTCGGGTCTGGTAGATGACTTCAGCCAGGGCGAGGGGGTGCCGTGGCCCGGCGGCCACCTCGCCGACCTGGCCGACCACCTCGAACACCAGGTCACGGGCGGCGCTCCGGGGGGCGGCGGGGTCTCCGGCCACCGACACGAACCCGGTCCCGGGAACCGGCAGGCCGAGCCGGCGGGCGGCGTCGGCGTCCCGGACGGCGATCAGCTTGACCAGTTCCCGGCCGAAGGGGCCGCCGACCTTGAAGGTGTACTTGGCCCCGGTGGGTGGCAGACGGTGAGAGCCCGCCTTGACGAAGTTGTCCTTCTGGAACGGGTTGGGGAACAACAGGTTGACGGTGCCGTCGGGCTGGATATCGACCAGATAGACGTGGCAATCGTGGCTGACCGTGAACTCGAACTGGACTTTCTCCCCTTTCCGGACCGGCGTGGAGGAGTTGGTCAGGCGCAGGGTGGCCTTGAAGTCCGACGCCGGCACGGTCAGGGTGGCCAGTTTCTTCTGCAGGAAGCGGGCCTCCAGCGTCGGCCCGAGTTTCGTGACCAGCCCTGCCATTGCCGGATCGGTCGCGGTTTCGATGACCAGGCGGGACCCGTCGAACACCTTCCCTTGCAGGTTGCCCCCAACCTTCCGGATCTGGACGGTCACATCGGGCACGGACACGGGATTGGCAGGGCGCACGAACGGCAGCCGGGCGAAGGCTTCCCGGGCCGCCTCGGTCTGGATCCCTTCGAGCTCGACCGACAGGATTTCGGCGTTGACCGGCTTGGGTTCGAGCGCAACGGGTTCGGCGACCGGTGGGGGCGGCGCGGTGGTCGTGGGCGTCGAGGGGGCGTTGCCCGCCGCTGGGCCAGCAGGGGCCAGGAACGGCTGGTTCAGAATGGGAACCGGGGGGCCGTCGGGGGACGGGTCGCACTGCGGGATCTGGGAAAAGCCGCCCCGGCTGATGTGCTCACGGACGAACCGGAAGAGCTCGCCGTAGGTGATGACACCGTTGCCGTCCTGATCGGCGGGGCCGGCCAGGCCCGCTTCGAGGGCGGTCGTGAAGACGCCCCGGCGCGAGGGGGGGGAACCCATGTCCACCTCGAGCGCGGTCTCGATGTCCCGGGCCGCGCCAAAGTAGACCTGGCGGGGGTTGGTATCGCGGCCTTCCTCCTCCTGCAGGCCGAACCGGCCGGGGCCATACTGGTCGGCTTGGTTGCGGGGCACGGCCGGGTTGGGCAGGGCCGCCCGCAGGTATTTCGGCGTGCCCTGGGGCCCGCCGAGGGCGCGGTGGGTCGAGCCGGAGTGGCAGCAATCGAGCATCACCACCAGTTCGCGGTCGTGCAGCAACCGGAAGTAGCGGCGCAGGAGGTCGTCGATCAAGTAGTTCTCGCCGGTCGGCTGGAGGTCATACGGGCACAGGGCCTCGTCCCGGCCGTCGGGTTCGTCCTGGTTGGTGTCGGTGATGTAGGTGCCGTGCCCGCTGTAGAAGAACACGACCAAGTCGCCCGGTTTCGTTCCCCGGATCAGGTGCTCGGCGATGCCGCGCAGGATGTTCTCGTAGGTCGCCTGCTCGTCGAACAGGGTGCGGATGTCCTCGGGTTTGAACCCGAACCGGTCGGATACCAGGATCTTCTGGATGGCCCGACAGTCCGGCACCGGCCCGAGCAGACGGGACGGCGGGTGGGGGTAGTTGCCGATGCCGACCAGCAAGGCCTTCTTCTGTTGGGCAGCTTCCGCGGGCCCCGGGTGCCAACCGAGGATGATGGCCAATAGCACGATGGCAAGGGCTCCGGCCACCCGGGAGCGC
>CALLCO010000059.1 GCA_937998695.1 Candidatus Ozemibacteraceae bacterium
GCCCCCGGCTCGCCGTTCTCGACCCGGACGACATCCGGACCGGGAACCGGAGGGGTCTGGGCAGCCACGGGGGTTCCCCCGGTGATGGTCAGGTCGCCAAGGGCTGCGACAGCCAGGGTCAAGCCGGCGGTCTTCAGGAAATCACGTCGTTTCATGGGGTATCCTTTCGAGCAGTTGAGGGAACCCGTCCATTATAGCCGGGACGCCTTTCCCCGGCAAACCAGGGATCCGGCTTTCGCCCTACGCGCCGGAGCAATCCCACGAGAGGCCGCAGGCGCCAGCCGACAGCCCGGGCGGCGATGGCGACCCTGCGTCAGGCAACAGATGGGGGTTTACCGGACGAATTCGACCTCGAAGGCCAGGGAGTTCGTCTTCATGCCGTTGATCATCATCCACAGGAGCATCTGCTGTTTGCCCAGCGGCGCATCGCCGATATCGGCTTTGGGAAAGGGGATGTCCAGCTGGAAAAAGCCGGCCCGTTGATCGGTGCCGATGCCGAGGGGAATCGTCAACGGACTTTGGAAGCGCAAAAAGAAGGCAGCGGGATTGCCCACCGTGTCGGAAGCGATAGCCGTGGTGGTCGCCGGTTGGGTCTGCCCGTCGGTGTGGGCTGGCACACCGGTGGTCACGCTGGCGACATCGGAGGCCGTCCCCGAGCCGATGACCCCGGTCGGCGAAGCCTGACCGTCGAGCAGCGAACGGACGAAGGCGACATACGCCGTCGCCGTCGACACCGCCCAGGGCGTTGTCCAGGCGCAGCTCAGGCGGAGGATCCCGCCGTCGGTTCGTGACAAAACCGCGTTGGCAGCGGTCAGGTGGGAGATGGTTGGCCCAACCGCGGTACCAGGCCCGGCCGGGTAGGTCAGTTCCCCGCTCTTTTCGCAGGCCACCGAAAAACAGACCACGACCAAGAGCAGAACCACCGAACTTAGAGAACGCACGGGGCACCTCGTCACGAACTCTGGGGTAGAACACCGCGGCGACCCAAGTATACCAATTCCGTTCCCGAATGCAATCGGGGAGGCTTCCAAAACCGATGGCTGACTTCCCGTGAAGGGGACGACCAGGGAATCGGTCCGGTCCTGGCAGGTTGGTCATCGCCCACCAAGCGGCATTCGGTGTGGGGCGAGAGGGTATGGAATGTACCGACGAAGCCCGCGACCACCTGGGTGGCCGCGGGCCCCGGTCAGGGGGAGACCTGAATGAGCTCAAAGCACGGTGAGCAGATCCTGGTATTTGGCCATGGGCCAGAACTCGGCGGCCACCAGTTCTTCGGCGGCATCGACCGCAGTCCGCAGCTGGCCGAGGGCGGCCTCGCCGCGGTCGGCCAGGAAGCGAGCGCGTTGATGATGATTGCTCTCGCGAGCGGCTTCTGCCAACACCACCTCGAGATCGGCGGTCCGGGCCTTGATTTCGGCGAACAGCCCTTCAAACCGCTTCACCTCATCTGTCAACACTTGGCTGTCGAGCCCGGCTTGCTTCATGGCCCCCGCCGCGGTGGCGGTGGCGGCAATCTGCTTGGTGAGAGCCGGGAGGAAAAGGGTCTGAGCCATGTTGAGCGCGGTTTTGAGCTCGATCTCCTTGGTCTTGACGTAGGTTTCCAATTTGATCTCGACCTTGGCGCGCAATTCCCTTTCGGTGAGGGTCCGGGATTTGGCCATCAGGTCGATGACCTCCTTCTCGAGGTAGGCGTCGAGGGCGGCGGGAGTGTTGCGGGCATTGGGCAGTCCACGGGCCGCGGCTTCCCGATGCCATTCCTCCGAATACCCGTTGCCCTCGAAGCGGACCCGTCGGGTTTCCTGGAAGACGCCCTTCAGCACCGTGATGGCGCGTTCCTTCACATCCTGGATCGCCGTCTGTTCCGACATGCGGGTCTCGATGACGTAGTACCCATAGGCGACCAACAGGTTCAACACGGTCATGGCTTCGGAGGGGTTTTGCGAGGACCCCACCGCCCGGAACTCGAACTTGTTGCCGGTGAAGGCGATGGGTGAGGTGCGATTGCGGTCGGAGTAATCCTTGGCAACGCGCGGCAGGTTGCGCACGCCCATGCTGATGTGGTCGACGGAATGCTCGTTCACCTTCCCCATGCCCGCGATCTCGTCGACCAGGTTGGTGAGATACTCGCCCAGGTAGACCGACATGATGGCCGGCGGCGCCTCGTTGGCCCCCAAGCGGTGATCGTTACCGGCGTCGGCGACGACCGCCCGCAGCAGGCCACCGAATTTGTCCAAACCCAACAGCAGGGCACCGAGGGTCAGCAGGAAATTGATGTTCTTCAGGGGGGAAGCCGAGGGCTCGAGGTAGTTGGCCCCGGTGTTGTCGCCGATCGACCAGTTGACGTGCTTGCCCGATCCGTTGACGCCGGCGAAGGGCTTCTCATGCAACAGCACCTCCAGATCGTGCCTCAACCCAACCTTCTTCATGATGTCCATCATCAGCAGGTTGTGATCGATCGCCAGATTGGCCTCTTCATAGAGGGGGGCGATTTCGAACTGGTTAGGGGAAACCTCGTTATGGCGGGTTTTGGCCGGGATGCCCCGCCGATAGAGTTCTCGATCGAGATCCTCCATGAACCGCATCATCTTTTGATGAATGGATCCAAAGTAATGGTCCTCCATTTGCTGGCCTTTGGCGGGAGGGGCCCCGAACAAGGTCCGGCCGCAGATGCGCAGATCCGGCCGGGTATCGGCCAGGCGGCGGGCCACGACGAAGTATTCCTGCTCGGGGCCGGCGTTGACCACGATTTTGCGGGCGAGACGGTTGCCAAGCATCCGCTGCAGCTTGATGGCGGCATCGTTCAGGGCCCGCATCGACCGCAGGAATGGCGTCTTCAGATCGAGCACCTCGCCGGTCCAGCTCAAAAACACCGTTGGGATGACGAGCGTACGGGTTTCGCCCGTCTCCTGCAGGAAGGCCGGGGAAGTGGGATCCCAGGCGGTGTAGCCGCGGGCCTCGAAGGTCGACCGGATCCCGCCGGAGGGGAAGGAACTGGCATCGGGCTCTGACTGGATCAACTGCTTGGCCGAGAACCGTTCGATCAGGTCACCCTGGTCGGAGTAGGTGATGAAGGCATCGTGCTTCTCGGCGGTGCCCCCGCGTTGTGGCTGGAACCAATGGGTGAAATGGGTGGCCCCTTTGCTGATCGCCCATTCTTTCATGGCATGGGCGACATCCCCGGCGATGCTTTCGTCGAGGGCGTTCCCCGATTGGATGGTATCGATCAGCTTCTCATACACCTCCCGACTGAGCTTCTCCCGCATGACCGCCTTGGAGAAGGTCAACTCACCGTAGAATTCCATGATCCTGGGCATCTGAGCCCTCCTTTCAACCTCAGTAGTCCGTGCCCTGGGCGGGGCACTCCAGATGATAGATCGACAAAACAGAATTGCACGATAACACAATTTTTCCGGCAAATCGACGCCTCGATTCGCCAAATCAGGAAAATCGACGACCTTTTTAAGGGAATTTTACCGCGTGCGACGAAGCCTCGCACGACGGCGACTTTCAGCCCCTCCATGGCCGACCGGGCACGGCAAAGACGCACCACCGCATCCCCTGCACGGGGGATGCGGCCAACGAGAGGGACGGTGGCTCAGCGGACCGCCGCGGTCTCGCTCCAGGCGAAAAAGAGGGCATCTCCCGGGCGCACGGCACAGGAGAGGGTCCCATCACGGAGGGGGAGTTCCCCGACCGCGCCTTCTTTCGTCAACAGATTGGGAAGGCTGGTGATGCCGGGGCTGACGTGCCCATGCAGGTCGATTCGGGCGCCCAGCTCGAGCTCGAGATGCCGGTTGAACAGCACCATCAGGGTGTGCGCCCCACCTTTCCGCAGAAAGGCTATCACGTCTGGATTGCCGGTCTGCAACAACACGAAGCTCCCCGGACCGTGGCACTCGACGGTATCGCGGAAGCGGGCCCGCAGGTCGAGGATCCGGCGGGTGATGCCCAGCATGGGATGCCGGCCTTCCCACCGCAGGGCCCCGGGATCGAACAGAGGCAGCGGCTTGCCCCGGAACCTTTCGAGATCGGCATTGGAGAAATCGAGCCCGGTGTTGACCGGCATCGTCTCCCCAAGCTCGAACCCCGCGTGGATGAAGGGAATGGACCGCGGCAGAAAGGTGTTGACCAGGAAGGCGTAAGTGGCATACCGCTCCCCCCCAGGCCGTCCCGCCGCGCGCGGGGTGTTGTGGTTCTCGACCGCCCCAAAGAACGGCAGGGGCACCCCCTTCACCCCGATATGCTCGAGCAGGCCCATCATGCCTTCGCGCTTGTATTCGACCCACCACGCATACCCGACGACCGCGTTGTAGCCGGCATCCACGCTGCTCTGCCCGATTTCAAAATTTTCCGACAGGAAGCAGAAATCCGGGTCCTTGGCCCGAGCCGCCGCAATGATCTCCTGCATCAGGGGAACCGGCACGGCATGCCCCATATCGACCATCACTCCATCGATTCCGTAGGCATCTTGGTAAAAGGGTGCAAGATCGCGAAGCTTATCCCATAGAGGCCGGTTGGCAAACTCAGGCCGGGCCAGAGCGGCGTCGTACATTCGGATGGTGTTGTAGGCAATGTAGTTGAACCGCCCCGGCGTGGCGGGATCGTCGCGGTACATCCGCAGGTAGGTCACATCGCCCCAAGGCGGCTGGTTGTCATCAGGCGGCCAGTCGGCGAAGGCACCCGGGATCCGCACCGTGACTTCCCGTCCGGTCGCCGGATCGATGGAGCGACCCCGGACCCGCCCCTGGGCGTCGGTGTCCACCCGCCCCGCGGCCGGCGGCGGCAGGAAGAAGCGGCGGAACGCCTCAGGCGGTGCCGGCAGCTCATGAAAATCGTGGCGGGCCACCTTGTCGTTGATGACCCTCAGCTCCTCGGGCGTGAAAATGGGATTACCGTAGGACTGGCGGGCTTTGTCCAGATCGGTTTCGCCGACGGGCCGATCCGGCACCCGCTCGTCGATCCAGTAGAACCAGTCGGGGTGCTGGATGATCCAGTCGGAATCCTTGCTGGCGGTCCGGAAGACGAACTCGACGATGACCCTGATGCCCAGCAGATGGCAGGCCTCAACCAGAGCGCGGAACTGGTCGTCGACCGGCAGGTCGAGCAGGGGGTCGGCCTGGGTCGGCTCGAGCCGGTAGGGATTCTTGATCGCATAGGGGGAGCCCAACAGGCCCTTGTTGCCGTCGCGGCCGATGGCGGTCACGGGCAGGAGGTGGAGCGTGGTGCAGCCCAGCCGCCGCAGATGGCCGAGCAGGGCGATGGTCTTGAGGAAGGTGCCGGTCTCGCGCATGCCATCTTGGTTGACGGTCGGATCTGTCGCATGGTTCCCCAGGGACCCATCTCCGTCGTGGTCGAATGCGGTGGCCAGGCGCACGAACACGTTGTAGATGCTGCCATCCGCCACCCAGCCCCCTTGCCGCCCGCCCGGCTTCTGGGCGTTCAACGATCGCAGGGGGTCGATGGAGCGGTCGGCCACCTTTTCGATGGCCTCGAGATGGGACAGGTAAAACTGGGCGGGATGCACCTCGTTGGGCGCATCACCGTCGTGAATTTCAGCTCCAACCGGTGCCCAGAGGGCGGGAACCCGGTACAATCCCGCGAAGGGCTGGCGGGATTTCTCCTGCAGTTGCTGTCGGACTCGGGCGAACGGACTGGTCTGGTGCGTGGCCATGCCTGCGGGCTCTCCCATTGAGGATGTCCGGGGATCCGGAACCCAGCCCCGGCGGTGGCCATTTTACCATAGCCCTCTCTGGCCGCCAACATGGCTCCAACCGCCCAGAATCCGCGATGAGGCCGTCGGGTTTCCGGGGCCGGGCGACCCTGGAGCGCTGGAACGAGCAGGGTGTTTCAGAAAAAGTCGTGAGGCGGGCCAAGGAAGCGGACCGCCCGCCACTCGGGCCTCCCTCAGGTCGGTCGACTGCTCCCCCGGTCCCCATCCCACCCGCCGCCCCGTACGACCCACAACACCCTTGGGAAGCCAATCCTCAGGGCAATCGCATTAAATATTTCGCGCTGGAAGCCCGTTTCCCAGTCTCCCTCTCTGTACGAGCCTGTTGCGCGAATGCCCGAAACAGCCCATTTTCATGTACCGTCCATTCGGAGATGCCGATCAGATCAGGAGCGTTATGTACACGACGAACAAAAAACCGATTCATGCAACAGGCTCTGTACGATTGAAAAATTGATGCGGGTTTCCAACGAGGGCGAGGTACGGCAGTGTGCGCGCGGTTTTTGAGCAGCCCCACTTCCAGAGATGTACGGTTTAGTGCGATTGCCCTGAGCCAATCCTGGCAGGCTTTACTTTTCGGCGGGATTGCCCTACAATGAGGCGTCTCCGCCTGACGAGACATTTTCGAAAACCGCCTTGGAAGGAGTTAGAATATGTCCATCAAAGTCGACCAGAACAAGTGCACCGGCTGTGGCGCCTGCATCGGGACCTGCCCAGTCGAGGTCCTGGAAATGAAGAACGGCAAAGCCGCCTACAAGGGCGACGGCTGCATCGACTGCGGCGCCTGCGTCAGCGCCTGCCCCGTGGAGGCCCTCAGCCTCTGATCCCGGCGTCCGGCCTCCGGACACCGGTTGAACCAACCCGCCCCGGCCCTCGGCCGCGGGCGGGTTTGCGTTCTTCCCGTGCATCCCGCCTTTGATGCCCTCCCACTTTCCCCTGCAAGGTTGATCGCGACAGGGGACTAGCCGGAAACCTGCTCGAGGGTAAACTCCGGCGTGGCTGCTTTGCCCGCCGCCGCCCGGCCCAGCTGCAAAAGCCTTTCCCGGGTGATGGCGACCGCCACCGGCGATTCGTCACAGGCCACCCATCGCCGCCCCAACCGGGCGGCCACCGCCGGGGTGGTTCCGCTCCCGCAGAAGAAATCGGCCACCACTCCCCCGGGCGGGCAACACCCGGCAATGATCCGCTCGAGAAGGCGCTCCGGTTTCTGAGTCGGATACCCGGTCCGCTCCCCACTGGTGCGGCCCACCATGTCGATCTCCCAGTAATCCTTCATGGCGACGAGGGTGTACCACCCCCGCTCGTCCTGGAATTCCTCGACCCCCTTGAACCGGTAGGGCTTCCCGCCCCGGTTGTAGGATTTCTCTTTCTGGGGCTGGAAAAAATACCCCGGCCCGCGCGCATACATCAGGATCAGGTCGTGCTTGCGGCTGAAATGGCGGCGAGGGCTCGCCCCCCCCGACTTGTAGCACCAGACGATCTCGTTGATGAACGCCGCGCGGCCGAACAGGCGGTCCAGTTCGACCTTGATGTAGTGGCCGGCGTGATGGTCGCAATGAACGAACAGACTTCCGGTGGGGGCAAGCAGTCGCCACATCTCGCGACATCTGACGCTCAGCCAGGCAAGGTAGTCGGCCAGATCCGGCCCCCAGTCGTCGGCAAACGCGGGAGGGGCGGCGCCTGGTCGGGCCCGGCCCCGATACGTTCGCCCCGACCCGAACGGCGGATCGGCATAGATAAGGTCGATCCCGGCATCGGGCAGAGCTCGCATGACCGTGAGGTTGTCACCCAAAATCAACCGATTGGGGGAACTGCCCGACACCCCTTCCATCCCGCAGATCTCAACGACCTGAAAGAGCCTGTTGCGCGAATGCCCGAAACAGCCCATTTTCATGTACCGTCCATTCGGAGATGCCGATCAGATCAGGAGCGTTATGTACACGACGAACAAAAAACCGATTCATGCAACAGGCTCGAAAGGCTCGGAAAAAGCGCGAATCAGATGGCCGCAGCGGGGAACCCCTGATCAATCGTCCCCGTCGGCCGAAGCGTCGCTCTCTCCACCCAACGGCGGCAGCACGGGATCCGGGGTGGGGTCCGCCGGCTGGTCAGGCGGAGGAGCGCCCGGATCATCGGGTCCGGCCGTGGGCGGATTGGGATCGGGCGACACGCCAGACCCGCGGTTGGACGGAGGAACCGGACCGGATAGCGGGGCGTCGGAACCATCGGAGCTGGTTCCCTGGCTTTCTCCGGCCTGCTCATCCGGCGGGTAGCCGTTCTCGTCGAGGGGATCTGGTTCCGTTCCGGTTCGGCTCTTGCTGCCTTCCTTCCCGCTATTTTTGGCTTCCTGGGCGGCATCGTAGGCGTCGATCTTCTTGGTGGCGTCAGCCAGCTTTTCCTTGGCGTTCTCGATCTCGCGCTTCTTGCGTTCGATCTCCTTCTCGAGTCGATCGCGCTTGCGGTCGTAGCGATCATCCCTGAGGGTGTACCACAGACGGTTGGCCTTCTTGAGCTCCTCCTCGAGGGCCTTGAGTTCGTCTTCCATCTGGGGAATCCGCGTCTCCAGCTCTTCCTTGGTGCGCGTCAGGTTGGCCATGATCGAGGCCTCCTGTTGCTGCTGGGCGGTTTGCTGGGCAAGAGCGTCCTGCTTTTCCATTTCCGCCCATTCCTTCAGACGCTCATCCCGCATGGTGCTGGCCATTTCTTCCTGGACCTTGGAGGTCGATTCGCCCAGGACCCGCAACCGGTCGACCAGGAAGCGGGTGCGCTCCTTGATCTTGTCGTCAGGGGCCAGTTCGATGACCTTCTCGTAATATTCGAGAGCCTTGGCATAGTCGGAAAAACAGACGGCGTGCAGGAACCCCATTCCCTCGAGGCATTTGAGATCGTGGGGATTCTTGGCCAGACCAGTGTCATAGAATTTCTTCAGATCGCCAACCAGGCCCTGGTCGTCATCCCCCAAAATGGCGCGGTTCTTCCGGATGGCTTGTTCGTATGCCTTGGCCGCCTCTTCGACCTTCCCTTTCTTCTTCAGATCGAGAGCGGATTGGAACAACAGCCGGGCGTCCTGCAACGATTCGTCGTCGCTCTGGGCTCGCGCTGGGGGTAATTCCCCGCCGCCCAGAACCCATACCGCCAAGAAGAGACAGGCCAAGCAGGAACGGATGTTCATGAGCTTATCCTCCATGACTCTGATATTCACCCTACCATGGGTAAGACTCTTCCCTCAAGGAAAACCCTTGTCCAACGACGACCCCTGATTGTTGCAATTTCTCTTCTCATCATCAGCCTTTTCACCTTACCGGCCACCTTGTCGGGGTTGACACTCCCCCCCCCGGGTGCTAGGGTGGGCAAGCCGTTGGGAAATCGATCACCAGACAACGACACGCAATGGAAAGGAGTCCTGCAGATGGCTGCCAAATTCAAGGTTTTGATCGCCGATTCCCTCGATGCGAAAGCTGTCGACCTGATGAAGAACCACCCCGCCCTCGACGTGGCCTACAAGAACAAGCTCACCCCAGAGGAACTCCTCAAGGAGATTCCCGGCTACCACGCCATCGTGGTGCGCTCGGCCACCAAGGTGACCCGCCCGGTCATCGAGGCCGGCAAAGACCTGCGCCTGATCGCCCGCGCCGGCGTCGGTCTCGACAATGTCGACCAGGTCGCGGCCAAGGAACACAACATCAAGGTGGTCAACACCCCGGCCTGTACCACCATTTCCGTCGCCGAGCTGGCTTTTGGACTGATGTTGGCGCTCGCCCGAAACGTAGGACGCGCCAATCTTTCGATGAAGAACGGGGAATGGGACAAAAAATCGTTCCAGGGCTGCGAACTCTATGAAAAGACCCTCGGCCTGATCGGCATCGGCCGCATCGGCCAGGCGGTCGCCACCCGCGCCCAGGCCTTCGGCATGAAGGTGGTCGCCTACGACGCCGTCATCAAACAGAGTCCCCTACCGTTCGTCCAGATGGTACGCCTCGATGATCTGCTCGGCCAGAGCGACTTCGTCAGCCTGCACATTCCTTTCGACAAGAGTGCCGGGGCCACCCTCAAGGAAGAGCAGTTCAAGAAGATGAAGAAGGGGGTCTTCCTGGTCAATTGCGCCCGCGGCGGCACCGTCGATGAGAAGGCCCTGCTGGCCGCCCTCAACGACGGCACCGTGGCCGCCGCCGGCATCGACGTCTGGGAACAGGAACCCACCCAGAACCGCGATCTGGTGAACCACCCCAACGTGATCGCCCTGCCACACCTCGGCGCCTCGACCGACGAGGGTCAGGCCCGCGCCGGCAAGGAAGTGGCCGAACTGGTGATCGCCCAGTTCGCCGCCTGAACCAAGCCCCATCCCGAATCCGCACCCGGGGCTGGCCGGGGCTGGTGCCCCTGCCGGCCTCAGATCCCGGGGACACAGACATTTGAACCTCAGCATCAGAAGGAGAGAAACCATGGGTCGCATCTTCAACTTCAGTGCCGGTCCATCCATCCTGCCGGTTCCCGTCCTGGAAAAGATCCGCGACGAGATCGTCGATTTTCAGGGTAAGGGCATGTCCCTCATCGAGATGAGCCACCGCGGCAAGGTGGTCGATGAGATGCACAACCAGTGCCTCGCCCTCATCAAGGAACTCCTGGGGGTTCCTGACACCCACAAGGTCCTGATCCTGGGCGGCGGGGCCACCCTGCAATTCGGGATGATCCCCATGAACTTTTTGTGGGGCGGCAAGACAGCAGATTACACCAACACCGGCGCCTGGGCCAAGAAAGCCATCGAAGACGCCAAGAAGATCGGCAAGGTCAACATCGTCTGGGACGGCAAAGACGCCAACTACCTGACCCTGCCCAACCCCACGCGCCTGAAAGCTAGCCCCGACGCGGCCTACTTCCACATGACGTCCAACGAGACGATCGGCGGCGTGCAGTGGCAGGACTGGCCCGAGGTCGGCGACGTGCCGCTGATCTGTGACATGTCCTCCGACTTCATGAGCCGCCGCGTGCCGGTCGAGAAGTTCGCCCTGATCTACGCCGGCGCCCAGAAGAACGCCGGCCCCGCCGGCGCCTGCATCGTCATCCTGCGGGAAGACCTGCTCAAGAAGTGCCCCGAGAGCATCATCAACTACCTCGACTACCGGCTTCACGTCAAAGAGAACTCGATGTACAACACCCCGCCGGTGTTCGCCGTGTGGGCGATCAAGCTGACCATGGAGTGGCTGAAGGGCATCGGCGGCCTGCCCGCCGCCGAGAAGCTCGCCGCTGAGCGTTCGAGCATCATCTACGAGGCCATCGCCCGCTCGCAGGGCTTCTACACCTGCCCGGTGCCGCAGGACTGCCGGTCGAAGATGAACGTCGTCTTCCGGCTCAAGACCGAAGAGCTGGAAGCGAAGTTCCTCGAGGAAGCCAAGAAGCGCAAGCTCGACGGTCTCAAGGGCCATCGCAGCGTCGGCGGCTGCCGCGCCTCGATCTACAACGCCATGCCGGTCGACGGTGCCCGCGCCCTCGCCCAGCTGATGGACGAGTTCGCCAAGACCAACGGCTGAGCTAGTTCTCCCGTTCCCCGCCCTGACGACCGCCCCTCCACCCCGGAGGGGCGGTCTGGTCCTCCAGAGCGTGGATGTGGTAAAATGGTACAAGGAATGGCGCGGCGAACAGGAAACCGACCCCTGCCATTGCCATCCACCCCGACCGAAGAACCCCAGGAACTCTGAGGAGGCCCCATGCGAATCGCCTCACGTCTGACCTGCTTCGGGATGCTCGGCGCCCTGTGGCTGTTTGGCTTGCTCCCGGCATGCGCCGGCAGTTCCTGGCAGGTAATCAACGAATCGAACGGCCTGCCCAGCAGCCGCACCACCGCCTTCGCCACATCGGAGAAGCAGATGGCCGTCGGCACCTCCCTCGGAGTCGGCATCTACGACGGAGATACCTGCCTATGGTCGGTGCTCCCCCTTCCCCCTGAAGTCGCATCGTGCGAGGTGCACGACCTGGCGTTCGACCGTGAGGGGAACCTCTGGGTCGCCACCGTCCAGGGACTGGCGCATGTCCAGAACGGGCGCACCTTCGTGTACGGTCTCCAGGAAGGGCTGCCCAACATCGATGTCGAGCGGATCCAGCTGACCGGTACGCATATCTTCATCGGGTGTTTCGGCGGCTTCATCTGCCGCGGGACCATCCCCAAGGCCGGCCGAACGACATTCCTGCCGGTCAATTTCGATCGGTCGGCCCCCGACGATCGGCCCGACATCCGATCGGTCGGCATTTCGGCCATGGCCATGCAGGATCCGACCAAGGGCATGTTCTCTACCAAGGGAGCCGGGCTGTTCGAGGTCCATGGGGCCGTCTGCAGTCACGCCGACCGCTCGGGCACCCTGCCCTCCGACTGGATCGAGACTTTCACGGTGTTCGAGGGCAAGTCGCGACGCGAGAAGTGGCTGGTCGGCACTTCGCACGGTTTGTCGCTGCTGGTCGAAGGCCGGCTCGAGGAAACCGACGTGCTGCCCCAACCCGGCATCTGGGTGACGGGATTGGTCACGGGCCTGGTCGACCCGATCCTGCCTTTGCCCAAAAAACTTTCCGAGAAAGACAAAAAGCTCGTCGACTTCCTGGAAAAGCGGTATCTGTGGGTCGCCTCGAAAGAACATGGATTGTGGCGGTTCCAGGACGGCCGCTGGACACAGTATCTGCCCGACAACAGCCGTCTGCCGTCCCGCGCCGTCAATCGGGTCTTCCGCCACGGGCCACGCATCGTGGCCTGCACCGACCTCGGGCTCGTCATCGTGCCGCTCAACGCAAACCAGTATGACGAGTTCAAGGGGCGTGGCCTGGGAAGCCGATTCTGTCTGACCTTGTACCCCGGTCCCGATTATCACAAGGTGATGTGCCCCGTGAACTTCATCGCCCGGGGCATCGACCTGTGGGTCTCGATGGAACGTGGGCTCTGCCGCTTCCTCGGCCCGTCCGGTTTGCCTCTCACCATGTTGAAGCTCAATTTTGAAGCCAACACCGCCCGCGAATCGCTGGACCCGCAAGACGAAGAGGGTGGCGGCACTCCGGTAGCCCTTGGCGGTGAGAAAAAATGGCAGATCTTTCAAAAGGACCCTGCCCTGTTTTGGTATATGGAGGGCGTGAGCTGGCCGATCTATTCCAACAAGATCACGGGGATGGCCGTAAGCCCGGCCAACCACGTCTGGATCGTCTTCGAGGAAAAAAAGTTCGCCCGCCTACGGATGGCGCCCCGTCCTCGCGCCGCGGACGAAACCCACGAACACGTCGATGTCCCGGTCTGGGAATGGTTCGAAAAGAGTGCCCCCTGGTCAGGGGACATCAAGCTGACCGCCCTGTGGTATGACGAGGGCAGGTTGTACGTCGGCACCAAGGGCCATGGTTTTTATTACCTGACCAATCCCGACCATACCGGCCCCGACGAAGCGGTGTTCGACTGGCACAGCGTCAGCCAGTTGGAAGGCCTGTGGAACCAGAACGTCATCGGGTTCGCCCGCCGCCGCGTCGGCGAGAAAACCGAGATCGCCCTTTTGCATCCCGACGGGCTGACCCTGTGGAACGGCCGGGATTTCATCTCGATCGACATGGGAGGGAGGAGAACCTATACCTGCATCACCGGAGACGCACTGGGCAACCTGTGGATCGGCTCGAGCGGGGGCCTGTTCCGCCTCACCCCCGACTTGAAAATCGTTCACTACACCAAGGGCAATGCCAACTTCGAATCCGACCGTATCACCGCCGTCGCCGCCAGCAACGATACCAGCGCGGGCGGCCTGGGCATTTGGGTGGCTTGCGACGAATCGAGCACCGGATCGGACCAACCGCCAAATGTGGTGACCCGAGACGGGAAAAAGCATGTCCTCGAGCTGGATATCGACGGTTCATCGGTACATTTCTACGACGGCCACACCTGGGACAAATGGAAGATGGCGGGGGTGCGGTGCTTCCACATGGAGGGTGATTACCTGTTCATGGGCACCAATATCCGAATGCGGCGGCTGTTTACGCCGCTCCACAAGATGAAGACCGAGAGCCCGGATATCGTGACCTCTGACCAGATCTACAACCAAGAGGCCAAGGAAGCCACTTTCGGTGTCCCCGCCGGCAATCTCGAACAACCTGGGAAAAAGACAGGCCAGGAGGACCTTGGCGAAGTGGACCCTGGAGAAGGCGGGGAAGGCGGCGGTGACGGCACCGGGGCTCCCCCCAAACCGCCGGCGGGCTGGGGCGGCCCTTCCGCTCAGGAGGATTTCCCAGGGGAATAAGGGGTTCCTTGCGGCGCGGCCGGACTGGGGCGGTCGATCGTTCGCACCACCGTGGTACCCTGCGGCCGTGGCTGTCTCCGCCAATCGGCGGCCCGAGCCGCGTTTCCGGGTTGTTGGACGCATCGAGAACTGCTGCCCGGCCTGAGCAACAAGGCAACCGGATCGCCCCTTCGCGGTTTCCGCTCACCGGCGGGCGCCGCCCGGTTTGTGCCACTCGGGGGATTCGACGAGAGCCATGCCAAGAAGTCGCAACCCTTCGAGGAAATGGCTTGGATCGATGGCCAGACGGGCGGGGGTGCCCCATTGGTCGGGGGGATAGCCACGCCCCTCGGGGTCGGGCCGGGCCGTCGCCCAGTTGGTGAACAAGCGACCCCATGGGCTTTTCATGACGCGCTGCGCCTTGCTGCGAGCATAGAGGGGATACCACAGCAGATCGTGGTAGATCACCGAGGCCATGTACGACCACGGCGCCAGCCAGGTCTTCAACGACCATTCCAAGGGCTTCTTGAGGGGGCCCCAATAGATGCGGTGCTGGTTGCGGGCCGCGAAGGTCATCTCCTTGAACGGGCCGTCGAACTGCCAGTTCTGTTGGGCGGCCTCGCGATCGCCGACAATCCTGATCTGGGCAGGGTCGCCGCAGCCCAGGCCGAGATCGTGGGCCAGCCGCACGAATTTCAGGTCTTTCAGGGGATCGAAGCCCATCAGCTTGGCCGCCACCGCGTCGATCGCCACCTGGTCGCGCGAGGCCAGGATGACATTCTTGACGTGCGGCACCATGCAGCGCGGCCCGGGGCCGTCGCCGGCGAAGGTGCCGTCCATCACGGCGAAGACCCCGCGATGGATCTTTTTTTGGATCATCAGCAGGTCGACCAGCGTCTCGTGGATGACCGGGTGGGTCCAGTGGCGGTGCTCGTTGAGCAGTCCGCCGAAGGCGTTCTTCATCGCCCCGGTGGTCGTGGTGAAGATATGCGTCTTGACGGTGGGCAGATGGATGATGTTTTCCCCGATGAACCGCCGGGGAATCGAGAACCCTGACGGGTAGACCTCGTTCAGGCAGAGGAATTTCTTGGTCAAATCGCCGACCGCCTCGCGAATGTCGATCCAGTCGTCGGACTCGTACAGGTGCACGTTGGCCAGCCCGTGCGTCTTGATCACGTCGATCTGCTTATTTTCGCGTTCGCCGAGATGGGCATCGATGACGACGGTGCGGTTATGACAGCCATGGATGCGAGAGGGGTCATACCCGTCGGCCTTCATGGCTCTGATCACCCCTTCGAGCTGCCAGGGAGTCGTCGAGGCGGCAGGATAGAAAAAGTGCCAGGAGATGTTGATTTTCAGGGCAGTCTCGGCATCGGCGGCGATCTCGTCACGGTAGCCGGCCAGATTCATCAGCTCGTGATAATCCGCGAGCACGCGCTCGGGGCTGGTGCGCAGGATGGCAACGGTGGCGGTCGATTCGGCCATGGTGGTTCCTTTCCGGGGAAGTCCCCGACCCCTCGATTATAGGGAGGAATCAGCCCTGAATGCAATCGGCCCCCTCACTCACTCCTCTCCTGGAATGCGCCCTAAGGCCGATATTGTAGAAAGGGGGTAAAGGGCATTAGAATGTCTTGTTCCCCGAGAGAGCAGTTTGGAGGCACATCCATGGAAAAATCCCAGAAAAGTCCCCGGCCCTTGGCGATCCTATTGGCGTTCGTCTGTTCCGTCTTTATAACCGGTTGTGGTGTCGGAGGGGGCGGAGGCGGGTTCATCACCCCGACCGGCCCCAACCCCACGACCACCGGCACGGTCGAGGGCTACGTCAGTACCGCCCGCCTGAACCCGGCCGGCCGGGCCAGCCTGGCCACTGCCATCCAGGCTCCGGCGCGGGCAGCGGCCGTCCAGTTGTTCGCCCTCGATCCTGAAACCGGGGCCGAGACCCTGCTCGGCACCACTTCCACCGACGACCAGGGATACTACCAGATCAACTTCACCTCGAGCCTGGCCATCCTCCGCAATCTGATTGTGCGGGCCACCTCGAACGGCGCCTCCTTCGCCGCCCTCCTGCCCAAGGTCGAAAACGGCCGGATGGTGCGCGCCCCGACCATGGATCCCGATTCCGGCCTCCCCGTCAAGATCATTCTCGAGGCGGCCAAGCTCGGCAAGCACCTCGAGATCAACCTGGGCGAACTGCTGGCGATCCTGCCTCCCGAGGCTCTCAAGGAGCTCGAAGCGAAGGTGGCCGAGCTGGTGCGCAACCTCATCGCCCGCGAACAGGCCAAGCAGCAGAAGTTCGGAGCCCGCCTGCCCCAGTTGCGCCAATTGGCGTTCGATCTGCAGCAGCGTATCAACGAGGCGATCGAGAAGGGGGAATTGACCCCGGCCGAGGGTTGGAACCTGTTCACCCGCGAGCTCGCCGCCCGCGCCGAGCCCCTCGGGTTCTCGGCGGCCGATCTGCAGACGCTCGACGATCTCGACCAGACGTTCGTCTTCGAGCCCTTCCGCCCCGACATCGCCGACCTCGACGACTACGACACCATCGCCGCCGAGCGCCTCAAGGAACGCAAACTCCGCTTCCTGGCCCTGGTGGCCGAGTCGGTCAAGGTGCTGGTCGGCGCCAAGGCTCAGACGGAATACGCTGAGTTCTTCACCCTGGTCGAGAACATCTCGGCGGCCCTGCAGGGAACCCGAACCCCAGCCGAGGTCTTCCGGTTCTTCACCGACAACGGCCAGATGTTCCTGACGTTCGGCAAATTCCTCGGCACCGCCCTGCTCGAGGTGAAATTCACCCCCGAATTCGTGCGCCGGGTCTTCGCAATCCCGGTGCCCGCCTATGGGTTCGGCATCGCCGAGATGGCCGGCACCGCCTGGCGTTCGGCCAATGAAGCCGGTCAGGGGACCAACGCCAAAGACCAGATCCAGACGGTCATGGCCCCCAACGGCGACCCCGCCGGCCGGGCCATCGGGTTCATTCAACTCCAGGAGGAGTTCATCGCCCGCCTGATCACCGAAGTCCAGCGGGTGGCCCAGGAAGCCTCCCTGGCCCTGACCCCCGAACAGGCCAAGGCCATCGCCCACATCATCTGGGCCCAGAGCGAAGAGAACCTCAATTTCCCCACGCCGCCAGTGCCCGGTGATCCCACCGAACCCTATCCCATCAACCTGTCGGGCAAGGTCGAAGCCCTGACCTCCCCCGTCACCGAAACCCTCGGAACCGGCGCCACCGCCAAGACGCTGACCTTCACCCACAAGCTGGTCGCCACCGACTACTGCACGATCCTGGCCCGCCCCATGACCATGACCTCCGCCGGGTGGACGGAACCTGCGCCGGAACCCTTACCCATCCCCGCCCCCGATCTTGCCTATCTGGCCCAGGGCGCGGAGAAGATCGCCCTGATCAAAACCACCGCCGATGGCCAGTCGAGCAAAACCCTGGTCGACCTGGCCGACCTGACCGGCTACGAGTTCCTCGAAATCGAGGGGATGGTCGTGAAATCGCCCTATCAGCCGATGCCGATGCCCATGCCGGGCGACCCCTTCGAACCCGGTCAGCCGATCGGGCTGACCACCACGGTTTCCAGCCCAGGGTATGCCGGGGGCAACGCGGGTTCGGGATCCTCTTCCGAGCCCGGCGTCAGTGAACCCGGGTATCCGGGCGGAGTCCCCGAATACCAGCTCGCCCCCGTCTACCTCGTGGTCACCGTGGCCCGCGTCCTGCCGCCCCCACCCCCGCCCCCCTCCGAGTTCAAGGGCATCACCGGGAAGGTTCTGCAGGCGTATGCCGGCGAAAAACCGGTGCCCGGCATGTATGTCTTTTCCTGCGCCCTCGAGAAATATGACGGTGCTATCCTGCTGCCACCTTACACCGGCCTCGACAACGTGACCCAGATGTCTCTCGGTCCTTGGGTGGGGAAGAGCGTCACCATTGCCGGCATCCTGTATACCGAAGGGGCACGCAAAACCATCCACCTCTGGGAGATCAGGTAGCCCGCACTCCAACGCGCTTTCTCAAGACCAGGGCCGCGACCGCCGGCCCTGGTCTCATTTCTCCGCCCATCCATCCTGCCCTCGCCTTGCAGTACAGATCGGCTTTGGCCACCTCTATTTCTGGTCTTTCTCTCTTCCACGCCAGGCCGCCCACTTTTCCTGGACGGCAGGCGAAGGGAGATTCCTCCCATGTCTCCGCCTTCCCAGATCAGCCCTGGTGACCTCCCACGATCATTCGGTTCCTCTGGATGGCCTTTTTCTGGTTGATCGGGGCCGATCTGCCGATACCTTGGGGAAGCCATGTCAGAACGGAAACCCACGCCCACTTCCCGACCGCGCGCCCGTCCCCCGACTCTCGAGCAGGCCCTCGCCGAGATGCTCGAAGCGCGGCGAATTGGGTTCCAAAAAGAACTGGGCCGCGTCGCCGGGGAATGGACGGCCGACAGCATCCATGACCTGCGGGTCGCGTGCCGCCGCTACCGCAGCGCGCTGCGTGCCTTCCTGCCGTTCCTCGACGAGGCGTCCGGCCGGACCCTGTCCAACACCCTGAAGGAGTTCATGCGGGCGTTCAACGGGCTGCGCGACCTCGACGTGCACCTCGAACTGCTGGCCGAACTGCCGCCTGCGGAGCGTCCCACGGTTAAACGGGCGGTGGCCAGCCTCACCAACGTCTTCCGAGCCCGCAAGCAGCGCCTGGACGAGGGACTCAAAGAATTCGTCCGCACCCACGCCCGGGTCGGGGCCCTGCCCCTGCCGGCCCCTCGCCCGGGGCCCCTGCCCGCCCTCGATGAGGGGGTTCGCACCGTACTGGCCGCCGAACTGCAGGAGGCCGTCACCCGGGCCCGAGCCATCGCCTGGGAGCTGCCCGAGACGACAGTCGAGCCCCTGCACGATCTGCGCATCCAGTTCAAGCGTCTGCGCTATGCCGTCGAACTGTTCGCCCCTTTCCTCGGCCAAGAGGCCCCCGGCCTCCTCAAAGTCTGCAAGCACGTCCAGGATCTCCTCGGCTGGATCCACGACCTCGACGAGCTCGCCGCCAGCCTGACCCGCTTGTGGCGCGACCAGATCCGCGAGCGGCAGCGGCTGGCCCGCCGCCTGGTGCGCGACCTGCCTTGGCCGCTCCCCCTGGGATTCGATCCGGAAGCCCGTTTTCACCCAGCGCCCCGCGACAACCGCAAGGCCTTCCTCCACCTGCTGCGCCACCTGTCGGCCCAGCGCGACCGCCACTACCAGACCGCGCGCCAGCTGCTCGCCCACCTCGACGCCCTCCAGTGGGCCGATTCCCTGGCCGCCTGGTTCGCCCGGGGGACCTGCCCGGCCATCTGGAAAAAGGAGTTCGCCCGCCATGCGTAATTTCCCTCCCGCCATCGACCATCTGCCGGTCCTGCCCGACACCTTGGCCATCCACGGGGCCCGCAAGCTGCTCTCGGACGTCGGCCCGCTGTCGGAACTCCATGCCCTGCAAGTCGCCCGCTTGTCGCTGGCCCTGTTCGACGGGTTGGCCGCCTGGCACGGTTTGGGGACGGCGACCCGCACCGAACTGGCCTGCGCCGCCCTGCTGCACGACATCGGGGTCAGCATCCGCGAGGAGCAGCACCACAAATGGAGTTACCACCTGATCATGGAAAAGTTCTGGATCGTGGACCCAGCCGCGCGCACGCGGGTCGCGCTGATGGCCCGGTATCATCGCAAGGCGCTGCCGAAAGATTCCCACGACGAGTACCAGGCCCTCGACCCCGCCCAGAAGAAGGCTGTCTTCACCGGCCTGGCCTGCCTGCGCCTGGCCGACGGCCTCGACCGCACCCACCGCGCCATCACCCGGGACGTGTCAGTGCGCCTGTCGCCCCGGCACGTCCAGGTGGCCGTCCAGTTCCTGCTCGACGGCACCGCCGAGACCGCGGCCGCCGAGAAGAAATCCGATGGCCTGCAGGCGCTGACCGGCCGTCCGGTCATCCTCGTCCCTTTCGACGTAGGGTGCCCTGAACTGTCGACGGGCACCTACGGCTGACGCTCTCCCCTTCCTTCCCTTCCCTTCAGCAACCGCCCCCTCTGCCCAACCAGGTTTGGCTAGCCCGGCCAACCTTCGTCCATCACACCTCCGGTGGTGAGTCTGCCAGAGGCACCCCGGCGACGCCACGCCCCGAGGCCTCCTCAATCCGCGCCATCGGCGAAATCGGCGGATCCATTCTTCTCATAGCGGGGCGCAACGGCCACGCCGGTACCCCCGGGCGGCCTGCCGGAAAACCCGGTCTTGACCCTCCCGGGCGTGCGTGCTACCATCCGCGCCAGTTGGCCCGGGAGGTGGCATGGCACCGGCAATCCGGATCCACGAGGCACGCTGGCTCGATCCCGACGGAGCATGGCGGGAAGGGGCCCTCCTCATCGACCACGGACACCTGACCTGCGCTCCAGGTTCCCCCACCCTTCCCGGGGACGGCCCCATCGTCGATGGGCGGGAAAGGCTGATCCTGCCGGGGCTGTTCGACCCACACGTCCATTTCCGTCAGCCGGGGCGGGCCGCCGCCGAAGGCATCGGTCGCGGCAGCCGGGCCGCCCTGGCCGGCGGAGTCACCGACCTGCTCGAGATGCCCAATACCCGGCCCCCTACCTCGACCCCCGCTCGCCTGCAAGCCAAGGCAGCCCTGTTCCGGCGCCACTGCGCCACCGGATGGGGGCTGTTCGGCCTGGCCAACGAAGGCTGGCCCCCCGAATCGGCCGCTGCCCCCCCGTTCGTGGCCGCCAAAGTGTTCATGGCCCGCTCCGGGAGCTGCCGTGCGGTGACGACGGTCGACCACCTGGCCCGCCTGTTCGCGCGCTTCCCTCTATTGGCCATCCATGCCGAGGACGAAACGGCCTTCCCTCCCCCCGATCCCCGGTTGACCCACGACCAAGCCAGGCCCCGCGCCGCCATCGTCCAGGCCCTGGGCAAGATCGAAACGGCCCTGCACCAGACGCGCGCGGCGGGCGGGCAACCGCCCCGCCTCGTGCTGCTGCACCTCTCGACCCGCGACGAGGTGCGCTGGGTCGAACGGATGAAGACCGCCGGCTGGGACATCCGCGCCGAGACCTGCTTCCATTACCTGTTCTTCACCTCCGCCACCGAACGTGACCGCGGCTCCCGCTACCGGGTCAACCCCCCGCTCCGCGACGAGGCCGATCGTCAGGCCCTGCGCGACGCTCTGCGGCGCGGGGTCATCGATTTCCTGGCCTCCGACCACGCCCCCCACCCGCCCGCCGACAAGGCCCGTCCCCACGGAGCCCCGTCGGGGATGCCGGGGGTCGAGTGGTTCCTGCCCCTGCTCGGTCGACTGGTCGAGGAGGGACTCCTGACCTGGGGCCAGGCCGGCCGACTGGGCGTTGCCAATGCCGCCGCCACCTACGGCCGCCCGCGCGCCGGCCGCCTCGCGACCGGCGAGCCGGCCGATCTCATCGTCATCCGCCGGGCCGACCCCGCGGAGCCGCTTCCCCCGCCGATCACCGGGGCCGCCTACGACCCCTACGGCGAGCTGGCCCGCCCCTGGCGCGTCGAAACGGTGTTCCGCGCCGGGCGCCCGGTCTTTTCGCGAGGCACCCCCTTCCGCCCCGGGCCACCCACCTCACCCTGAAAGGATTCCCATGAGCGAGCACCCCGCCCTCGAGCCGATCATTCCCTTCCTGATCCGCACCGGCGCCCTCAAGTTCGGCGAGTTCACCCTCAAATCGGGCGCCTCCTCCCCGTTCTTCATCGATCTCGGGGAAGTGAAGCACGGACGCGACCTGGCCATCCTCGGCGCCCATCTCGCCGAGGCGATCGGCGCGCGGTTTCCCGGCACCACCCTGCTGTTCGGCCCCGCCTACAAAGGCATCGCCCTCGCCACGGCCACCGCCGCCGCCGCCTGGCTGCGCGCCGGCTCCGACCTCGGCGTCCTCTTCGACCGCAAGGAGGCCAAAACCCACGGCGAAACCGGCTCGTTCATCGGCCGCCGCCCCACCCCCGCCGACCGCGTCGTCATCATCGACGATGTGATGAGCTCGGGCCGCACCAAGCTCGATGCCCTCGACGCTCTGCGAACGACCTTCGGCGTGGCCGCCGCCGATGTCCTGGTGGTCGTCGACCGCACCACCCGCCGCACCCCGCCGCCCCTGCCCGTGGCCGCCCTCACCACGGTTCCCGCCCTGGCCGATCATCTGCA
>CALLCO010000060.1 GCA_937998695.1 Candidatus Ozemibacteraceae bacterium
ATCTGCCCCGCCTGCTGGCCGGCGCCGACATTTTCTGCCTGCCTTCCTATCGTGAGGGGTTGTCGGTCGCCTGCCTCGAGGCCATGGCCCAGGGCCTGCCCGTGGTCACCTCCGATGCGCCCGGCTGCCGGGAAAGCGTGGAGTCGGGCGTCTCGGGATGGCTTGTCCCGGTGGGCGACCCCCCGGCCCTGGCCGATGCCCTGGAGGACCTGATCAGGCATGAATCCCGGCGGCGACAGATGGGGGAAGCCGGCTACCGGCGATGCCTCGGGGAATTCAGCTCCACCCGGATCTTCCCCCAGCTCGCCGCCCTGTATCGGGAAGTCCTGGGCGGCCTCCCCACCGATTCTGCCGTCCTCACCCCCCAGGTCATCAGCCACCGAGCCCTGGTCACGCGGTGGGCCACCGACGGGAGGCAGGAACTCCGTGCCCTCGGCGAGGCCATTCCAGGATGATGAGATGAGAGAGGAAAGGTCGTCCCGGTCTGGCGATGGGCCCGCGGGGAGGCTGCTCACCCTTCTTTTCCTCGCGGTCCTGACGATCAACGCCGCCAAGTCGCCGGCCCTCATCGGCTGGTTCGACCAATGGACCACCCCGTTCGAAGTCCTCTTGTTCCGGTTTGCCGTGTCGCTTGCCCTGCGCCTGGCGCTCGCCCCCCTCCTGATCCAGATGTCCGGGGTCCTATTGTTCGCTTTGGCGGTGATGCAAAGCCTGTTTCTGCTGGTCCACGCCCTGTATTTCTCCTTCTTCCACCTTCCGCTGTCCCCGCAGGCCGCCCTCGCCCTGTTCTGGGAGGGAGTCACCCTACTGCGCGTCCCCGGCTCCATCCCCTGGGATTCCGGCGTCCTGCTCGCCCTGGCCGACCTCCCCCTGGTGGTGGGCTTGCTCCTGCTGCGTCACCGGTGGTCGCAAGCCTGGCCGGGACCGGGTTTCCTGCCCCGCCGGCTCCTGGTCACCGGCATCGTGATCCTGCTGCTGGCCATGGGCGGTTTGGTCTGGTGGCAGGGCAGCCCCCGCCACTGGTTCCAGGAGTTCAGCTCCGACCTCCAGGCGGTGCGTTGGTGTGGCTTCCCGGGGTTCATGCTGGGCAAGCTGCTGTGGGGGGAGACCTATCCCCGCCTGGAGTATGCGCAGCGCGTCGTCCGGGGCAACGCCCGGGGGGAACCCCTCGACATCGTGCTGATCCAGGTGGAGTCGCTCGATGCCGCCCTGATCGGCCGCTCCCACCAAGGCCGGCCGCTGCTGCCCCACCTGACCCGGTTGGCCGGCGAGAGCCTGTTTTTTCCCTTCACCATGGCCTATCACCTCGGCGGGGCGACCTCCGATTGCGAACTGACCGTCCTCAACTCGGTGCAGCCGTTCATGGATCTGCCCGCCCTCAAATCCCCCCTGGAGACGTTCGGCAACTCCATGGCCGCCCTGCTGGCGCGCCAGGGCTATGCCACGCACGCCTTCCACGGCAACCTGGGCGATTACTTCAACCGGGACGGGGCGTTCGCGCGCATGGGCTTCCACCGGTTCTGGGACTTTACCGCCATGCAGCTGTGGAACGAACCCGACTGCTGGGGCGCCGCCGACGAGCTGGTCTTCGGGTTCGCCGCCCGGACGTGGGAGGCGACCCCCCGTCCCCGGTTTTTCCACGTCATCACGATGACCAGCCATTCCCCCTTCGATGCCGTCAACCGGTATCCGGCGTCGTATGCCCATGCCCTTCCCCCTGATCTGCTGGCCGAGGTCGAGCCCCCCACCGTGCGCAACTACCTGCGATCGATGGTCTACGTCGATGCCTGCATCGGCTCGTTCGTGGCGACCCTCGACCGGAGCTCGACCGTGATCGCCATCTTCGGAGACCACACCTTCCCGTTCGACACCCCGGCTTTCCGGTCCAGCCGGATCGTACGGGATGAGCGGCTGCTGGAGATGGTTCCGCTGATCATCCTGGCTCCCGATCTTTCGCCTCGCGTAGAGAATGAAATGGCGGCGGGCTTTCTGGACCTCGCGCCGACCCTCCTGTGGGCGGCGCGCGTCCCGTTCCGGGTGCGCACGGACGGGGTGGTGCTGACCGACCGGGCGGCCATGGCCGCCACCCCCCTGCCCTACCGAGGCCAGGACTGGAATCGCCAGGAGATGTTCCGATGGGCCGCCGCCCACCTCGCCACTCCCGCCGGGGAACTCTGATCCTCGGGCTGCTCCCGTTCTGGGTGGGGTGCCTTCTCCTAGGCTTCCTTCTGCCCACCCATGAAGCCAAGGTGGCACGCGAGCGCCTCGAACTGGCGCTGGTGCGGTGGCGATGGACCGGCGCGGCGGCGGGGGTGGCACCGGGGGGCGCCGCCGCGAAAGGTCCCAACGGCGAAGCAGCGGGGGGGACGGGCGCCGCCCGGCGAAGGGCGATGACCGACTGGCCCCGGGTGATCCTGCACGCGGGCGGGGCCGTCGCCTCGCCCACCTTGCGTCATGCCAATGCCCGCGAAGCCCTCGACGCCAACGCGGCGGCCGGCAACCGGTTCTTCGAGCTCGATTTCGAATGGACCACCGATGGGGAAGTGGTGGCGGTCCACGATCCGCCGGGGGTGACGCTCGAACGGTTCCGTGAGACCCGCCTGGGGCGGCCCTACACGGTGATGACCCTGGACGAGGTCGGGGCTTGGTTCGCCGCCCACCCCGAAGCGGTGCTGATCACCGACATCAAGACCCGCAACGTCGTCGCCCTGGCCCGGATGCGGGGGCTCTTCCCGCAGTGGGAGCGCCGGATCGTGCCGCAAATCTATTCCCTGTGGGAACTCGAGCCGGTCAAGGCGTTCGGCTTCGAACGGGTCATCCTGACCCTCTACCGGCAGGAGTATTTCTTCGACGCCGTGCTCGCCTTCGCCGCCTTCGCCCCCCTCGACGCCGTGACCATCCCGCGGGGACGGGCGGCCCGCGAGCCGGTGACCGCTCTGGCCTCGCTGGCCATCCCGGTCTACTGCCATACCGTCAACGACCCGGCCGACTTTGCGGATCTGCAAACCATGGGTGTCTGGGGCATCTATTCCGACGACCTGCGGTCGGGCTGCCCGAACCGGTGGGTCCTCGCCGCACCGGCGGAGGGAAGAAGCGCCTCGAGGACCGGGCCGGAAAGGAGGACCGGGCCGGAAAGGACGACCGGGCCGGAAAGGACGACCGGGCCGG
>CALLCO010000061.1 GCA_937998695.1 Candidatus Ozemibacteraceae bacterium
TCCATGGCGATCTGCGAGGCGCGAGGCCATCCAGGCCTCGCGAGACGTCGAATCGGCCTCTCCCTCGGACCGATCGGGCCTGCTCCATGTGTGTCTTCCGGCGAATCCGGCCCCAGGGTGGATGTTTCACATGCGGTAGCCATATTAGGCGTGCCCGTCGTCGGTCTTCGTGCCGCCGCCCCGGAGGCCGATGAACTCGAGCCCCTTCTGGAAGTCGCGCCACAACAGGGACGGATCGTTCAGATAGGTGCGCCGGCGGGCCAGGCCCCGCCGCAACAGGTTGAAGACCCGGGTGTTGTGCGCGTGGAAGGTGCCGACCGCCCGAGTGCGGATCTCCTCGAACCGCTCGTGCGGAATCGCCAACACGCGGCGCCGCGGGTCTTTGAAGAACAGGTCTTTGGGGTGGGTGCGCAGGAAATGGTCGAGTGGCGGCCGGGGATCGAGCAGACCCAGCTCGACGCCCTGGTCGAACAGTTTCGTGCGGGGGAAGGGATTGTAGACGCCGATGCCGGCGTAGTAGGGGTTGACCCGCGCCAGGAAGGCCAGCGTCTGCTCGATGTCCTCTTCCGTTTCGGTCGGCAGACCGATCATGAAGTAGCCGCTCCAGAACATGCGGTGTTTGTTCAGGAGTTTTGCCGCCCGCACCACCTGCTCGAAGGTGATGCCCTTGTCGGTCTCTTTCAGAATGCGCTCCGAGCCGGTCTCGATGCCGAGGGCGATCGAATTGCAGCCCGCCTTCTTCATGGCCACGAGCAGTTCCTCGTCGAGGATGTCGACGCGGGTGGTACAACTCCAGCCGATGCGGTAGGGCTCGCGCTGCAGGGCCTCGCAGAAGGCCAGCACGTGCGATTTGCGGACGGTGAACGAGTCGTCTTTCAGCGAGAATTGCGCCGTACCGAACTGACGCCGCACCTCGCGGATCTCGGCGATGATGTTGGGCACCGTGCGGAACCGGACCCGGCGGTTCCACATGTGGAAGCAGTAGCTACAGCCGAAGGGGCAGCCGCGCGAGGTCAGCATCACGCCCATGTCCTCCGAGGAATAGGCGTGGGGATGCAGCAGGGCGGAGCGGTCGGGGAAGGGGATGGTATCGAGGTCCTGCACGAACGAGGCTTCCGGGTTGTGGACGACCCGGCCGTCCCGCCGCCAGCTGACCCCCTTGATTGTCTCGACGCCGCGCCGGTCGCGCAGGGCCTCGAGCAGACGCGGCAGAGTCTCGTCGGCCTCGCCCCGCACCACGTAGTCGATCTCCGGCACTTCGAGGGTGAGGTCGGGCATGGTCGAGGCGTGCGCCCCGCCGACCACGATCGGCACGTGGGGCAGCACCTGCTTGCAGAACCGCGCCGTCTGGATGACCGACCCGAACTTGGTGGTCATCGCCGTGATGCCGATGACGTCAGGCTTCTGGTCGAGCACCAGCGTACGCAAGGTCTCCCAGGTCTGGTGGCGCGGGTTGTTCAGCGCCTCGACATATGACTTGAACCGCAGGTACTCGTTGGTGAAGTTGAGGTCGCCGGTCTTGCCCTCGGCGATGTCCATGTCGAGGATCTTCGCTTCGAACCCGGCCTGGCGGCAGCACCCGGCCAGATAGCCCAGCCCGAGCGGGAAATAGAAACTGAAAAACCCCGCGAAACTCTTGAAGGGGGGATCGATGAGCAGGATTTTCATGGCTTTTCTTTTTACTCTATCCGACGTTCTCGGTCAATACGCTATGGGGGCGAGCGGTCCTCGAAAAAAGAGGCGCTCGGATCCTCCACTGGTGAGCTGGGCCCTTAGGGTACCCTATCAGAGATTCCCCGTTTTCAGCCCCACCTATTGCGGTCATCAGGCGGAACCGGAGACCCCTGGAAGGTCCTTTCCCGCAGGGGGAAGGATTTGAGCAGCATCCTCCCCGCTTTCCGCCCGACGTTCGAGATGAGGAAGAACGGTCAGCGATCACTGCGCCGTCTGGGAAAACATAAAAAAGCGCACGAACGGCTTGTCTGGAGAGTGATGTTGGGTTAATTTGAACAAGAGGGACGGGGAACGCACCGCCATACGGTTGGTCGGGAACCGGGGGATGGCCCTCGACGGTGGCGGCAGGGGAACATGGCTGTCTGATGGGCTCGCGGTCCCGACGGAGGAAGCATGGCATTTCGGCTCAATCGTCTCAATGACTACGTGTTCAAGCGCATCTTCGGCGATCCGAAGAATAAAGACATCCTGCTTGATTTCCTCAATTCGATCATTCTGACCGACGAGCGGGGACCGCTGACCGAGATCGAACTCGAAGACCGCGAGATCGATCCCGAGTTCTTGGGCGACAAGGCGGCCCGGCTCGACATCCTGGCCACCGCCTCCGACGGCACGAAGATCAACATCGAGGTCCAGCTGGTCAACCTGGGCGGCCACGAAAAGCGTGCACTGTTCTACTGGGCGCGCCTGTACAGCGGCCAATTGGCGGCCGGGGAGGCCTACCGCACGCTGGGGCCGGTCATCGTGGTGAACGTGGTCAATTTCGAATTCCTGCCCGATTCCTCCCGGTATCATCAGGCGTTCTTGCTGCTCGAGCACGAGACGGGGCGGCCGTTGACGCGCGATTGCGAGATTCATTTCCTCGAGGTTCCGAAGTATCGGCGGGTGCGGCGTCCGCCAAAGACCCAGCTCGATTTCTGGCTCACCTATCTGAGCAACGTGCAAGGCAAAGTATTGGAGGAACTGGCTATGGTAGTTCCCGCGATCAGGAAGGCGTTGACCGTCGAAGAGATTTTTGCGCAAGACAAGCGCGAGCGGTACTGGTATGAGTTGCGTGAGAAAGGGTTGCGTGACCTCGCGTCCATCGATGCCATCGCCAAGGAGAACCTCGAGAAGGGCTTGGCGCAAGGACGACAGGAAGGGCGACAGGAAGGACGACAGGAAGGACGGCAGAAAGGACGGCAGGAAGGTCTCCAAGAAGGACGACAGAAAGGTCTCCAGGAAGGGCGACACGAGAAGGCCACCGAAATCGCCCTCCGTTTGCTAAATCGCGGGTTTTCGGCCGCCGCGGCGGCCGAAGCGACCGGCCTGTCGCCGGAGGAGATCGAAGCCTTGAGGCCATCTCTCTCCGGTTCTTCCGGCCCCGGAGTCGCCGAGCCAGGCGCCCACCCCCATCGGGCGGCTCGCCGGGCCAGCTCCCCCCGCCGCACCACACGGAAGGCGTAGTGAGGGTATTTCCGGAAGTTCGCGAATTCCGGGCAGGTGAGCTTGTTGCATGCATCGGTTTTCGCTTGTCGCGAACATAACGCCCCTGATCCGATCGACATCTCCGAATGGACGGTTCATGAAAAGGGGTGTTTTGACCATTCGCGCAACAGGCTCAGGTGGGGTTCGACCTCTCAGGATGCTGAATAGAGCATTATCGGCTGTCCTGGGGAGGGGTGTTGGGGGGCATGGTTGCCGGGGGCCGTCCGGAGATGCCCCGGGTTGGAAGCACGTCATCCGAGGGTCTGAAGGTTCAGGCATGTCAGATTCTGTGGTGAACTGCCAGGCAGACCCGGGGGATCAATAGTGGAACGAGCTGCCGCCGATGAACTCGCGCAGGATCGAGGTGGGCGGCACTTCGCGCGGGTCGAGGGGTTTGAACAGGCTGAGCAGGCGCAGCAGCCGGCGGGCGTCGCCGTAGGAGCGCTTGTCGGGCTGGATGTCGAGCAGCAGTGGCTCGACGAACGTCTTCAGCACCGCCCACTCGTACGGCACGGCCGAGTTGAAGACCGCGTCGGCCCCTTCCTGGAACGGGAAGATGTTGCGCTCCTCGCCGCGCCGCACCGACGGCCAGCGGTCGATCGTCTCCTGGGCCGAGTAGCTGCGGAACTTCTTGTCGCGCACCGTGCGCCGGATCAGGCGGGTGTCGGTGGTCGGGATGCGGTTGTAATCGTCGATGACCAGCTGGGTGAGGGCCGAGATGTAGATCTTGAACTTGGCCGAGGCGGGCACCGAGGCGGTCAGTTCGTCGTTCAGCCCGTGGATGCCCTCGATGATGATGATCTGATCCTCGTTGATGCGCAGGCGGTCGGTTTCCTTGCGGCGTGAGCCGCTGCCGAAATCGAAGCGCGGGACGCCGACCTCCTGGCCCATCAGCAGTTCCGACAGGTGCTGGTTGAACAGTTTCAGATCGAGGGCG
Source organism: Candidatus Ozemibacteraceae bacterium (assembly GCA_937998695.1). Classification (GTDB taxonomy): domain Bacteria; phylum Muiribacteriota; class Ozemobacteria; order Ozemobacterales; family Ozemobacteraceae; genus Ozemobacter. Next base: position 4,139 of record CALLCO010000061.1, read on the forward strand.
TGGATGTCCTCGAAGTCATAGTGCCCCTCTTCGTCGCGCGGGGTCTGCTCGCGGTTGAGGAAGTAGTTATCGAGCGACAGCGCGACCGGCCGGCGGCCGTTGACCCGCAACTGGATGCACAGCCGCTTGCTGAAGGTGGTCTTCCCCGAGCTCGAAGGACCTGCGATCAAGACGATCCGGCAATCCTTGCGGTGGGTGATCTCGTCGGCGATGGCGGCGATCTTCTTTTCGTGGAAGGCCTCGGCGGTCTTGATGAAGTCGCTGATGTCGCCGTTCTGGATGATCTGGTTGAGGCGGCCGACGTTGTTCACCTCGAGGATCTTCCCCCAGGCCTTGCTTTCTCGGTAGACCGAGAAGATCTTCGGCTGGTTACGGATGTCGGAGACGACGGTCGGGTTGCTCTGCTTGGGGAAAAGCAGCACGAAGCCCGATGAATACTGTTTCAACTCGAACACCTTCAGGTAGCCGGTCGAGGGAACCATGGGCCCCAGGTCGACATCGTAGTATTTCCAGGAGTTGACCACCCCGACCTGGTCGGTATTGAGGTTTTGCAACAGTCGAGCCTTCTCGGGATATCCTTCTTTCTTGAACAGCGCCACCGCCTCGGCCCTCGTTAGCACCCTTTTCTCGAAAGGCTCGTCCTTGGCGATGATGTGGCGCATCTTCTCGGTGATATAGCCCAGGATCGTCTCGGAGACCGGGACGTCGGTGTAGAGATCGTAGTAGAACCCGTCACCGATCGAGTGGTCGATGGCCAGGCGGGCGTTGCGGTAGAGTTCGAGGACGGCACGGGCCAGCACGAAGGTGCACGAGCGGCGGTAGCATTCGCGGCCTTCCGGTGTCTGGAAGGTCAGGAATTCGACGGTGCAGTCCATCCCGGGGGCGAAATCGAGGCTGCGCACGTCGTTGTCGACGCGGGCGCACAGGAAGGGGACATCCGGGTCGGGGGGCTTGACTTCGCCCGATTTGATGACGTCGAGCAGGGTCTTGCCCGGTTCGATCTTGATCTTCTGGCCGTCTTTGAGCGTGAGCGTGATGGGTTCCATGACTGTTCCTCTTCGGTGGGATCTGGGATCGGTCTGCGTTGGGCGAGGGTCCCAGGGAAAGGGACCCTCGCGGGGCATTCCATGACGGATCGGCTGGGGCAGATCCGGGAGGTCGGTCGGTCCCTTGGGGCCGGCCGGGCCGGAAACGGCGAAAACCGAGAAAAGCCCTCCCTCATTCCTATTCCTGCGGGGTTACCCAGGACGATGTCGACCCTACGGTACCATCGGCCCCGGTCTGTGTCAATATGCCGATCCATCCGACCGGGCGGCGCCTCGTCGTTGGTCGGAAACTCGGAATCATTCATGGACAGTGGGTTCCAGAGGGTGGGCTGAACGTCCGTGGGCAGATCCCCCTTGCCAAAATGACCCTGGATGGGTATCCTGCCCACTCATCGGCCGTCCGCGGCCGCCATCACCACAGGAGAGCCAACCATGATGATGCCCGCCAGGAAGCAGTTGTCCGATGACGAAATCGTCAAACTGCGCGAAGAGAAAATCGAACTGAACCGCAAATCCCGCCGTCAGACCGGGATGAAAAAGGTCTGCAAGGGAAAGTCCGAGGGCACGTTGGAGTGCGAAACCAACGAAGGCCGTTGCCCCGAATTCGACGCCTGCCACCAGGACGCCGACAAGTAGCCAAGAGTCCGCATTCCGCCCGAACGGCTTGACGTTTCGCCTCGCTTGAGAGCCTGTTGCCTGAATCGGTTTTTTGCTCGTCGTGTACATAACGCCCCTGATCCGATAGGCATCTCCGAATGGACGGTACATGAAAATGGGCTGTTTTGGGCCTTCGCGCAACAGCCTCTTGAGGGACAAGATTCCCACTTCGGACGGAACAACCTGAACCGGCCGTGGCCTGATCACCCCGGAGGGCGAGGGCGTCCTTTCATCCCCGCCGCCCAGGGCTCCGACCGCCCCGAGCGAGCGACAACTGGTCGCTGGGGAGCTCAGGGTCAGGCGGTTATTTTGTCCAGACCTGGGGTTGGTGCGACCCGTCGGCCATCAGTTCGATCCGGTAGGGATGGACGATCATCACCACGTAATTGGGATCGTCCGGGCCCTTGAAGTAGGCCTTGAAGTGGTCGTTCCACAGGTCATGGCGTTCCTTCTTGTCGTCGATCACTTCGGCCCGGCCCTGGATCTGCACGTAGGGGGTCATCATGTCCCCGTCGTAGCCGCAGGTCAAATGGACTTCGGGGTTCTTCTTCACCTGGGCCACCTTGCGGGAATTCTTGAAGGTGGCGGTGCGGATCGTCAGGTCGGGGGCGACGTTGACGGCCACGTAGCGGGCCCAGGGTTTGCCGTCCTCGGTGATGGTGGCCAGGACGGCGAGGTGGTGCTTCTTCAGCAGGTCGAGGATCTTGGTCTTCAGGTCGCTCATTGGTCGTTCCTTTCTGGCTCGCAAGGAGCGGGGAAGTGGAAACGGATCTCGACGGTCACGTCCGGATGCAGGCTGTGTTTGACCGGGCAGGCGTCGGCCGCCCGCTGGATGACCAGGCGGTCCTTGGCGGTGAAGCCCAGGCCGGGCGGGAAATGGACGTCGGCCGTCAGCCGGCCGATCCGGCGCACCGGGTCGGTGGCCATCTCCTTGACGAGGTCGATGCGGGTGCCCTCGAGGCGCCAGCCGTGCTGGCGCGACAGCAGGCCCAGGATGGTCAGCACGCACGACCCCAGGGCGGTCGCCACCAGGTCGGTCGGCGAGAACAGTTCGCCGCGGCCACCGTTGTCGACGGGGGCGTCCGTGCGCAGGACGCTTCCCGATGGCCCGTGGACGGCCTCGCAGTGCAGGTCGCCTTGGTAGATCACCCGGATCGGAACACCCATCGATCACCGCCTCCTGTCACCCGGGTCGGCCCCGGACTCAGGCCCAATGGTAACCCACCGTTCCGACCAGGGCAACCCGCCTGCCGGTCACATCATCCTGGGGGTGCTTGCCGAACCTCTCGACCCTAGCCATGGGAGGGTGAGCCATGGCGGAAGGTGCGCCCGCTTCCTCGGTTGATTTCCCTACCGGGTTGTCGTACCCTGCGGAGGGGTTGAAACCCTGGCCACCGCATGAAAGATTTCACCGAGCTGTCGCAGTTCGACCTCGACCCGTCCGCCATCCGGCTGCTGGACGAAGAGTTCTGCCGACAACATGACGTGGTCGTGCTGGGCCGGCTGCCTGAGGGCGACCCCGGGGCGAGCCTTCCCCTGGGCATGCTCGACCCCGGGAACGCCTCCCTGATCGGTCTGGTCGAAACCCGGCTGCAACGCAAGATCGCGCCCATCCAGCTCACCGACTACGAGATCGATCTCGCCCTGGCCTTCGGATTCGGGGGCGAGGTCCGCGCGACGGGCCAGCGGACCTCCACGGCCGACCAGTTAACCCGCAAGATCGACCTGGGAGCCGACCGGCGCATCACCTTCGAACGCGGGCAACCGGCGGCCAAGATGGTCATCGACATCCTGTCGGAGGCGATGCGCCTGCGGGCCACCGACGTCCATGTCGAGACCTACGCCAACGATGTCGACGTGCGGTTCCGCATCGACGGGGTGCTCTACCAGGTCAACACCCCCGTCACCCCCGCCAACGTCAGCTTGCTGGTGTCGCACGTCAAGGTGTTGGCCGAGCTGAACATCGTCGAACGGTTTCAGGCGCAGGACGGCCACTTCGACGCCCTCTACACCGGTCCCGACGGGACACGTCAGAAAATAAGCCTCCGCGTCTCGATCATCCCGGGACCCTACGGCGAAGATGTGGTTTTTCGGTTCATCTATGCCGGAAAAGTGATGCTCAGCCTCAATGAACTGGGCATGCATCCCGATCTGCTCGAGCGCTTCCAGCGCTTGATGCACACGCCGGGTGGGCTCTTCCTGGTGACCGGACCGACCGCCAGCGGGAAGACGACCACCCTGTACGCTGCGTTGAGCAGCATCGCCAGCCGGCACCTGAAGATCCTCACGGTCGAAGATCCGATCGAGCTCGAGATTCCCAAGGTCAATCAAAAACAGGTCGACGGCCGCATGTCGTTCGCCAAATACGTGCGGTCTTTTCTCCGCCAAAATCCCGACGTCATTTTGGTCGGCGAGATCCGTGATGAGGAAACTGCCAGTGCGGCCCTGCGTGCCGCCCAAATTGGGCACCTCGTCCTGTCGACCCTCCACACGCGCGATGCGGTCTCGGCCCTCAACCGCATCAGCACCCTCGGCATCGATACCAACCTGCTGGCAATCACGCTGATCGGGGTGCTGGCCCAGCGTCTGGTGCGCCGCATCTGCCCCGAGTGCCGGGAACCCTACGCCCCCGACTCCGCCCTGTTGAGCGCCCTGCCGCGGCTGCCCACCGATCTCACCTTCGTGCGCGGGGCCGGCTGCGGCCATTGCCGCGGCACAGGCTTCTATGGGCAGACCGGGGTCTTCGAATTGCTCGACTTCCACGACGCTCTGCGGCGCTTGTTTGCCCGCAGCCACGGCATCCCCTCCGAGCGGGAACTCGAGCTGCTGCTGCCCGCCCCCATGTTCGAGGATGCCCTCGACAAGGTCCGGCGCGGCGTCACCACCATCGAGGAGATCTATCGCGTGGTGCCTCTGCCCGAGCGCTGACCGGGCGGATTCTCACCCCTCTTTCCAGTGGAAGAAGCCCCCCTGGGGTGGTCCCCGCAGGCGAACGTTGAGGGGCGGTGACCCTCCGCCGAGCCACGGACGAAGGCCGTCGTGAACCGGTTCAGGGGGCGCGCCGGGGCCGATTGGGGATGCGGAACTCCTGAATCGACCCCAGGATCGACCACAGGCTGGAGAAACGGTCGGTCCAGGGCTCCAGGGGAATCGTCCCCGAGGCGGGCGGGGCCCACCCGGGGAGCCCCTCGAGGTGACGCCCCATCCCGGCAGGGGAGCCCATGGCCACCCAGCGGGTCGGATAGACCAGGGGGTCTTCCGGGTCGGGGTTCTCGGCCAGCTGCACTTCCAAACCGAGCTGACCGGCTGCTCCCACCAGCAGCCGGCGCAGGTCGAAGTGCCGGTTCGAGACGTGGAACAGCAGCATCCCGTCGTCGCGCAGGGCGCGTCGATACTCGGCGATGGCCTCGACCGTCAGCAGATGGAGCGGGATGGCGTCGCTGCTGAAGGCGTCGAGCACGAGCAGGTCGAAGGCGCCGGTGGCGGTGGCCCGCAGGGCGAGCCGGCCGTCCCCGACGGTCACCGTCACCGAGGCCGGGCTGTGGTCGAGGTAGCTGAACCACCGCCGAGCCAGTCCCAGGCCGTCGGGGTCGAGCTCGAAGAACTCGATGGCCTGCCCCGCCTCGCCGAAGGCGGCCAGGATGCCCGCGCCCAGGCCGACCACCCCCATCCGTTGCCAGGTGGCCGGCCGGCGCCCCAGGAACGTGCCGATCGGGGTGGCGGGATGATAGTAGTAAAGCGGCTGGCCCCGCGACTCCGGCGCCAGTGACTCGTGACCGTGCAGGGTCGACCCCATCTGCAGAAATCGGGTCGCACCGCTGTCGTATACCTTGTACAGACCGTAGAAATTGCGCAGGGCCTCGCGCAGCGCCCCGCTCGTGCCCCAGGCGTCGAGGCCGAGCAGGCAGAGGGCCACGATCAGCACGGTGAAGGCCCGGTGGTGGCCGCGCCGGGCCGCCTCGCGCAGGGAGTGGCCGATATAGAACATGGCCCCGACCGCCGCGGTCACCAGGAAGGGGCCGGTCTCGGGCATGCCCCGGTTGAAGGCGGCGGGCAGGATCCCCGCGATCAGCAGCAATCCGCCGATTCGGATGGGCAGGAACGGATCGGCCCCCCCCCAGATGCCGCCCTCGGACACCAGGTCCAGCAGCGAGAAAGCCGGTCGCCGCTCGCTGACCGCCGGGGCCCCCCCTGGGTTCCGCCAGACGGCCCAGGCGACCAGGAACAGGGCGAACGGGTATTCCCCCAACCCGGAGAACAGGACCGGCGCGAGCAGCCCCACGAACAGGCTGCCCAGGGCTCCACCGACCGCCAGGGCGAGGTAATAGCCGGTCAGACCGGCCGACTCGTCGGGGCGACGGTGGCGGGCCGCTGTGTGACAGAACAGGGCGAGATAGTACAAGACGAACAGGAAGCCCGCCCCCTTGACGGTGGCTTCCAGGGTGAATCCGAGTTGGCTGATCAGGTACAAGGCGAAGCCGGCCGTCAGCAGATCGGGGAAATGGTCCTCCCACCAGGTCAGATCGGGCGGGGTGGCGGCAAATGCCTTGATCCAGGTGATCAAATAGAGGGCCAGGGGAATGACCCACAGGAGGGGAAAGGCCGCCACGTCCATGGTCATGAGGTTGGTGGTGGCCGCCAGCAGGGTCGCCCCCGCCATCGCGGGCAGGGCCTGGTCGATGAAGGTCCAGGCGGGTGGCGGGTCCGGGGCGGTGGTGGCCAACGGACAGGCGCACCCACCGAACAGGGCGGCCAGTTCGGCAAATCCTTCAGGGACCTCGGGGGCGTCAGGGGTTTCGGGCACCTCGGGGGCCGCGTAAGTCGTTGGGGCCGTTTCCAGCTCCCCGGTGCCTCGTGGCAAGGCAGGTCCGATGGCTTCTCCACCGGGGGCGGGAGGGCCCTCGGCGGTCGTGGGTGGGGCGTTCGGTCCGCATGTGAATCCGAAAATAGCGGGGGGGGCATTCGGGCCTGCCACCGGTGTGTCGGGCGAGGACCGGCGGCGAAGGAGGAGAGCACAGAGCGCCAGGCCAGCCACCCACGCCAGGGTTCCGAGGTGCCAGCCGGCCCAGATCTGCGGCGAGGCCCACCGCGGTTCGATCAGCAGCGGGAAGGCCAGCAGGCCGGCTAGCGACCCGGCGTTCGAGGCGGCGAAGATGAATCCGGGGTCCCCGCCAGCACCGGCCTGCCACCAGCGCTGCAGCGTGAGCTGCCCGGTGCCCAGGGCCAGGAACGGCAGGCCCGCCAAGGCGGTCAGCGACCACCATTCCCACGCCACGAACGACTCCCCGGGGGCGGATAACCGCTCAACCGGCACCCACGCAGCCTGGGCGGCGGCGACCAGAGTCAGGTAGCAGATCATCCGCCATCCCGACACCGCCCGGCCGAACCAGAGATGCACCAGCAGAGACCCCCCGAGCAGAGCCACCTGGAAAAAGGCCAGCGCCACCGCCCACACCATGAAACTGCCCCCCGCCAGCGGCAGCAGCTCCTTGCCGGCCAACGGTTGGACGAAGAACAGCAGGAACGACCCGACGAACGCGGTGATAAGGAACATCGCCCTGGGAGGCCGCAGGGCGGGGGGGGCGCTGTCGCGGGGCAGGGAACCATCCCCGGGCCAGGGTCGGGGGTCGGGGTGGGGCGCGGCTTCGTCCAGTCGCTCCGGAGGGCCGCCGCTCATGCTCCCGTCACTCATGGTCCTGCCGGAATGCGGTGCTTGGGCATCCAGACCTCGAACCCGAGGGGCGGCAGGTCGAAGGTCGCCGGTTCCTCGTCAGCCTGGGTGATCAGCATCTCCCGGCGGGTGAAATCGTTCGGACGGTACAGGCGGTGGTTGCCGATGACCCGCATCCAGAGACCCGGTGGCAGCTTGACCTTGAACGCGGCGTGGGCGTGGGATTCCCCGTTGAACAACACCAGCAAAGGGCTCGGCCCCGGCGGGGCCAGCGGGGAAGCGGCCGGTGACTTCCAGAACAGGCCGGCCGCGCCCGGCTTCGAGCCGCTCAACCGTTCGGCGGCCCGGCAGGTGGCGGGGTCGGCTTCCCGGATGATCCGGCCGGCCTCCGACTGGCGAAAGGCGATCAGGTCCCGGTAGCAGGCGTAGGCGGCCGCGTTCTTCTCGCGCAGCCCGTAATCGACCGTGTTGACCTCGTCGCCCGCGTTGTAGCTGTTGTGGTTGCCCCGCTTGCTGCGCAGCATTTCCTGCCCCTGGGCCAGCATCGGGATGCCGGCGGACAGCAGCACGGCTGCCGCGCAGAACAGGTTCCGCTTCACGTCGGTCTCGGAATGCTTCGACCCGTCGTGGTCGCCGCGCCGCGACAGGAAATCGGTCAGCGTGTAGTCGTCGTGCGATTCGACGTAATTGACCGACTCGAGCGGGTGGTCGGTCCACAGTTCGAGTGACCCGCTCAGGAGCGGCAGCAGACTGGCCCCGTCGGCTTTGCCCAGCGCCACCTCCTTGACCCGGTTGCGGAAATCGTCATTCCAGCTCGCCCACGGGGTGCCCTTCAGCCGCCCCTTCAGCGACCCCCGGAAGCTCCAGGGCTCGGCGATCAGGATGATGTCGGGCTTGATCTGCCGCAACCGCTCCTCGAGCGCCTGCAGGGTGTCGAGGTCGATCAACTCGGCCAGGTCGAACCGGAATCCGTCGACATGGTATTCCCGCACCCAGTATTCGAGGCTGTCGATGATCAGGCGCCGCGCCATCGGGTTCTCGCTCTTGAAGTCGTTGCCACACCCGCTGTAGTTGTACAAGGCGAAATTGCCGTCGTGGCGGTAGAAATACTTCTTGTCGAATCCCATTAGCACGTCGGGGCCGCCGGTGTGGTTATAGACCACGTCGAGCAGCACGGCCAGACCGGCACGGTGACAGGCGTCGATCATGGCCTTGCATTCGTTGATCTGCCCGCCAAGGGTGTGCAGGGCGTACGAGGCCTCGGGGCAGAAGAACAACGACGGCATATACCCCCAATGGTAGGTACCGGGGGGCTGGTCGTCGAACTCGAAGATGGGCAAGAATTCGATGGCGTTGACGCCGAGCGCTTTCAAATGATCGAGGCCGGTCCCGGTGCCGATGGTCGAGGCCAGGCCAAGGTATTTGCCCCGGCGCTCCTTGACCACCTTGGAACTGGGGTGGGACGTCAGATCGCGCACCGAAGCCTCGTAGATGACGAGATCACATTTCCGGGGCGGGCGGAACCCCTGGTCGGTCCAGCCTTTGAACCCGTGTCCATGGGCTTCCCGGTCGATCAGGATCGACGGCCCCGTGTGGAAGACCGAGGCGAACCCCCAGGGGTCGGGCCAAATCCGGTCGGGTTTGAACCCTTCCCCTTCGCCTGCCGGGCCTTCGACGCTGAACCCGTAGTAGGTGTTCCAGTGGGTGCCGGGCACCCGCATCTCCCAGACCCCGTCCTCATCGCGGGTGCCCGGATGCGTGCCCAACGAACGTTCCATCGTGGGATCGGAGAACCGGTGCAGGACCACCCGTTGCGCGCGTGGCGCGAACACCCGAAAGACAGTGGCGGGCGGCGAGCCCTCCACCCGCGGGCCGAGCGGTTTGGTCGAACGAAACGCCTTCTGGAACAGGCCATCCGGGTGGATGGGCCGCACCACCGGCTTGTCGCCCAGCCCCTTCACCTCGACCTGCAGGGGGGCGGTCGGGTCGAGGTCGCGGCAGTGGAGATCGATGACCTCCCCGCTGCCGCGCAGGCCTTCCCGCCGGGTCATGCTCAAGATCGTCCCCTGCGGCAAAATGCGGAACGCTTCCTTTTCGAGGAAGCGAGGCAAGGTGGCCAGCGAGCTGAATTGGATGCGGACGGTGCGCTGGTCTTCCAGCACGGCGATGATGATGCCGCCTGTGGGGTCGGTCAAGCGTCCCTTGTCGTCGAGGAAGAAACACCGGTTGGGGCCGGGCTCCCATTCCCCGTCGATGATGAACTTGAACTCGTGGCGGCCGGTGGCGACCCCCGTCAGGGGAAACACCCAGTGCCCGGGGTCTGTGGCCGTCATGCGGCAGCCGGCGGGATCGAACTTCCCCTTGGCCGAGCCGGCCCAGTCATTGAAGTCGCCCGCCACCGAAACGGACGTGGCGTCGGGGGATTTGAATTCCAGCTGGGCGACCTTGGCCATGGGAGCCTCCTGGGGCGGGGTGGTTCGCGATCAGGGCGGAGCGGGGCACGACGCGGGCCGGTGGCGTGGGTCGGTCACCCGGTCGGTGCCGCCTTCCGCTCGTTGAAGAGGAGATACATACAGGGTATCACGACCAGGGTCAAGAGGGTGGCGAACGACAGCCCCCCGATGATGGCGATGGCCATGGGTTGCTGGAACTCGGTGCCCTCGCCCAGGCCGAGCGCCAGGGGCACCAGGCCGAGCACGGTGGTCAGCGAGGTCATCAAAATCGGCCGCAGCCGGGCGGTGCTCGCCTCGAGCAGCGCTTCCCGCAGGGGCAACCCTTCCCGTTGCCGTTGTTGCACGAAGCCGATCAGCACGATGGCGTTGTTGACGACGATGCCCATCAGGATCGGCAACCCCACCGCGGAACTGATGTTGAAGGTCTCGCCCGTGACCCACAAAGCCAGCACCATACCGATCGCCGCCAGGGGAACGGTGAACAGCAGGCAGAAGGGGTCGAGGAACGACTCGAACTGCGAGGCCAGCACCATGTAGACCAGCAGCAGGCCGACCGCGAACACCCACCACAACTGTCGCATGACCGCGACCAGGTCTTCGTAGCTGCCGCTGTGTTCGAGGTGGTACCCCTCGGGCAGGGGAAGGTCGGCCAGGGCGGCCTTGACGTCGGCCATCACCGCGCCCAGGGGCCGTCCCGCGTAATTGGCGGCGACGCTGCCCTGGCGCATCTGCCGCTGGTGCCGGATCTTTTCTTCGCCATCCCCGGTTTCGAGTATGGCCACCTGGCGCAGGGTCACCACCCGTGGCGCGCGGCCGGGGGCTCCACTGGCGCCCGCACCTGCCCTGGTCCCGCCCAGGCCGGTCGGGGCGGGTGGGGCGTCGCGCTCGCTTCCCGCCGGGACCTCGAGGGGAAGGTCGAGCAGCGCTTCGGGTTCGGCCGGCAGGGTCGGGGGACCGACCAGCCGGATGGAGATCTCCTCCCCCTCGCTGCGGAAGATGCCGATCTTGCAGCCCTGCAGAGCGGTGCGCACGGCCTCGCCGATCTGCCCGACCGACAACCCGGCCTGCATGGCGAGATCGCGGTGGACCCGCACCCGGAACTCCGGCTTGCCGCCCTACAGGTCGGTGTCGAGGTCGCGCACCCCGGGAACGGCGGCGAGCCGGCGCTTGATCTCGGCCATCACACCTTTCAGGGTCGGCAGGTGGTTGCTCAGCACGTGGATGACGATGGCCTTCTGGTTGGTGCTGAACAACTGTTCGAACGACTGGCGCAGGTTCATTTCGAGGCCGGGGATGCGGGCCACCTCCTGCCGCACCTCCTCGAGGAACTGTCGCGTGGTGACCGACCGCCGGCGCTTGGGGAACATGCGCACGAAGAACTCGCCCTCGTTGGTGTCGGCCAGACCGATGATCACGCCCGCTTCCTCGGCCCCTTCCGGCAGGCCGATCCGGCAGAAGACCGAGAAGACGCGGCTGTCGCTGGCCAGCTTGTGCATCAGGGGAGCCAGGGCCTGCCGCGAGGCGTCGAGCGACATGCCGATCGGCAGTTTGAACGGGCTGCCGATCATGCCGTCGTCGGCGATGGGGATGTACTCTACGCCCAGGCGCGACCCCAGGCCGCCGACCACGGTGACGAAGGCGAGGGCGAATCCCGCCAGCACCGTGCGGGGCCGGGCCAGGGCCCCCTCGATGAGGCGTCGGTACAGGCCGCGGGGCGGGGCCAGGGGAGCCTCGGCTCCCGGTTTGATCAGGAAGGCGGCCATCATTGGCACCAGCGTCAGCGACAACAGCAACGAGGCCAGCAATGAGACGCTGACGGTCAATCCGAGTTGCGTGAACAGCCGGGAGGCCATGCCCTGGGAAAGCAGGAACGGCGTGAAGATGATGATGGTGGTCAGGGTCGAGCCGGTGATCGCCCCCGGCACCTCGCTGGTGCCGTCTTCCGCCGCGCGGGCGGGGTCCTTCCCCATGACCAGGTGCCGGTCGATGTTCTCGAGCACGACGATGGCGTTGTCGACCAACATGCCCACTCCGAGGGCCAACCCGCCCAGCGACATCATGTTCAGGGTGTACTTCACCATGAACATCGGAATGAAGCTGACCACGACCGCCAGGGGGATGGCCAGGCCGATGATGACCAGCAGCGAGAGCCGGCCCAGAAAGAGCGCCAGCACCGCCAGGGCCAGCACTCCGCCCAGAACGAGGTTGGCGGTGACTGACGAGACGGCCTGGTTGATGAATTCCGACTGGTCGAACACGATCTCGAGTTTGACGTCGTCGGGCAGTTCCCGCTTGATCTTCTCGATCTCGGCGTTGACCTCGCCGAGGATCTTGACCGAGTTCTTGCCCGACTGCTTCATGATCTGGATGGCCAGGCAGGTCTCGCCATTGCGCTGGATGCTGACATTCTGGCGCTTGATGCCGCGCCGGACCCCCGCCACCTGGCCCAGGGTGACGACCGGGCCGTCGGCCGGCGCGAACAGCGGCAGCTCGGCCATCTCCTCGACCGTCGCGTGTTCGCCGATGGTGCGCACCGAGATCGACCGGCCACCGAATTCGAAATCCCCGCCCGGGATGTTGCGGTTGATCGTCGTCAGCAGTGACAGCAGATGGTTCATGCCCAGACCCAGCATTTCGAGGGCTTTGAGACGGGCTTCGATCAGGATCTCCTCCTCCTCCGCGCTGATGATGCCGAGGGCGGCCACCCCGTCGATGCGGGCCAGGCGCGGCTTCAACACCTTCTCGGCGAGCCGGCGCAAGGCGGTCAGGCTCCGCCGTCCGCGCCGGGTGCCGACGTAGATCGGCATCTTCGACAGGTCGATCTTGACCACCGCGGGCTGCGTGATGTCGTCCGGCAGGAACCGTCGCGCATACTGGATGGCGTCGCGCACGTCGTAGGCGGCGGCGGCGAGATCCGAGCCCCAGTCGAACTCGAGGTTGACCATCGACAGCGCGTGCTGCGAGACCGAGGTGACGTTCGACACCCCGTGCACCGTCGACAGCGCCTCCTCGAGCGGTTCGGTGACCATCGATTCGACCTCTTCGGGAGCGGCCCCCGGATAGCGGGTCACCACGGAGATGACGGGGAAGGCGATCTCGGGAAACATGTCGGTGGGCAGTTCGAACAAGGCCATCAACCCGAAGGTCACGGCCAGCAGCACCAGCATGACCACCGTCACCGGATGCCGGATCGAGGATCGTGGCAGATTCATCCCGGTGCCTTTCCCGGCCTGGCCATCACGGCGTCGCCACCGGGCCGCCCCCCTTGGCCCGTGCGGGAAGAGGGAAGGTGCCTCACGGGGTTGGCAGGGAGACCGGGGGAACCTGGACGGCCGCTCCATCCTGCAGGCCGAACGCTCCGCGGGTCACCACGGGAACGCCAGCGGGCAGCCCCTCGATGAGGCTGGTCCCGTCGAGGTGTGTCAGCACCCGGACCGGGCGGGCCCGGGCCCGGCCCTCCTCGACGGCGAAGACCAGCGAGCGGCCGTCCCGCTCCACCAGCGCGGGGCGGGGAATCAGGATGCCGGTGAGGGCGGGCAGCTCGAGGGCGACCTCGGCCGACTGGCCGGGCAGGAGGCGCCCGTCAGGATTGGCCAGCAGAGCCTCGCACGGCACCCGGCGGGTGGCCGGGTCGCACTGCGGAATGACGGCGGTCAGCGTGCCGGGAACGGCCGGGCCCCCCGCGGGAACGCTGACCTGCACAGGGCCGGGTACGCGCAGCCGCCCGACCTGCGACTCGCCGACATGGAAGCGGACCTTGATGGGATCGAGCGAAACCAGCCGCAGGACGGGTTCGCCGGGGGCCACGGTTTCACCGGGGTGGCGCAGCCGGGCGGTGACGCGGGCCTCGCGCGGGACGTAGACCCGGCTCTCGTCGAGGCGCCGGCGGGCCTGGGCCGCTTGCGCTCGCGCCTGTTCGACTTGAGCCTGTCCCACGGCCAGTTGTTCGGGGGTCGGGCCGGACCGGGCCGCCTGCAAAGCCGCCTCGGCCGCCGCCACCTGGCGCTCCGCCATCTTCTCGCGAAAGCCGATTTCGTCCCACTTGGCGGGAGAGACCAGCTCCTGGTCGAACAGGCGGCCCAGGCGGTTCTTTTCGGCCCGGATCTGGGCGAGGAAGGAATCGGCCTCGCCGCGCAGGGCGGTCAACCGGTCGATCTCCTCGCGGCGGACCCCGGCTCGCATTTCCCCGAGACGTCGTTCGGCCACCCGGGTCGCTGCCTCGGCGGTGGTCAGGGCGTGGCGGGCCTCCTCCTCGTCGAGGGCCCAGGCCAGCGCCCCGGAGGCGAGCACCTCGCCCGGCTCCCCGTGCACCTCACGCAGTCGCCCCCCCTGGGTGCCGGCCAGGGCGGCCTGCCAGACCGGTTCGAGGGTCCCGGTCAGGCGAAGCACCGGGGCGACCGTCGCCGCCGACGCTACCGCCGTCTCTACCTGCAGCGCTTCGCGTGACTGGGCGGCGAGCGGGGAACCTGTTCCCCCCCAGGTCACCAGGAAGAGGATGGCAGCGAATGCAATGGGGCGGTCCAGTGCGGGGGCTAGAGGGCAAGCCAGTCTCGAAAGCCAGGCAGGTGACTGGCCTGCGGCTCTTCCCCCGGCTCTTACGGTTTCCGGCTCATGCACCGGATGGCCCTGCTTCTCTTCCACGGTGAATGCCCAGACCTTTTCGGAGGCGTTACCCGGAGGAAGGGGCGGGGG
>CALLCO010000062.1 GCA_937998695.1 Candidatus Ozemibacteraceae bacterium
AGCGATCTGCGCCCTTCCGGGATCGCCCGCATCGGTGACGAGCGCCTCGATGTCATTTCCGACGGGGAGTTCGTGCCGCGGGGCACTCGCATCAAAGTCACCAAGGTCAAGAGCGGCAGCATCATCGTCATTCCCCTCCACCCACCGTCTCCCGACTCCTGACCCAGGAAACTCTCTCATCAGCCGGTAGGCATGTCCCTCGCACCCGATTCACCATCATGAGATGGTGAATTCCCGAGGTTTTCCCCAATGCTTGACTTTTTCGAAGGCATGCCAGATAGTTGACTGGACCTGTACCGAAACCCATTCCGGGAGGATCCCGGGGAGGTCGCCATGGAACCTGGAGTTCTCGCCATCATCATCGTTGGGGGGCTCGTCCTCCTATTCGTCATCACCTACTTCATCCCGATCGGACTGTGGGTGAGTGCCCTTGCCTCCGGTGTTCCGGTCGGCCTGATCGACCTCATCGGCATGCGCCTGCGCGGGGTCGTGCCCCACGCCATCATCAATCCCGCCATCATGGGGTACAAGGGAGGGCTCGAGATTTCTTTGCAGGCCCTCGAGTCACATTACCTGGCGGGCGGGAATGTGAGCCGGGTCGTCTCGGCCCTGATCGCCGCCCAGCGGGCCGGCATCCCTCTCAACTTCAAGCAGGCCACCGCCATCGACCTGGCCGGCCGTGACGTGCTTGAGGCCGTCAAACTCTGCGTCAAACCCAAGGTCATCACCACGCCCCTGGTGGCAGCCATGGCCAAGAACGGCATCCAGGTCAAGGCCATCGCCCGGGTCACCGTCAAGGTCGACATTACCAAGCTGATCGGCGGTGCCACCGAAGACACCATCCTGGCGCGCGTCGGCGAAGGCATCGTCACCACCATCGGGTCGGCCGAATCGCACAAGGAGATTCTCGAGAACCCCGACCGCATCTCCAAGACCGTGCAGGAGAAAGGGCTCGACGCCAAGACCGCCTTCGAGATCCTGTCGATCGACATCGCCGATGTCGATATCGGCAGCAACATCGGCGCCAAGCTCCAGATCGATCAGGCCGAGGCCGACATGAAGATCGCCCAGGCCAAGGCCGCCGAGCGCCGCGCCATGGCGGAAGCCAAGGAACAGGAGATGCGCGCCATGGAGCAGGAGATGCGCGCCCGCCTGGTCGAGGCCGAATCGACCGTGCCGCAGGCCATCGCCAGCGCTCTCAAGGACGGCAATCTGGGCATCCTTGACTACTACACCCTCAAGAACATCGGGGCCGACACCGAGATGCGCAAGTCGCTGGGCCACATGATGGAACCGGTGACCCAGGTCGGCCCCGCCCACAAGGCCTGATCCACCCCGCGGCGCCATGGACGGCATCTTCGAGATCGTCGTCGCGATCGTCTTCATCGTCGCGTCCATTTACAGCGAGGTGAAAAAGCGCATCCCCTCCCAACCGGACAGCGACCTGGGCGATCTCGGCTCCATCGACGACTTCTTCAAGAATCAAGGGACTGCTCTCCCTCCCCCGGGTAATCCTCCTCCGTCTCCGTTCGAAATCCGCCAAGAACCGGTTCGTCGCCGCACCGTCGAGTCCGATGCGACCGCCTGGGAATCCTCCGCCAGCGCCGGGGAAGAAGACGTTGCCTCCAATTGGGGAGCCCCGGCCACCTTCCACGAGGCTGAGGAAGCGGAACGGGCCCCGGTGGCCAAGAAGAAGCCCAAGAAGCGGCGCCCCGAACGGAAGTCGGGGCACGAGCACGTGTCTCCCCATCCGGTCGATCATCCCGACTGGGGGACCAACTTCGATCAGATGGAATCGCTCGACGGTCGGGTGAACCTCGAAGAACTGGGCGGGGAAGGGGTCAGCCTCATTGGCCCGCGAAGCCCCGCTGTCCCCATCACCATGTCTCAACAGGCTGCAGGCCGTCGCTGGTCCCGCCAGGATGTGTGCCGGGCCTTGATCTTGTCGATGGTCCTCGAACCCTACAATATCAACCGCGCCCTCAACCGTCTCCCCGGGAACCGTGATCGGTAGCCGGTCCCGTTCGCCCTACGGATGACATCCCCCCCGTTTTCGCCGCCTTCATCGGGTGGCGATTCCCTCCTGCCTCCCGCCTTCGGGTGGGCGCGGACGTTGGCCGCCGGCTGGTTGGGCGCCTTCGACCTGTCGGTGGCGGTGCGGGGTGCCGAACACCTCGAGGCCCTGGCCCCTGGGGCCGTGGTGGTCGTTCATGGCGGCGGGTTGCTCGAGGTGCTGGTGCTGGCGGCGACCTTGCCGCGCCCGGTCCGGTTCGTCCTGCCGGTTGACTGTTTTCAATGGCCGCTGGTCGGCCATGTCCTGCGGCGGATGGGCCATCTGCCGTTCGTTCCGGGAGGGGACGGCCGCGCCTTGATTCGGCAGGGCCGCGCCCTCTTCCGGACCGGGGACCATGTCGGCGTCTTCTGCGCCGAGGCAACCGTGGCCACCTCCGCGGGAATCCAGTATGCGGCTCGCCTCGCCTGGCGGGCCCGGTGTCCGGTCGTGCCGGTCGCCCTGTTCGGACTCCCCGAGATCCTGCCGCCGGGTGACCGGATCCCCCGCGTCGGGACGGTGCGGGTGCGGGTCGGCGATCCCTTCCGTCTTCCCCTCGCACCGGACGGCCGTCCAGGCAGCGAGATCCGTCGCCTGGCGGGCGAGATCCGGAGGCGTCTCCTCGCCCTTCCCGATCCGCTGCTTGACGGAACCTGCCCGGTCAGGTGACCGGGCAGGAGAGGGCAACTGCCTGAGGATGGGTTATTCCCCGGGGGTTTCTTCCTCGTTGGCGGCTTCGGAGCGGCCCACCTTGGGGGTCTGGCTGGCCGTGCCGCTGGCGGTATCGTTGGGATTGATGGTGATCGAATCGGAGGCAGTGGCGGTGCCGCTCGCGATGCTGGCGGTGTCGCTGCCCACGCCACCGAGGTCGATGACCCCGTTCTTCTTCAGGTTCTCGCCAAACGACTTGATGCCCGTGGCGACTTTGCTGATGACGTCGGCGATCTTGGTGATGAATTCTCCGATCTTGGCCAGGTCGATCTTGCACCCCGTCAGGGTGACCGCCATCATGGAAAGGATCAGGACATACACTCCGGCTTTCAGGGTTCGCTTCATGTTCTTTCCTCCTGTAGCTTTGTGGTGATATTGGAAACCCACGGTCACTCAAGATTACACCATCTTGGCTCTCCAGGTTCAAAGAATTTTTTCGATGTTTCGGAGACCGCGAAAAATGTGGGAAACATCTCTCGCATGTTTCGAGGCGTGTTTGCAGGGCTGAGGTGGGGCAAGGCATTGACTATGGGCCTAAAATGCCGTAGGATACCGGCGTTTTCGTTCATCCGGGGCCGTTCCCCGTACATTACGCAGGAGGTCGATCGTGTCCGAGACCCAAAAAACCTATGACATGCTGGACGGCAACTCCGCCGCGGCATACGTGGCCCACGCCACCAACGAAGTCATCGCTATCTATCCCATTACCCCCAGCTCCAACATGGGGGAGATCGCCGACGAGAAGAGCGCCCGCGGCGAAAAGAACATCTGGGGCAGCGTACCCCAGGTCGTCGAGATGCAGTCCGAAGGCGGCGCCGCCGGCGCGGTGCACGGCTCGCTGACCAGCGGCGCCCTGACCACCACCTTTACCGCCTCCCAGGGGCTGCTGCTGATGATCCCGAACATGTACAAGATCGCCGGCGAACTGACGCCGACCGTCTTCCATGTCTCGGCCCGCTCCCTGGCCTGTCAGGCTCTGTCGATCTTCGGTGATCACAGCGATGTCATGGCCGTTCGCCAGACCGGCTGGGGACTGATCGCCGCCGGCTCCCCCCAGGAAGTGATGGATCTGGCCCTGATCTCCCAGGCTGCGGCCCTCGATTCGCGGGTGCCGTTCGTCCATTTCTTCGACGGGTTCCGCACCTCCCACGAGGTCAACCGCTGCGAGATCGTGTCGTTCGACCAGATGCGGCAGATGCTGCCTGATGAGCTGGTCAACAAGCACCGGCAGCTCGGCCTGACTCCAGATCGCCCTAAGATGCGCGGCACCGCCCAGAACCCCGACGTCTACTTCCAGGGGCGTGAGACAGTCAACCCTTACTATGCGAAATGCCCCGCCATCGTGCAAAAGCAGATGGATGCCTTCGCCAAGGTGGTGGGCCGTCAGTACCACCTTTTCGATTACGTCGGGGCCCCCGATGCCGAACGCGTGGTCGTGATCATGGGCAGCGGCGCTGAAACCATGCACGAGGTCGTCGACTATCTGACCGCCAAAGGCGAGAAGGTCGGCTTGATCAAGGTTCGCCTGTACCGCCCGTTCTCGGTCGATCACATGGTCAAGGCCTTCCCCGCCACCGTCAAGTCCGTCGCGGTCATGGACCGCACCAAGGAACCAGGCTCCCTCGGTGAACCTCTCTACATCGATATCCGCAACGGCATTGGGGAAGCCCTCGAGCGCAAGATCGCTCCCTTCCAGCAATGGCCCAAGGTGGTGGGCGGCCGCTACGGCCTCGGGTCCAAGGAATTCACCCCGGCCCAGTGTCTCGCCATCTTCGACAATCTGAACCAGAAAGAGCCGAAGAACCACTTCACCGTCGGAATCACCGAAGACGTGACCAACACCAGCCTGAAGGTCGGCGCCTCGGTCGAAACCAGCGATCCCTCGACCTTCTGCGCCAAGTTCTACGGTCTGGGTTCCGATGGCACCGTCGGCGCCAACAAAGATTCGATCAAGATCATCGGTACCGTCACCGACAACTATGCCCAGGGCTACTTCGTCTACGATTCGAAGAAGTCCGGCAGCATGACCGTCTCGCACCTGCGGTTCGGCAAGAAGCCCCTGCGCTGCCCCTACCTGATCACCAGCGCGAACTTCATCGCCTGCCACAACTTCAGTTTCCTCGAGAAATACGACATGCTGGCCGACCTGCGCGAGGGCGGCACCTTCCTGCTCGAGAGCCCCTTCAGCGGCAAGGAGACCTGGGACAAACTGCCGATCGAGACCCAGAAGGCTCTCATCGACAAGAAGGCCCGCTTCTACGTGATCGACGCCCTCAAACTGGCCGAAGGCATCGGTCTGGGCAACCGCATCAACATCGTCATGCAGACCGCCTTCTTCGAAATCAGCAAAATCCTGCCCCGCGACGTGTTCGTCAAGGAGATCAAAGCGGCCTTGAAGAAGACCTACGGCCGGAAGGGCGACGAAGTCGTACAGATGAACTGCAAAGCGGTCGATCTGGCTCTCGAGAAACTGGAAGAGGTGCGAGTGCCTTCCCAGGTTACTTCGACGTTCCACATCAAGCCGCCGGTGCCCGATGATGCCCCGACCTTCGTCAAAGAGGTCCTTGGCCCCATGATGGCGGGCAAGGGTGACACAATCCCGGTTTCCAAGATGCCCGACGACGGTACCTTCCCCACTGCCACTACTCAATACGAGAAGCGCAACGTCGCCACCCGCATCCCGGTCTGGGATGAAAAAACCTGCGTGCAGTGCGGCATGTGTTCGCTGGTCTGTCCCCACGCCGCCATTCGCACCAAGGTGTATGATCCCAAGCTGCTCGAGAAGGCTCCCAAGACCTTCAAGAGCTGCAAAGCCATGGGCTACAAGGACAAGGAACTGGCCTTCACCGTGCAGGTCGCCCCGGAAGACTGCACCGGCTGCGGCACCTGCGTTTTCGTCTGTCCCGCCCACCAGAAAGGGCCCGACGGTGCCAAACTGACCACCAAGGCCATCAACATGGCGCCACAACTGCCCCTGCGCGAGACCGAGCGCGAGAACTTCACGTTCTTCCTCGAGCTGCCCGAACCCGATCCTTCCCTTTACGACATCAAGACCATCAAGGGCTCCCAGATGGTGCGGCCCCTGTTCGAGTTCTCGGGCGCCTGCGCCGGCTGCGGCGAGACGGCCTACATCAAGCTGCTCACCCAGATCTGCGGTGACCACCTGATGATCGCCAACGCCACCGGCTGCAGCTCGATCTATGGCGGCAACATGCCCTCCACCCCCTACTGTCAGCGCGCCGACGGGCGCGGGCCGGTCTGGTCGAACAGCCTGTTCGAAGACAACGCCGAGTTCGGCATGGGCATGCGCCTCGCCTGCGACAAGATCAGCGAACAGGCCTACGAGCTGGTCAACGCCCTCGAGCAGTGCAAGTGCAAGAGCTGCGTCGATGCCAAACCCCTCTTCGAGGCGGTCAAGAAGGCCGACCAGTCGACCCCGGCCGGCATCGAGGCACAACGGGAGAACGTGGCGAGGCTCAAGGCCGTGCTCAAGGGCTGCACCGAGATCGAAGGCAAGCGGCTGTTGCCGATCGCCGACTTCCTGGTCAAACGTTCCGTCTGGATCGTGGGTGGTGATGGCTGGGCCTACGACATCGGCTACGGCGGCCTCGACCACGTTCTCGCTTCCGGCAAGAACGTCAAGGTTCTGGTCCTCGATACCGAGGTCTACTCCAACACCGGCGGCCAGATGAGCAAGTCGACCCCGATCGGCGCGGTGGCCAAGTTCGCGGCCGGCGGCAAGCCGATGCCCAAGAAAGACCTGGCCATGATCGCCATGTCCTACGGCAACATCTACGTCGCCCGCATCTCCCTCGGCGCCAACCCCGCCCACGCGTTGAAGGCCATGCTCGAGGCCGAGGCCTACGACGGTCCCGCCCTGATCATCGCCTACTCGCACTGCATCGCCCACGGCATCGACATGGAAAAGGGCCTGGAAGAGCAGCGCAAGGCGGTCAATTCCGGGCACTGGCCCCTGGTGCGCTTCAACCCTGACCTGCTGAAGGAAGGCAAGAATCCCCTGCAGCTCGACTCCAAGGAGCCCTCGATCTCCTACGAGGAATACGCCTACGGGGAAAACCGCTTCCGCAGCCTCAAGAAGTCCAATCCCGAGGCGGCCAAGCTCCTGCTCGAAAAGGCTCAGAAAGAAGTCAACTTCCGCTACAACCTTTACAAGTCCCTCGCCGAGCTGAAGCTTCCCCAGTGATCCTCTGACCTGAAACAGTCCTGAGCGCTTCGCCGGGGCCGGTCGTCAGACCGGCCCCGGTTGCGTCGACCCGCTGGGGAGAAGGCGCGCAGCGGTACGCCGAACGGTGCCGATGATCCGGACGTGCCGGGCCTGGGGATTTCCAATTGGCGGGAACCCGGTCTTGACGGGGCGTGGAGACTCCCAGCGGGGAGTTGCCCGACGCCTGTTCCACCCCGGCCGCTCGGTCACGGTGCTGGCGAGTCGTTGAGTCGGGAGGCGACGGCCTGGATGACTCGGGTGCTGCGGGCGGGACCTGTCGGATGGGGTGGCGCGGCTGTGGCCGTCCGGGGCCGCTCAGATGATGAATTCGATGCCCTGGATCTTGACCTGGGACTGGGCGCCGATACGGCGGATGATGTTGGCGGCGAGGAAATTGCCGATCTTCAGACAGGTGGCGAGCGGCAGGCCCTTGAAATGCCCGTAGAAGAAGCCCGCCTGGAAGTTGTCGCCGGCGCCGTTGGTGTCCCGGACGTCCTCGACCCGGTAGGCGGGGACGGCCACCTCCTCGGTCGGGGTCAGGGCCAGGGCCCCTTGTTCGCCCTTCTTGATGACGACGAGATCGGCATACGCCAGGAGTTTGCGGTAGTCGCGGGACCGGATCAGCGCGCGGGCCTCGTCCTCGTTGGCGAACAGCAGGTCGACCCGGTCGCGCAGGAAGGCCAACAGCGTGGGCCGGATCGACTCGATCACGAAGCTGTCGCCCAGGTCGAACGAGATGCGGGTCCCTTTCTTGCGGGCGATCGCGGTGGCGTGGCGGGTGGCGTGGTTGAGGGGTTTGTCGCCGCGGAACTCATAGGCCGAGAAATGCAGATATTCAGAATCGGCGATCAAGCTGTGCAGGATCTCGTAGTCGTGGAGCTCCTTGGCCACGCCGAAGTCGAGGCCGAAGGTGCGCTCACCGTCGGGGCTGATCAGGGTGTAGCACAGGCCCGACTTGCCCTTCTTGATCGAGACGTAGGTGTCGATCTCGTTCTCGCGGAGGTTGTTGATGTAGTCGTAGCCGAAATCGTCGCTGCCGACGCAGCCGAGGAAGGCGCAGGACAACCCGAGGTTGCTGGCCCCGTAGATGACGTTGGTCGGGGACCCGCCCGGGCTCAATGTGGGCTTGCGGCGGCGGGCGATCTTCTGCAGGGCCCGCAGGTTGGCCGGGGTCAGCTCGATACTGTTGCCTTTGCTGAGATGCAGGGCCTGCAGGTCGGCGTCCTCGACCTCCATGATGATGTCGGTGAGGGCGTCGGAGATGGCGGTGATCTGGTACTTTTTGACAACCTTGATACTCTTGCGCGGCATGCAGTTCCCTCCTGCTGGCCCCGGTACTCGGGAGGAGTCAGGGTAATGCCCGGTTCCGGGAATGTCAAGGAAGGTGGCGTGCCGTCCAGGGGCATTTGAAACTGAGGTATGTTCCATCACGGCGATGGTTTTGGGCGCGGTAGGCCGGCCGACCCTCATGGCCCTGGGCCGATGGTCATGAGGCCGCCTTCGGCCGACCCGAGCCGGTCGAATGGGGGGTGTGAGGCAGCCCTGGCCGGCGGCCCGGTTCCCCGGACCGAGGTCGGCATCCTCAGGGGGCCCCGGGCGGGGGGGGCGCGGACGGCGGCCCGGGAGGCTGGGGGCGGGGGGGGCGGCGGCGGTTGCCTGGGGCGCCTTGCCCGGCCAGGACGGTTCTGACCATACGGATCAGCTCGGACAGGTCGTACGGTTTCTCGAGGAAATCCCCTTCCCCCGCCTCGAGGAACGAGCCCAGTTCCTGGTCCATGCGGAAGCCGGAGGACATGATGACCGGCAGGGTGGGATCGATCTCCCGCATACGTTGGGCCGCCGTCCGCCCCGAACACCCCGGCATCAGCAGGTCGAGCAGGACGGCATCGATCTGGCCGGCCCGTTCCCGGAAGAGGGCCACCGCCTCATCGCCGTTACGGGCGGTGAGAACGGTATAGCCCTGGCTGGTCAAAATCTCCTGGACGGTGACCCGGATGATCTCCTCGTCGTCGGCGACCAGCAGGCAGCCGGGGGGAGCCTCGGCAGGGGCAGGGTGGGCAGGGGAAGAGGCACTTGGGGGGAGGGGCATGTTCGG
>CALLCO010000063.1 GCA_937998695.1 Candidatus Ozemibacteraceae bacterium
GAGAAACTACGGTAGTCATATTAAGAAGTGCCGCCTTTCGCGTCAACTGCCTGTCACCGGGTCTGCCTATCGCCGGGTCTGCCCGGGTCGCCGGGAATGCGCGGGTCAGGGCGCCTGGGGTTCGGTTGGGGGGCGGGCTTCGAACCGGGGATTGTCGTCGGGGGCCGGCGCGAAGGGCAGGTAGGAGTAGAGCGTCAGGGCTTCGCGCAGGTGGCCGATCTCGACGAACTCGTCGACCAGGTGGGCGACGGCTTCCCGCCCCGGCCCGATGCCCAGCGTCGGAAGGCCGAGGTGGCCGGCGCTGTAGACGCCGTCGGTCGAGAAGGGCCAGATGCGGTCGGATGGTTCGCGACCGAGAGCGTCGCGGGTCGCCGAGCGCAGGAAGACGAAGAACGGGTGGTGTCGCGGGATCTCCCAGGCGGGGTGGCAGGCGGGCCAGTCGGCTTCCAGGCCGGTGTAGGACTTCCCCCGGTAGACGACCGGATCGATGTCGACTTCCGGCCAGCCCCCCCGGCTGAATAGTTTCTGTTTGATGCTGTCGAGGGTCTCCCCCTTGGCCAGGCGCACGGTGACGTGGGCTTCGGCCATGTCGGGCACGCTCGACTTGGTGAAGGGAATGGTGCGAAAGGAGGTGGCGACCAGGGTCGAACGCTCGAGGATGCGCTCGGGGTCGGGGCCGACGGTGCGGAACTCCCCGCGATCGAGGGCCTCGACGGCCAGGATGGCGCGAGCGATTTTGTAGGCGGCGTTCTCGCCGACCTCGGGGACCGAGGTATGGGCCCGCTTGCCGTGGGCGCGCAGGAAGAACTCGAGCTTGCCGCGCTGCCCGCGGGCGATCTGCATCTCGGAAGGTTCACCGAGCACGACGGCGTCGGGCCGCCACTGCAGGTCGTGGAGGATTTCCTTGAAGGCCATGCCTTCCCCGGCCTCCTCCTCGGTCACGAAACAGGCCAGCACCGCCCGTTGCAAGGGGTGCTCGATCGAGGTCTGGTGGGCGATGACCAGGGCCTGGGCCATGGCGGCGAGGGCGCCCTTCATGTCGCAGGTGCCGCGCCCGTAGATGCGGTCGTTCTGCACCGTGGCCGCGAAGGGTGGGAAGGCCCAGGCGGTGCCTTCGCCGGGCTCGACGATGTCCATGTGGGCGTTGAAGCCCAGCAGGGGAAGTTTCTTCCCCCGGATGGCCGCGAGCAGGTTGTCGATGCGTTCCCGGGCTTCGCCTTCGGGCAGCGTGGCCGGCAGCCCCCCCGGCGACAGACCTGGCGGGGCCAGCACCGCCACCACACTGCCGCGCGGCGTGCGAACGGCCGGCAGATGATGCCGCCGGAAGAACCCGAGCAGCAGGTCGGCGA
The DNA here is from genome assembly GCA_937998695.1 of Candidatus Ozemibacteraceae bacterium. GTDB lineage: Bacteria > Muiribacteriota > Ozemobacteria > Ozemobacterales > Ozemobacteraceae > Ozemobacter. The sequence continues at coordinate 1,350 of CALLCO010000063.1, forward strand.
CCCCGGCCTCCTGGCCGCTGAACGACGGGATGGCCAGGCAGTCCTCGAGCAGGAGCAGCAACTGGGGCAGATGCTCCTCCACCCGGTGGATGAGGTTCGGCAACAAACGACTCACACCCCCATGATACAAGAAAGGGAAAAGTCGTTCCACATTTTCTATTCCTGATCACTGGGGATTGCGGCAAGGTCTTGGTGTCCCGGCCTCGCAGGTGTCTGGGCGTCGCACGAGAGGGCGGTGAGGACGAGGGCCACAAAGACATCCGCAAACCAGCATCCATGGCCAACTGAAAATTAGGTGTGTGGAACGGTCAATGGCAGCGGAGGCAGACGCCGGGGTCGGAGTGGCAGGCTTTGCAGGATTCGGGGCGGGTGCTGGCGGTGAGGCCGTGGCGGCGGCTGACCCAGGCCAGGGTGTGACTGCGCGGGCGTTGGGCGTGGCAGGCGATGCAGCTCGAGTCTTCGTGGCAGGTGCGGCAGCGCTGCGGGTCGGCGCGGTAGGCGAGGCCGTGCTTGTCGGCAAAGTTGCGCACGTGGTCGGCGGGGTGGGGGGTGGGGTCGTGGCACAGGGTGCAGGTCTTCTTCACCTTGACGCCGGTGTGGCACTTCAGGCAGCCGGTCATGGTCAAATCCTGCATCGTGCCGTCGAGCGTCTCCCAGGCGGTGACCCGGGGATGGCAGTCGAGGCAGTCGCTGGTTTTGTGTGCGTCATGAGGAAACTTGACCCAGGTCGGCAGCCTTCGCCGCACGCGTTCGGTGGGGGCGGGCACGCCCAGGTGGCAGAGGCCGCACTCCTTGCGGTTGCGCTGGCGCGGATGACACTCCAGGCAGGTCTTCTCGGGAGGGCGACCGAACGTCGGGGTCAGGGAGGCCGTCTGGGTTGCGGCCGGGGATCCGCTCGCCGCTTCTCCATTGAAGGGTTCCGGCCCCGGCAGGTCCAGTTCGAAGCTCTGGTCGCCCTCGATGATGATTCGCGGATGGGCATCGCGCAGGATGCGCGAAGGCTCTAGGGGCATCCAGCCCGGGGGGGTGGGGCCGCGACTGGCAGGCTCTCCGCTGTCGACGTGGCAGCGCTCGCACCGAACATTCTGGTCATAGTGCGTTTTGTGCGAGAAGCGCAGACTACTCGTTGCTGCCGCCCACACCACCACCGCACCGGCCATCACGGCAAGGCTTCCCGCTCCCGCCAGAATGACGTTCCACCTGGTCTTACCCGGCGAGTTTTGGCTTCCAGGTCGGGCGAATGTTGGGGCTTGGAAGGAGGGGGTGCGGAGGAGCATGTCCCATGATAGCGCTCCTCGGCGCCCAGGTACAAGGGGGGCAGGAAGCATCCCGCCATTTTTCGGCAAAAGAACCTGCGGCGCTTGGGTGATCGCAGGCGGCCTGCCTTTGTGAGCTTCCCGTAGGCAAATCGTCCCTGATCTGGTCTACATCTTCGAATGGACGGGACATGAGAACAAGCGGTTTTTGGCGTCCAGCGGCCCCAGGGCTTGACAAACGACGGGTGTCACCTGAGAGCCGTGGTGCACGGAAGCCCAAAACAGCCCATTTTTCATCTCACGTTCACTCGGAGATGCCGATTGGATCAGGGGCGCTATGTACACGACGAGCCAAAACCCGATTCATGCAACAGGCTCATGAGAGACTGACCATGCGGCTGGGGGCGGGTGTGCCCGGCGGTTGCGGCAACCAGAGGCGGGCCAGGGGTCAAAAAATGACGTGGGTCTCGAAAAATGGGGTGTTGTTTTTGTCGAACTGGCCAATCGGGCCGAGCTTTTCCGTCGAGCGCCCGTTCAGGTGGACACCACCGACGAACTTCAGCCAGTCGGTCTTCTGCAGCGAAATCTGGGGCGTCAGCAGGTATTCACCCGTGGTCAGGTTGCCCAGGGCGTTGAACTCGACGAACAGGGTCTCGCTGCGGAACCCTTTGCGCATCTGGATGGTGGCGAGCCCCTCGGTGACATGGATCTGCACGGGGGTGGGCCCCTTCATGTCGGGAATGTGCGACAGCAGCCCCTGGATGTTGAAATACAGGTTGTTCTTGAAGGTCTTGTCGGTGCCCAGCAGCAGGTTATACTGATCGCTGCGGAAGTGATAGCCGATGCGGCCCTGGTGAAAAATGGCGTAGGTCTTGTCACGGGTGAACGCCAGCTCGAACCGCAGCAGGAAATCCTTGCCGAGCTGCCAGTTGCCGTCCATGGCGACGGTCTCGTCGAGGGGATACGTCCAGCGGAAATCCTTCTCGCCGATGGCCTCGATGACGGGAATCCGCTCCTTGAACCGGAAGTAGTGATACCGCAGTTCGTATTTCTTGAAGGTCGAGTTGAAGCCGACGTGATACTGCTCGCGCAGGCGGGTGTCGTCTTCCCGGTGCAGGCGAGCGCCGAAGAAGATCGCGGTCGCCAGATACTTCTGAAAGGCGGTCGCCCACTTGCTGTAGATGCTGGTCATCTCGCTGGCCTGGAAGACTGGCAGATAGTGGGCATCAAAGCTCATGCGGGAGTTGACGTTGTAGGTGACCTTGGCGCACGGCTGCTCGCGCTTGTCACGGTGGTAGTCGTTGGCCAGGCCGTTGTGATACCGGCGCGAGTTGAGCTTGTCGACCCAGCTGATCTTGTCGCCGCTGCCCAGGGTCTCGACGAGCTGGCCGAGCTTGAAGTCGAACCGCCCCGCCCGGAATTTGTAATAGCTTTCGCCGAGGTATGAACTCCAGGTTTTATTGTTGTCTTCCTGGTAGTAGAGGCCATGAATGCTGACGAACCCCTTCTGCCCCTTGCCGTATTCGCGCTCGAAATTGATGCGCAACTGATCGTAGGAGCTGAATTTGTTGTACCGCCAGGTGTGGGCGCCAGAGATCTGGGGGCGTTCGGGTTCATTTTCCTCGGCCCGGGCGAAGTCAGGAGGAAGGAGCAAGGCGAGCAGGAGAATGCAAAGTCGCATCGCCCACGACAGGGCGGCCTGCCGTCGGGAAGGGCTGACCAAGGGGGAAACGGGGCGTTTCCCCTCGCGTCTGGCTGGGCAGAAGCAGGCTGGGCCAAAGGGAGGCATCTCCCGGGCACCCAGGATAGGGAGAGTTCTCCGGTGCCGCCTCAGTTGGCGGTTCGTGTCATGATTCCTGGGCACCGGATGGCCGGGGACCTGACATGCAGCCGTAATGTGACGCTGCCTCCTTGGGATCGTTCCCGCCGAGGGGCGGGCGGGCCGACCCGGTCTGGGGATCGGCCGCCCTCAGGGAAACCTGCCCCCCTGGGAAAACCTTCCCCAAGAAGCCCATCGGCATTTCCGGGCGAAAGCCTTTGCCTTCCACGCCGGGGAAGAGGACCTCGGGGAAATCATCCCCCGGCTCGACGCAGGGCGAAAAGCCCGGTCGGAGGGAGTCGAGAATCCCCAGGAGGTTTTTTCAGTCAGGAGGCACGGGGAAATGTCGTACCAGCCCGGTCTGGCTGGCACGAGGTGCTGCCATCCTCTCACTCCACGGTGCCGGGGTGACGAACGTGCTCCGCTGGCAGGACCGACTCCGTCCTACTTCCCGTCCGTCAGGTTCAAGTGCCGGCGCATGCCGCCGAGGATCTCGACCAGCTCCCGTATCGGAAACGCATCCCCTTGCTGGATGCATTTCCGTCCCCAGGCGCTTCGGATGGCTTCGTGGCTCTCTTGGTCGTAGCCTTGCAAGGTCTTGCCCAGGATATCCTCGGTGAAGATCAAGGCATGCTCCCAAGGCTCTGGCTCGCCGGCCACGCTCAGCCAATGGTAGTCGCTGTTGTATTTCAACCGCCGTATCAGCTGGCCGCCTTGCCAGTGTTCGTAGTGGAAGAATCCGACATTGTCCTGCTCGGCCAGGTAGAAGATTTCCCCGTGTTGTTGGGAATGAGCTGCCAGATCCTGGTCTTCGAAAGGAGCCTCGTCTGGAACATAGCGCAAAAGGCGGAATGGACCTGGTGCCACCTGCCGGGCATAGTGACTGGAATAGGTCATGGACATGATGTCACTCCGCTCATTTCCCTCTTCTTTCCTCAGTTTTTTTGAAAGACGGCGAGTTGAGTATTGGACACCTGGATGACCTTGTCCCCGGGAAGGAGGCTGAGAATGGCCCGCGTGACATCGTGGTAATCCCCGTAGTTGGCGAAATCGTGCCAGACAATCCACCCGCCGGGTCTGGCCAGACGCAAGGCGGTGCGGGTGTCAGCCTGAACCGCCTCGAAATGATGTGCGCCATCGACGAACACAAGATCCATCTTCCCCTCGTAGGGCGAATAGTCGAAATCGAGGGAGTCGCCGAGCAGTTGCTTGATTTTATGGGCCACGTCCTTCCCCTGGTAATCAGCGCCGGGAGATGCGGCCTTGATGATCGTGGAATCAGCGGTTCCGGTTTGCTGCTCCATTCCCGGTTTGGCCTGGGGGGGAAGGTCTAGGGTCCAGACGGTGCAATCCGGTGGGGAATTGAGGGCGAAATTGAGGGCCGTCCTTCCCCGGAACGTCCCGATCTCGAAGATCGCCTTGGGGCGGATGGCCTTGGTCAGGAGGGCGAGGTAGGCCAGCTCCTCCACCGGAGCGATGATCCCGTGCCCGGGGATGTGTTCCAGGGTGATGCGGGTGCCATCCGGAATCGGCAGGATGGCGAAGATGTCACGGCATGCCCAGGTGTCGTTCTCCACCAAGGCCATGTACTCCCGGAAGATCTTTCCGGGAAACCAATTCCATCGGGCGGGGTTTTTCAAGAAGAGCCGAAAAGTGAGGAGATTGAGCGTTTCGATCATCCCCCAGATTTTTCGCAAGACCTTGTTCTTGATGAGCAGCATGGGTGTACTCCGGATGTCTAGGGTGGGGTGGCTGACCTGGCCCGCGGTCAGCCCTTCTTCATGTTGCGCTGCGAGAAGGTGTCGTCGGGCAGCGGCAGGTCGTATTCGATCTTGTTCACCTCGAGGATGGTCGAGGTCTTCTTGCGCAGGTCTTTCATGGTGACCACTTTCGGGGTCCAGATGTTTTGAATTTTCTCGAGCTGGGTGGCGGTCATCTCTTTAACCTGCTTCGTGGGGTCCTTTTTGTCGAACATCAGGGCCTTGAGGATGACCATCTTGTCCTTGCTGACCTTCAGCACGGTGTGAGAATAATCGGTGTTGGCATCTTTCTTCTTGCAGTCGATGGACCAGACCGCCTCGCCGTCGAGGGTCTCTTCCTTGAGGTCTGAGCAGATGTAGTCGGCCGCGTGGATGTCGTCCATGTCTTCGTAGGTGAAATCGCTGGCGACGAAGGCCACGTTGTAGTCGGTGGCGACGATCTTGCGGATGTTCTTGAACGCCGACAGGTAGATCCATTTCTCTTTCTGGCGGTTTTTCTCGTTCACCAGGTAGGTGGTGTCTTTGATATCACCCGGCGACAGGAAGTGGATGAAGTTGTCCTTGTTGTCGTTGTCGGCCTTGCGGCGGTAGATCAGCAGCTTGCGGGTGCGGGTGTTGCCGTCGGGGGCCACGAGTTTCATCGAGGAATCGGACTTCGAAGTCTTGCCGATATAGCGGTTCTCGACGCCCTGCAGCACCTCGTCGGCCGTCATGGCCAACAGGCCGGAAGGCATAACCACCAACAGGGCCAGCGTCACGACAAGGGCGCCCAGCGCCCATCCGCGCATCTTCACGATCATGATTCGACTCCTTTCGTATCATTCTTCAGTCTGGAGGGCATGTGTCGATCTCCTGAAAGGGGGGAGTGGGCAGCGGTCGCGAGGACGGGCGATCCGTCGAGGACCCAACCCCCAGGTGGGGGGGAAGGAGGCCGCGGGCGCGAGGGAAACCGCCTTGTCACACCGCTTCCCCCGCGGGAGGTGGGGGAGCGTTGGCAAGCCTGGGGCGCCCTCGCGGAATCCGCCCCCTGAGGTGGGCGACTGGACAGGGCGGGGGCGGAGAGGGCTGAATGACGAAGGCCGGGGAAAGCGCTTGCCGGCGGTTTCCCTTCGGTCAGACCAGCTGGTGGTGACCGGTCCCGCGACCCGGGGACCCGTTCACGGCGCCAGGTGGTAGACATGGAAGCTCTCATAGATGAACGACCGGTCCTGGGCGAACAGTCTGGCGGCGAGATCGGGCTCGGAGACGAGACGTCGGGTGTTCTCGGCGTCGAGCTGCCGCGGCCTGGCCAGGGTATACCGCCAGCACATGCGGGCGCCGGGCCGGCTGAGGGCGAGCACCTCGCGGATGACGCGGTTGAACGTCTCGTGGTCCATCCATTCGAAGATGTTCGACAGGTTGAACTTGTCGAAGCTCTGGGGGCCCCACTTTTTGAGGCAGTCGCCGACGGTTCCCAGGAAGATCTCGAGCCGGCCGATGTTCTGCTTCATGACCGGGAAGTTCTCGGCGAGCAGATAGGGCGACATGGCTTTGCGCGAGAAGTGTGCCCCGAGCAGCATCAACGCCACGAAGTAGTTGTCGGGGTTGAAGAAGGTCGTCATGGCCCGGTCGATCTTGCGGTTGAGGTTCTGCGACAGGTCGGGGTCTTCCACCTGGGCGAACGAATGGGCCCCCTTGACCAGGCTGAGCACGAACCGGTTGAGCAGCAGACTGTTGAGGAACCGCCAGCGCTTCTTGCGGAACGCCTTGTAATAGGCCTTCTGCGCGGCCAGATCTTTCTGGTGGAAGAGCTGTTCGACGCTCGAGAAGTCGTAGAGCCAGCCGAGAATGCGGCGGTAGAGGGTGAAAAACGCCTCGACCTTGCCGCAGGAGAAGATGCCCTGCTCGATGAGTGGCTGGTTGGCGTCCCAGAACTCTTGGGCGTAGGCGGGCATGCGGTGCCGGATCTTGCGGTAGAGCGCCACCCGCGTCGAAGCCGGCGGCAGAGGCTGGCCGTGGAACGGTGTGCCCATCGAGGTCAGGAACTCCTCGTGGTCGAGCTCCATGATGGCGGCCCGTTTGAACTCGAGCATGGCGAGCTGGGCCGGGTTGAGGTCGATCGAGACGACCCGCTCCGGGTTCTCGAGCAGCAGGCAGAGGGAATTGCAGCCGCCCGAGGTGATCGACAACACGTGATCGCCCGGCTTGACATGGAGGCTGCCCCGGTTCAGTTCGGGGTCTTCCCAGACGTTGCTGTAGACGACCGATGGGCCTTTGGACATGTCGTTTCTCCGTTCTTCTGGTCTGTCTCCCTAGAGGGAAACGGTCAGGACTCCGGTCGGATTGTGCCGTCACCCGGGAGGCCGTCACCCGGGGGGCCGGCAGGGGTGGCTGCGGCCGGGGCGCCGGCCTGGCGGGCCCGGTCGAGCACGCCGCGGAACTGGCAGACGAGGGCGGGCATGACCGTGATCTCGCACAGCATGCCGAAGACGAGGGTCAGGGCTAGCAACCCGCCGAAGTAGATGACCGACTTGATGCTGGCCAGGGCGAGGGCCGAAAAACCGAGGGCGTAGATGATCGAGGTCGAGACGACGGCCGGCCCGGCCTCGATGAGGCTCTCGCTGATCGATTCGACGGGGTCGAGGTGGCGACGCGAGGGCTCGAAGAACAGGAACAGCTCGTGGATGGTGTCGTCGACCGCGACGCCCAGGGCGATCGAGGCGATGGTGACGGTGGCGATGTCGAGCCGGATGCCCAGCCACCCCATCATCCCCAGCGTCATGATGATCGGGTAGATGTTGGGGATGACGCCAAGCCAGATGGCCGCGAAGCGCCGGAAGAGCAGGGCCATCGCCCCGAAGATGAAGAACAGCGCCAGCCCGAAACTGCTGACCTGGCTTTGGGTGATATAGGAGATGAGCCGGGCGTAGAGCGGCACGTAGCCTCCGAAAACGATGGAGACGCCCAGCGGCTCGAAGTTCCGGCGCAACACCGCCTCGACCGTCTGCTCGATCCGGTGCAGGTTGGCGGCCGAGACCATGGGTACGCGCACGGTCAGGCGCGCCTCGGTATACGAGGGATCGGTCATCGAACGGAGATCGTTGTCGGGGTCTGACTCATACATCATGAGCAGTTGCGTGACCTTCTCGGTCGAGTCGGGAACGACGTACGCGGGGGGCAGCCCGGCCGCGGCCGGGGAAGAGGCCGGCGCGGGGCCGGGAGGCGCCACGGTGGCCGGTAGCGGGGCGGAAGCCGTCCCGGGGTCGGCAGCCCCGGCCGGCCGGGTCGACCAGACCTCGTTCAGTTTGCGCATGACGTCGACGAGCGAGGCGGCCTTCTGAACCTCGGGCAAAGCCTCGAGTTCGTCGTGGACCCTGGCCAGAGTCTGCAGGAAACGCACATCCTTGACGCCGTCGGGCTGGCCGGTCAGCAGGCGGCACTCGAGGGGCAGGTAGTTGCCATAAGTGGCCTCGACGTGGTCGCTCTGCCGGCGCACCGGGTTGCTCTCCAGCAGGAAGCCCATCGAATAGGTGTCGACCTCCAGGCGGGCCAACCCGGTGAAGCCGATGACGGCGCTGAGAACGAGCAGGATGATGACCGTTCCGGCGTGGCGTGGCATCAGCCGGACCCAGGCTTCGACCTGCCCGGCGAAAGGCCGGCGCACGGTGATCCCGGCCTGCGGGGTGACCATGCCCAGGATGAAGGCGGCGCTGACCATCGAGATGACGTATTCCCCCATGGTGGCGAAGGCGGCGAAGGAGCCGAAGCCTCGCAGCACCTGCATCGGGCTGGTGACGATCGAGATGAAGCCGAAGAAATTGGTCAGCGAGGTGAACAGGCAGGGCGACAAGCACTCGTGGAAGACGGTGATCAGACCACGCCGCTGGTCGGCGATGACCTTGTCGATGTTGTAACAATAATTGTTGTAAATGTACGAAACGTCAGATATGGACAAAATCAGCATCAGGGTCGGCAAGACCACGGTGACCATGTTGAAGTTCTGCTCGCAATACCCGTAGACCCCCAGGAAGCAGAGAGTGCCCAAGATCATCACCGTGACGACCATCCCGAGATACAGCCACGACCGGAACAGCAGCAGGATGACCACGCAGATGACGACATACGAGACGGTCGTGAAGATCAGCCCGTCGCGCATGCTGAGCTGGTTCAACTCGTCGTACATGACTCCCATGCCGGCCAGCTGATAGCGCAGTCCGTGGGCCGTCAGCCGCTGTTTGACCGCTTCGATCAACAGTGGGCGTTGGGCATCCATTTCGGTGGTGGCGACCGGCTCGATCAGCAGCACGGCATACCGCTGCGTCACGTCGGCCAGGATCTTCCGCTTGAAGGGATCTTCGTTGAACTTGCGCTTGATCTCCTCGACCTCGAGGTCGGTGGCGGCCGTGGCCGTCATCAGGTCGTCGACGATCAGCACGTCGTCGTCGCGCAGCCCGATGTAAGGCGACAACCCGACGCTGAGCACCCGTTTGAAGTTGGTCTCGTCGGCTTCGAGTTCTTGCGAGGCGAGGTAAATGGCGTTCACCGTCTCGCGGGTGAACATGCCCTTCTCGCCGCAGTCGACCAGGGCCAGGATGATCTCGTCGTTACCGTAGATCTCCTTGAACTGCCGGTAGGCGGTCAGGGTCGGGTCGTTTTCGAGGAACCAGACCTCGAGGCTGTTGTCGATCTTGATGCGTCCGGCGAAAGCCATCCCTGCCAGCAGCACCGCAACCATCACGGCGAAGCAGGTCCCCCGCCAGTCGACCAGCCAGGTCGCCAGCCGGAAAAAGATCCCGGAGGGTTCGGGGTGGGTATGCTGAGCCGCGTTCACGGGGATGCCCGCTCGAGGATCTTGATCAGGCCGGTCGTGCCGTCGAGTTCGACGACGTCGCCGGTCTTCAGGCGCTTGGTGGCGCCGGTGACGCCGACCACGGCGGGCAGGCCCAGTTCGCGGGCGACGATGACCGAGTGCGAGAGCATGCTTCCCCGCTCGATCAGCAGCGCCGAGGCCGAGGCGAACAACGGCACCCAGCCCGGGTCGGTGCGGGCCGCCACCAAAATTTCGCCGTTCAGGCTCATGTCGTCGTTTGGCGACAGGATCACCTTGACCTTGCCGCGCACCACGCCGCTGCAGCCGCCGATGCCCTTCAGCAGGTTGGGGTCGTCGGGCGTCGGCGGCTGGATGGCGCCGCGGCTCAGGTCGTTGGTGTAGACGATGCCGTGGGTCTCGATGCGGTCGGGCAGCTCGTCCATCTGCCGGTAGCCGTCGAACTCGGCCTTGCGGATGGCGGCCAGCTCGCGCAGCTTCTGGCTGGTGGCGGTGCCGACCACGTAGCCGATGACTTCCTGCGTGGTCAGGTAGAAGATGTCGTTGGGGTCGTCGAGCAGCCCGCGCTCGGTGAAGCGGTGGCCGAGGCCGATGAACATCCGACGCACCAGGCCGTACATCTTGGTGCGCGCGAACCGCTGGTACTCGCGCACCGCCATCGCCTTCTTGGCGTAGCGGGCGACGAACATCAGCACGTCGATCTTGGGGATCACCCCGTAGAGGTTCTGGCCGCGCAGGGCCTCGCGCACCTTTGCCTCGGCCGCCTCGCGCTTCTTCGCCTCGGCCTCGCCGGTGTCTTCTTCGGGGGGCAGCGGGGCGCCGAGGTAGTTCTTCAGCATGCTGAACAGGAACTCGGGCTTCTCGTTGAGGGAAGGCTCTTCGAGCTTCAGCTCGTTCATGGCGCGCTCGCCGTACTCGGCCAGGTAGTCGTGCACTTGTCGGCACAGGTCGCGGTGCTCGGCGGGCTCGTCGGCGCGCGCCTCGCGGGCGAACATCCGCTTCAGGGTGGCGGCATCCGTCTTGCGGAACAGCTCGAGCAGCGCCGGCTGCCCGTGGATGAACCGGGCCATCTTCTGCAGGGCCCGCATCGGCAGGGTGCTTTCGACGTTGCCCTGGCCGGCGCACAGGTCGTTGGCCAGGGGGCCGCCCTCGCGGTCGAGGTGCCAGGCGGTGATCAGCGCGCGCAAAATGCCGTAGAAGATCATCGCCATGAAGTCGTTGACGATAGGGGCCTTCCAGTTCTTCAAGACCGTGATTTCGAGCTCATTGTAGACCCCGACGATCTGGTGGGCGGGGGCGCGAATGAAGTCGAAGTCTTTGTACTTGTTGTACATGGTCTGGTAGATCGTCATGAACTTCTTCACTTCGGAATCGATGTTGAAGAACTTCCAGGCTAAATTGATTCCGGTCCAGGCGAGTTTGGGGAGCTCGACGAACCAACGCTGGAAGAACCCGGCGGCCGGCTTCTTGACCTCCTCCTCGAACTTGGCCTTGACGCCCATCATGCCTTCCATGAAGCGGGCATTCCATTGGTAGCCGGGCAGCACCGAAATCAGGCGGTACCAGTTCTTCAGGTTGTAGTAGATGCGGCCGTTGAGCAGACCGAGCATGTTGGCGAAGGCGAAATCGTTGGCCAGGATGTCGGCGGTCGGCACCTTCAGCACCTCGCAGAACTGCACGTAGACGCTGTGGTAGGCATGCAGGGCGAAGCTGAAGGTGAGCGGCGTGGTGACCCCACTGTAGCTCTCGACGATGTTGGAGTTGTCCCATATGGTTTTGTAGGCACGTTCGGACGGCCAGGGCCGCTCGATGGTGGTGATCGGCCGCGCCTGCAGGATGCGCACCGTGCCGTCGGCCTCGATCGTCCATTCGATGTCCTGCGGCACGCCGCCGTAGGATTTCTCGATGCGGTGGCAGACCTCGGCGACCTTCTGCACCTGCGGATCGGTCAGCGAGGGCCTGGCGCGGTCGGCCTCGGGAACCTTCTCCTCGACGGTTCCGGAGCCCCTGGCCCGGTCGAAGACGATGCGGTCTTCCTTGTCGGCCAGTTCGCGCGTGGCGATGGGGTAGCCGGCCTGCTTGAGGCAGACGAACTGGTCGGCGTTGAGCGCTCCCGAGACCAGCCCTTCCCCCAGGCCGAAGACGCTGGTGATCAAGATCTCGTCTTCATACTTGGTGGTCGGGTTGACGGTGAAGGTGACGCCCGAGGCCACGCCATCGATCATCTTCTGGACGACGACGGCCATCGAGATGCCGCTCTGGCCGATGCCGCGCAGGTGACGGTAGGCGACGGCACGGTCGGAGTAGATCGACGACCAGCAACTGACCACGGCGCGGGCGATGTCTTCCTTGGTCTTGTTGAACAGGGAGGTGTCGAGCATGCCGGCATACGAGAATTCCTGGGAATCCTCGCCCAGGGCGCTGGACCGCACGGCGAAGAACTCCGCTCCCGGGGCCGCCCGCTCGAGGCGGGCGAACAGGTCGGCGGCCAGTTCGGCCGGCAGCGGTTGTCGGCACATCAGAGCGCGCAGGTCGCCGGCGGTGCGGGCGATGGCCGAGGGGCTGGAACAATCGAGGGCGGCGACCGCCCGATCGAACTCGGCTCGAAACGACCCAATGAAGGCGTCGAAGCATGGGCTGGCCAGGATGACGAAGGGGGGAACATCGACCCCCGCCTCGGTCAGTCGCAGGAGGTTGCCTCCCTTCCCGCCGACGATGCCCATGACCTCCTGGGCCGGAACCTCGCGTGCCGCGATGATCGTATGTGCCACAACCGGACCTCCGTTCGGAGCAAGGTGTGCTATCCGCAGGGGTGGGAGGACCCACATGTCCCTGCTTCACAAGGATACTATAAAATCCCTTGCGGAGGAGGTCGAACAACGGCCGGCCTGGGGACACGCGCGATTGCCCCGAAAACAAAAACCCGGCCGGGGTGGTCGTCGGCCGGGTGGATACCCCGTACGGGCGGAAATCGAGAAATCAGGCGGCTCCGCCGGGTTCCCCGCCCTGGGAGCCAACGAAGCCAGGGTTGACCGCGCCGACTTCGGCGGGAGTGCCGGCGATGCGGGCGAGGTAGGCGGCTCCTAGTTTCTTGAGATGCTCGCCGACGTTGTCGAAGTAGTTGAAGTGGATCTGCTCCTCGTCGATGATCGTCTCGAACAGCTTGGCGCTGATGGCGTCACCGTTTTCCTGACAGACCTTCAGGAAGTGATTGTATTGGGTGAGGGTGTCGTCTTCGAGCTCGGCGTCGAAGGGGTAGATGACCTCGACCTCCTGGGCTGTGGTGGTCTGAGCGGCGGGTTCGGTGGTGGGCTCGCCGCCGATCTCCTTGATGCGCTCGGCGAACGCCTCGGCGTGGCGCATCTCGTCGATGGCGATCAGCTTCATTTTCGCCGCCAGCTCGCCGTAATCCGCGTTGTCGAGATTGTAGTGCTGATTCATATACTGATGGATAGCGTGCAACTCCATGGCGCGCGCCTTGTTCAGCACGGTGATGACGTTTTTCCGCATCGCTTCGCGGGATGCCTTGTCCATTGGTGATACCTCCTGTAGGGTGAGATGAAACTAGGGGGAGCAGAAAAACTCGTTCCACAAACACAACCATCCCCCCACAAGACGGCGGGGGGGGGATGGCCAAACAGCGATCAGATATTGATTTCCGACTGTTTGTACGGTAGGCCTTGCAAGATCAACCACCGATTCTGTTCGGTAGACCATTTCCAGGTGATCTTGGGAATAGGGGTGACAGGGATTTTGGCGCCAGATACCCCGCCGGTTTTTCCGGGTTTTCGGGTCACATCGATGTAGGTGTCGGTGGTGACTTCGATGGTGTCGGTGGCCTTGTAGGAAAACCCTGTCGGGGTGAAGGTGTAGGCGTTGATGGTGTAGCGGTCGAGCCGGCTGGCGGTGGTCGTGCGCAGATCATCGTAGCTGGAGGTGCCGGCGATATCCCTGAAGTCGGGCGAGATATTGTCCATGAAGGCGTTCAGGCGTTTCTCGTCGGTGAGATTGGCATTCTCGAGGGCGGTCTTCATGGCCAGATAGGCGGCGGTGATTTCCGCCTCACCCGGCCGAAAAGCCGATTTCGCCGTCTGAAGAGCCGTTTGCACAGTCGTGTGGTCGAGGGGGCTGCCGGTTGTCTGGTCCTTGAGGAAGGCCAGGAAAGCCTGCACGAGGGTCAGAAATTCCGGACGGCCGACCTGCGCTTCGAGATCGCGCACGGTGAAGCTGGCGTTGGCGGCGATCAGGCCGACGATGGCGGTGGAGGTGGCATCGACCGTGACGGAACTGCGGGTGGCTCCCTGGGTCAGTCCTTCCAGGCGACGGGCGAGCAAGCGAGTGCCAGCGCGATTGCGGACGGACAACTGAAGGGCAGTTCCCGTCAAGGTCTGGACGGTAAGTGTGAACGTGGCGCTTCCCGTTCCTTTCAGGGCGGTCTTGGTACCATCGACTCCATCCACCTCGATGGTCAGGTTGGCATAGTCGATCTGATCGGCGGCGGTGGCCCGCAGGGCAGCGGTGAAGGCGGCATTGGTTTCCGGCAGATGGACCGAGCCGGAGATGGTCACCGGGGTGGTGGGGGGGCCGATGGGATTTCCCCCTCCCCCGCCGCCACCGCATCCGCTACTCGACAAGGTCGCAACGAGGCCAAAAACCAGGAACAGATGGGAAAACTTCATGGGTATCTCCAGATACTATTATCAGACTGTGGCCATGTTACAGTCTCCCGGCCGAATTTTCAACCGGCTCCTCCCGCCCTTTTCCACTTGGGCGGGGAAGGAAAAGTCCCGCTTCTCCTGACAACCGGCACGTTGCTCGTTGGCTTCAAGGTTTTTCCCTGGCTCCCATACGTTCAAGTCTGAATCCCCCTGAGGACCGCCACCTAATATACCTACCGCATTTGAGACATCCACCCTGGGGCCGGATTCGCCGGAAGACACACATGGAGCAGGCCGGATCGGTCCGAGGGAGAGGCCGATGCGACGTCTCGCGAGGCCTGGATGGTCTCGCGCCTCGCAGATCGCCATGGATGGCGATTCTGCGAGGTTCGGACGACGAATCGAGCCGAACCCGAG
>CALLCO010000064.1 GCA_937998695.1 Candidatus Ozemibacteraceae bacterium
GCCCCTTCCTTCTTCTGGAACTTGCGCAACGCCACCACCGCATGGCGCCGCAGGTCGGGGTCGCTGTCCTTGAGCGAGTCGACGACGGTGTTGAAAAACGTCTCCATCTGGATCTCGCCGACGGCGTAGATCGCCGAGACCCGCAGTTTCTTGTCGGGGCTGGTCAGCATCTCTTTGAGCGTGCTGCTGACGTCGTAGTCGCCGAACTTCCAGATGGCCTTGGCGGCGTTGGCTTTCACGCGGGGATGGGAATCAAACAAGTAGGGCTGGAGCAAGCCGATGATGGTGTTCTTCTTCAGGTTGCCCAGCGCCTCGATCGCGTTGGACCGGACGCGCGGATCGGGATCCTTTAACAAGCCCTGAAACATGGGCACCATCGAGGCATTCAGATGGGCCCCCAGGGCGGCGACCACGGTGGCCCGGATCCGCTCGTTCTTTTCCTGCAGGATCAGCTTGCGCAGTAGGCCGAGACACATCGGCGTGCCGATCTCGCCGAGGGCGCGCGCAATCCCCTGCACCGCCTCCTCCGACAGGAGGTTCTCCTTGCGACCACCAATGTCGGGCGGTTTGAGATAGGCCTCGACCGTGGCGAGCAGAGCGGCCACCGACTCCTCGGACCGCTGCTTGACCAGGGCTTCCGCCGCGGCCAGACGCGCCTCGAGATGCAGGTCGCTGAGGGCGGCAATGAGGATGGGAGCGGACTTGCGCGGGTCCATGCGGGAGACCGCCAGGGCCAGGTAGTCTTCGAGGTTGTCGCTTTGATAGCGCTCGAAGATGAGGTCGGCGGCCATGTCGCCCCGGAGACGGCTCAAGGCCATCAGGCTGCGGCGCCGCAGATCGTAATCAGAACCCGCCAGCAGGTCGAGCATGGCAGGAAAGATGCGGTTCAGGCTCTCTTGCATGGGGTTGCCCTCTCCCTCGTCACAGGATTCCCATGGATCATGGTATCACGGCACGGCCACCCTGTGGGATCGACCGGTCAGGGGGAGGTTTCGTCATTCAGGGGATCGGAAGGAGGCGAATGGGTGGCCACCACTCCGGAAGCCATTGGTTCGCCTGGAGTGGGTTCAGGAAAAGGCATGGCCCCTCCTTCCGCCGCATGATCGAGCAGCGTCTTCGCCAGATCGGCCATCGGGCCCTCGTGCGACTCTTCAAGGACACGGCAAAGCCAACGGCGGGCTTCCTGCGGTTGGCCCAGCCGTTCGAGGACTTCGGCAAACTCGATCATGTGCCCGACCCGATCGGGGCATTCTCGGGCCTCCCGTCGCAGGATTTGGGGGTAATACCCCGCCAGGAAGGCCCAGTCCCCGGCCCGGTGGGCCACCAGCAACAACCGGTGGACCGACCCTCGGGCCCAGGGGGAATCGGGGTACCGTTCATGCAGGAGCTTGAGCGTGGCCAGGCACGGGTCAACCCGGGGGGGATCCCAGCTTTCGAAATACAGGTTGGCCAACCGGAAGGCCGCTTCTGGGGCAAGTTCCGACTGGGGACATTCGCGCAAAACCTTTTGGTAGGCCTGTTCGAGTGTTTCCACTCCCATGGCACCCCCGGCTTCCTTGATCTCCTCGAACAGGCTCGCCGCCAGCCGGTGCTGCTCCCCTAGGGAGGGAAAAGCGGCCTCCGAAGCGAGGGGCCCGGACCGGGGTGCAGGAAGAGGCCCGGGGGCGATGGCCGCCTCAGTGGCCACAACCGCCCGGAGAAGGCCCAGGCCGAACATTCCTGCCACAAGGGCGAGCAGGAGGCCCCAGCCCGAATGACGTCCGACAGCGGCAGGCGGCGTGTGATGATCCATGACGATGCCGAGTATACCATGTCTCACAGCCACTCGCAGCGTCCCTTGGCATTGCCTGTTGGATGGAGGTAGATTGGGAAGAGAGGCGAATGGAATGCCCGGCCCCCACGCACCGAAATCTTCCCCCCCAGCCCGATTCCCCAAGGTGGCCTTGGCCGGCACCCTGCTGGGATTGCTGCTGGCCACCTGTTTTCCGGCCCCAACTCCCTCCCCCATCGCCCCCGCCTCGAGTGGGCCCCGCCCTGGCGGCGACGCGGGAGTGGCTGAGCAAGCGGCCCGCGCCCTTCTGCCTCCCGGTTTGGATTTGATTGCCGCAGCCGCCAGCCAGTCGCCCTGCCTGTTCGTGGGGGTGGCCTCCTCGGGAGAAGCCGTCTGGTGGGCGGCGGCCACCCGTTTATTGCCCAGCCAGACCTCGGGCTATGCCGGCCCGATCGATTTACTGGTGGGTCTCACCCCCGAAGGAAAGATCACAGGAGTCCGGGTTTTAGCGCACCGGGAAACCCCGACCTTCGTGGCCGGTCTCGACGAACCTTGGTTCCTCGACCAGTTCGTGGGCAAGACCGCCGCCGACCCGCTCGAGCCCGGCGTCGACTTCGACGGCATCACCCACGCCACGGTCACCATCGACGCCATGGCCGCCGATCTGCGGGAAGTTCTCCGGCTGGCCGCGGCCATTGGCCTGGCCAGCGGCACACCAACGGGGAAGGCCAGAGCAGTCTCCGGCCCCGCCAGGCCCGGCGGACCCCTGGACGGGGCTTTCTCGGCGGTCCCTCCCTCAGGGTGG
>CALLCO010000065.1 GCA_937998695.1 Candidatus Ozemibacteraceae bacterium
GCTGCTCTGAGAACAACCCAAGCGGCGCCGGAGTCCAAACGACGACCACGGGAACCACCACAAACGCTAGTACCACGGCAACGTCGGGTGATCTGGTCGGGCTGATCCTGGACACCGACAGCAATGCCGCGATCAATGAAGGGGGAGCAAAGCTGGTCGTCACCCTCTATCAGGGGTCGACGCAAATCGGCGAGGTTGATGCCATTAACAACAACGCTTTTTCGTTTCAGAAGCTTGATCCGGGCTTTTATTCACTGAAAGTTTCCGATCAGGCCAACCTCTTTCGCACGACCTTCAGCCTGGTAGAAATCACTGCCGGAAAAACCGCCTCGACCACGATCTATCTCTACCGCTCGCCCGACGCGAGCCAAGAAACGGTCGATATCGTCGGTCGGGCGGTCGATGTCGCCGATGGGGCCCCCATCATGCACGCCACCATCGATCTGCTGCCCCCGGGACAGTCTACGACAGCGTATCGTACGACTTCGGTCAGGGATGGCTACTATTCTCTTCCCAGGATCGCCTCAGGCACCTGGATTCTCAAAGTTACGAAAGGCGGATATTATTCTACACCTATTTCTTTGATCGTCCTTGGGAAAAAGGCCATTTACGCTCAAGGTCAAAAGATCACCACAAAGACCACCATCCCCAATGCCGGCGGGGATGGCTCAGATCTCACCGGGTTCAGAATTGGCGACATCAAGTTGTCTACACGCAACGCCCCTACTGGGGCATTACGAGGAACGCTTCGTCAGCGGACCTATCCGTTTACGCCCCTCACCAGTGCGACAGTTTTGGAGTTGTATTACCGAATCGTTCCATCCGGGATCCAGAAGCCCTACAAGATCTATTACGGCTTCACGACCAACGATCAGGGGTATCTGCATCTGACAGACCTTCCATCAGGTTATTACACCGTGGCGGATTATGGCGCCAAACCTACTCCTAGATATGATGGGAACGGGAATGTGGTCGATTGGGAATTTCCCGAATCTGAGGAAGGGGTGAAGGGCTCGTATGCCGGGGGCCTATTTGTGAACCCTGGGGAAACCACTACCCTCCCCTATTCAGGGTACGAGAAGTAGCCAGTCCGGCCATTATCTGACCGATCACCTCTCCAGGTCCCCCTGGAGAGTTTTTTCATTTCCACCTTTCCGTCCCTCTCCTTGGTCGATGACAGCCTTCAGATTTTCTCCCCCCCAGGATCCAGCCTGGGAGCAGGTGAGGCAAATGGACGACTATCGCGGCAGAAACACCTCACAGCCGGGGTCTTTCGTGCTCAAAGACAAGCTGTGGGAAAAATTTCCGAAACAATGTGGAACGACTCCCGTTCTTCGAAGCACCCCGGGCAGCCACAGAACGAAGCGATCAATTCCGGGCAAAACGACAGCCTCACTGCCGAGCCTTATTGATACATTACGGGCACAGGGAGTTGGAGTTTCCCGCTTGCAACTCACCTGTCAAACTGGTGGGCACTACATGGAGGAATGTGTACACCAGCTATTGACACGGCACGTTTTTTGCTGGAAAATACTGTGGCATCACATCGGAATTCCTGGAGGCTTCCCAAGTGGCTGACAAACTCCCGGGCAAGAGTTTCACCGCTGGCTGGCTAGGGCGGCACACGTGGCGCAGCACCACACGACGGGGGCAATCGATCGTCGAACTGGCCTTCGTTCTTTCTTTGTTTATTTTGTTTGTCATTGCGGGCATCATCGACTTCGGTTTCGCCATGCACAATCTGCTGACACTCAATCAACTGGCGAACGATGCCGCCCAATATGCCGCCGAAAGCAACGGGAAAATCGGCGTCCAATCGGCATCCCTCGTACAGAATTATGTCATGCAAAAACGCCCCGCTACGTGGGTTCCTCCCATTACCGTCACGTATGTGAACCCCCTCACGCTTCCCTCTGGTGACAGAGCCGTGCGGGTGACGCTCGAATCGACTTCCCCCCTGCTCACCCCGGTGTTCCAGGCATTGGCCACTCGAGTGACCGGCACGCCCAGTCTGCCTTTGCGGGTCTTTGCCGTGTACAAACTACCTCTGGTAGTAGCCAATCGGTAGGGAGAGCGCTATGCCAAGCCTTCGATGTGAAGCATCCAGATCGTCTTATCCTCCTTCCCCCCATGCGTTCGCGCTATCCTCGAGGCCGGTTCGACGAGGCCAAGCGCTCGTTGAATTATCCCTTACTCTCCCCGTATTTCTCCTGATTCTCCTCGCCATCTTTGACTTGGCGCGCACTTTTCACGCCTGGTCTTCTCTGAGTCATCAGGTAACCACGGCAACACGCCTCGCGACACGTCGGCAGCACTCCCTCATACGAGGGGTCTATACCTCGACCACCCATACATCTCGGGAAGAGGTTCTGAGCACTTTCAACCGGCTTCGCTCCCCCTGGATCCCCCCCTCATGGATTTCCCCCCCTGCTCTGACCGGGGTTGGAGACTCCTCCCAAGAGGTAGTGATCAGTGCCACCGCGACTGTCGATCTTTTGACCCCAGGGTTGGGTATAGTACTCCCAGGGAACCGTTATATCATCTCCGCCACCGCCCGCGAGCGCAAAGAATAACCCGGCTCACCGTCCTGAACGGGGCTCCTATTCCTGCCCAGGAGGCCATCCATGCGTCGAAACTTTTGTGCCCTGCCCAATCATACACGCCGAAGCGGAAGCATTCTGATCATCAGTGCCTTCGCCGGCGCTCTCCTCATCGGTCTGGCTGGCCTGGTCACCGATGCCAGCCTGGCCTATTATCGCCATCAGAAAGTGCAGTCAGCCGTCAATGCCGGCTGGAAAGCCGGGAACGACTGGTTAAAAAAACGGATCGGAGAATCCGGCGGGCCGGCTGGCAAGTATCTCACGGAGGTCCGGTCCAAAGTCGCCGAGGTGTTGGCGGCGAATGGATTGAGCGCACAAGAAATCGCCTCATGCCGCATCGAGATCGATGCCAGAGGCGCGCTGGAGGTCCGCGGAGTAGCCGATTCTCCGACCTTTTTCGCGAGCGCCCTCGGCATCAAAAACTATCGGGTCGCAGCGACACGCACCGGGCAAAACCAAGAGCTGACGATCATCCCCCTGGCTATACCTCATGGTGTGGTAAAAGACCTATCCCGTACGACCTATTCTCTGGACTTTTTCGATACCCCGAACGAGCAATTCGCGACCGGAAGCGAGTATATCCTCAAGCTCGGGAGCGGGAACAATAACGCCCCCCCCCCTTCCAATTTAGAGATGATCCTTATCCCCATGGATGCGGGGTCGCAAAGCGATACAGGGTTTTTGCGAGCCTACGGCGTGGTCTTCTGGTGTTTGAAAATCGATGAAAACGATCAGGGGTTCGTGCCTGCCTATTGGCTCCTCGGCTACCGCGGGGGCTCATTTCTCCTCCCTAAGAATTCCGCGATTACCCAGAAATGCAACTCCTATGGAGTCAACTATACGGTCATCAGCGGTCGCGACAATATCCAGGCGATCTTTGATGCAGTCAACCCCCATGTCCTTGAGCTCTACGACCGACCGCGCATCGCCGTCTACTCTTCTCAAGGTGACCCTGACCCTGTTGAACAGGTATTAAGAACGGCTTACATCCCGTATGGTACCTATGGTTTGCCCCCGTCGGTCAACCCCAACGGCTGGACTCGCAACGCATCCTATAACTCCTCGAAATGCAACCGGATCTATGATGGTGAAATCATCGATGGGGCGATCAGCTATTATCACTGGCTCCATCTTCATCACGAGGACTTCACCGGGTTCAACGGCGGTTGCTCAGAATGGCTGAAGAGCTGTCGAGATTCCAAAGAAGCGGGTCATCTCGGCCCAACTTCCAACTCCAGCCAGCGAACCACCGTGCGCAATCGCATGTGCTCCTATTGCAAAACCTACTACAATGCTAGCGATGACACATGGAGTTCGGGCTATAATCCCCGGCCGAGCGACACGACCACCAATTGTAAGAACGCTCGGCGGCGGTGCTGTGAAAAGGCCACCTCGGATGGCACCTTGTGGCAGTCGATTTCCGGTGTGTACATTTGCCAAAACGACACGGAACGCCCCCAATGCCAGGAGTGGCCCACGGTTTTCACTATCGCCACCAGCAAAGGATTCACCGACGACACGAATTCACGGCCCAAGCCCCAGTATTCCGTCTACTCCGATGGGACCCGCCCCCTCCCCCCCACGCAATATGGGTGGTTCAACCTCGGCAACCGGGTGCAGAAGATGAAATGGGCCGTGGCCCAAAAGATCAAAGAGCATGTGCTGGCGGGCGGGTTTTTGTTCGCCCAGTGTTTCGCCCCTGAGACTCTCGATCTTGCGCTGTGGCAACGCGGGATCAATCAAGGGAAGTCGGTTGAAGCCGCCTATGATGACTGCTTGGCCTTCCGAAACTTCACCTACAAGAGCTTCCCAAGAAAATCTGGGAGTACATGGTTTTCTTCGATCAACTCCCGGAATGGAAACAGCAATCAGTTTTTTACGCTGGCCGGCCCCTCCTACGAACCCAGGATCCAAAACCATGCCGGCGCCGCTCCTGATACTGGTGTGGGTCATACCGCTTCTTTCGTCAAGTCGTATTTGAAACCTTCGGTCGTCGTCCTCGGCACGGAAACCGGCAACCCTGAGTGGGTGAAATACATCTGGGGATCAGCCGGATCGGGGTACTTCACGTATCTGGGTGGTCACTACCACAGAAATGTGCAAACAAAGCGGTTGGTTTTGAATAACGTGCTCCTGGGGTCTCTGGTCACCAAAGATGTGAATGAAGGGGGCGAAGTTCCCGTTGCCGGCAAGCAGAAAAACAATTATGGAGTTATCGACCCCGACAATTACGTCAGCGGGGGGGCGAACGATTATCGCGATCGACTGATGTATGGGTTCAACCAGCCGTTGGAGCTCAGCGATCGCATCATTCCCGAGCCGGGCAATCAGGTCGGACCGACCAATCAGGGGGTCGATTTTCGGGTCAACGGCGATGCGAGCGCCTCACCCTCGCGCCGGGTCATCGTTCCGATCACGGACATCCCCCCGGAGGTCCCGGTCAACAATAGCCACAACGCGACGGCGACGGCGATCTATGATATCCAGGGCCAAGACCACCCCAACGGAGTGTATTCCCCCAGCCTGTATAATTTCGGCTCGTCGGTGCGCATCATCGGATTCGCCGAGTTCGAGTTGTTGGATCCCAGTGAATATACCCGGGCTGGCGGCGACATACAATCAGGAGACGCTGGAGACCTTGGGTATTATCAGGCAGGACAAGTGCGAGGTCGTTTCATTCGCTATATCGTTAAGCCAGGAGAAATTCCCACTTCCTAGGGAAATGTTCCTTTCCCCTGGGGCATCCATTGCAATTTCCCCACCCTCACCGTTCTTGGCGAGGGTGGCCTTGTCGTGAATGGACTTTCCGGAAGAACGCTCTTCTAGTCGCCGGCCAGGGCGATCATTTCGATTTCGACCTTGGCGTCTTTGGGGAGGCGGGCGACCTGGATGGTGGAGCGGGCAGGCGGGTCTTTGGGGAAGTGCTTGGCGTACATCTCGTTGACCTTGGCGAAGTCGTTCATGTCGGCGAGGAAGATGGTGGTCTTGACGACCTTGCTGAAATCGGTGCCGGCCGCTTTCAGGACCTCGGCGAGGTTCTCCATGACCTGCTGCGTCTGCCCCTCGATGTCGGCGGCCGCCATGGCCCCCGAAGCGGGCGACAACGGGATCTGCCCCGAGGTGAAGACGAGGCCGTTGGCTTTGATGGCCTGGGAATAGGGACCGATGGCGGCGGGCGCTTTCTGGGTGGCGACGACAGTGCGGGACATGGGGGACCTCCTGGTGCTGGTCGTGATGTGACCCGGACAAGGCCGGGCCAACCGATGATACCACGCTCCTGCCCCTAAACAAACCCACGCATTCGCCCGATGCTGGGAGCGACGGCCCTCCTCAGGGGCGGCCGTTCCCGTTGCTCTTGCGCGGCAACCGGGGTAGAATATCTCGTAGAGCGAAAAGGAGTTCCCATGCTCAGCTCGAAAAAATGGCTGGTCCTGACCCTGCTCCTGTTGGCGGTGGCCTCCACCCAGGTGGCGCCAAGCGCCATCGGCAGCCCCAGCGTCAAGGAAGAGCTCATACTCTCCCAGATCCTGGGCTCCAACCTGCAGCGCATCAAGGTGCTCTACCGGTATACCCACGAGATGATGGCCGAGGCCGGCCGCTTCATGAGCCCGCGGCACCAGGCCCGCTACCGCTTCGCCCCCAGCGACACCCACGGCAAGGCCCTGATGAGCCTGGCCCGCAAGATGCATCTCGATTTCGGCCTGGTGCGGGGCATCCTGGGCTTCGCCGAAGTCGCCAACCGCGACCTGCTGATCAAGCAGATCCAGGACAGCAGCGAAGCCCTGGCCACTTACGGCAAACGCGCCCTGCGCGCCCGCAAGGACGGCAACTTCGCCCTCTATCTCGCCTCGGCGCAGGCCGCCGAAAAGGAACTGAAGGCGATCGACATCTCCCTGCGCGACCTCGAAGAAGCCATCAACGCCTCCATCCGCGATTCCGACGCCCGCATGGAGGACCTCTGATCCCACCGCCCAGGAGACCCGTATGACACCTTCCGCCCCTCCCGCCCCTTCCGCCCGGCCCCTCGCCCGCCTACTCGGCGCGGCGCTGGTTATCCTGCTGCTCGCCGGGGCGGTCCCGGGATTCGGCGCGGCCAAGGACAAGGACAAGACCACCCCCAAGGAAGAGGCCCGTCGGCTGATCCACGAGGGGCTGAACTTCCTGATCCTCGAGCAGAACAAGAAGGCGGAAGAGGCTTTCATCAAGGCCATGAGCATCGACCCTTATTCGGAAGAGGCGCACAACTTCCTGGGGCTGCTCTATTTACAAGAAGGCCTTACCCAGAAGGCGGAAGAGATGCTCAAGCGGGCCATCGCCATCGACCCGATGTATTCGGAAGCCCTGCGTAACCTGGGCAAGCTCTACCTGCAGCTCGAACGGTTCCCCGAGGCCGCCTCGTTCCTGCGCCGGACGCTGGCCATCGACCGACGCCAGCCCTACACCTGGTATCTTCTGGGCATGGCCAATTACTTCACCAACCGTGTCGACGAGGCGATCAAGGCGTATGAAGAGGCCTTCGCCCTCGACCCCAACCTGCCCGCCGAGGCGCACTACAACTTGGGTGTGGCCTATCACGAGACCTCGCGGTTCTTCGAGGCCATCCATAAATACGAGACGGTCCTGAAGATGGAGCCCGAGCACATCAATGCGATGAACAACCTCGGCCTGGTTTACTCCGTCCTTGGCGAGAAAGAGCGGGCGATCGAACTGTTCAACCGGGTGCTGGGCCTCGACCCCAACAACGTCAAAGCCCGCATCAACCTGGGCAATGTCTTCCTCGGCACCAAGGAACTGGTCGAAGCCGAAAAGATCTACCGCAGCGCCATCTCCCTCGACGAGTCCGACATCAGCCCCCGCCTCAACCTAGGGGTGGTCTTCTTCGAAATGGGCGACCTCGAAAAAGCCCGCAAAGAGTGGGAAGCGCTGCTCGAGCGTGATCCCGGCAACCTGCGCGTGCTGTCGGTGATGGGGTCCGCCTTCCTCGAGAAGAAGCTGTTCGACGACGCCATCCGGGTGTTCAAGAAGATGGTCGAGCTGATGCCCGACAACGGCTCGATCGCCAACACCCTGGGCTACCTGTTGGCCGACCAGAACCGGGAACTGGCCCTGGCCAAGCAGTTGATCGAAAAGGCCCTCGAACTCGACAAGCCCAACCGGGCCACCTACCTCGACTCCCTGGCCTGGGTCCACTACCGCAAGGGCCAGTATGACCAGGCTCTCAAAGTGCAAGAGAAGGCCATGAAGATCTTTCGCCTGTCGCATGAGCCAATCTCGAGCGAGGTCCACCTGCACCTGGGGCGCATCCTCGAGAAGCTGAACCGCAAGGACGAGGCGATCAAGGCCTACGAAGAGGCGGTGCGCAGCAACAGCGACCCCGAATTCGTCGCCCTCGCCTCCGAAAGCCTGGGACTCCTGCGCGGCACGTCAAAAAAGCAATGATCAGCTTCAAGGCCGGCCGAAGGGGCTTAGCCCCTTCACCCCACCAGGGCCGAAGGCCCTGGACTCTTTTTCCGACCAGGGGAATGTGGTGCGTTTCCCTGGCGGCAGGCCGGCTGCGCGGTCTCCCGGCAACTTTTCTACGGCTCGTTGCACAAAAGTGATCGGGATCGCGGCAGGGCGATGGGCGGACCATCGGCAGCAACACTTCCACCCCGTTCCCACTCTGGGGCCGAGCCCGAAATGACGGAACCGGTCCCTCCCTTCTCCTCTCACTCCCCCACCGCCGATTGGTCAGAACCGAGGGCCGACGGGGATCCCCGGCTTCCGGGAGAAGACCTGAAGGAAGTCGGAAGCGGCTCACCGCCTTCCCCGCCTCCCGGGCAGTCACGGCCCTGGCACCTGATCGCCAGGGTGGCGGCTGCCTGGGCCCTGGCCTTCGGCGGAGCGATCGCTCTCCAACCGGTCCTCCCAGAACTGCCCCGTGCGGCGGCGCTCTTCCTCTCGGCCACGATGGTGATCGGATTGTCGTTCGCCTGGGTCAGCGCCTTCTCGGGGCTGGCCCTGCACCGCACCACCTACCTGGCGCTGGGAGCGGTGGGCCTGGTTCTGGTGATGGTGACGGCCCGGCCCCTGGCGGGGCGGACGACGGCGATCGAGCGGGTCGCGGCGGTGACGGCGAGCGGAGTCCTGTGGACGACGGCCCAGGCGGGCCTCCCCCAGGCCGACGGGGTGATCGTGACCCGCAACGAGATCTACGCAAGCGTTTCCGACTTCCTGGACGAGTGTTTCCCCGAAAGCCCGCTGCGGATCTTCCTGTTGTGCCTGGCGCAACTGTTGCTGGCCTCGGGGATCGGCCTGTGGATCGGCGACGGGATCGACGAGAAGGGGCACCTGATCCCCATCGCGCTGGTGGCGACCCTGGCCGACGCCTGGAGCGTGGCGCAGGGAGCCACCGCCCTGATCATCCGCTCCGCCCAGATCCATTTTTTCCTGCTGCGGTTCCCGCTCCTGAGCGGCGGCAGCACCGCCCTGCCCTTCCTGATCGGGTTGACGGATTTCCTGTTTTTTGGCATCTATTTCCAGGCGGCGATCCGGTTCGACCTCGGCCTCCGCAAGAACGTCCTCCTGCTGGGCGCCGGCTTCCTGTTGACCGTGGGCGCGGCCCTCTTGTTCGGGGCAGGGTTGCCGGTACTGCCCTGCATCAGTGTCCTGTTCGTGCTGGGCAACCTGCGCGAACTGCACCTGGAGCGGAAGGACGTTCGCACGATCGTTCTGTTCCTGGCGGCCATCGGCCTGGCCTTCTGGGTCTTTTCGCGACTGGCCCATCACTTCCACTGAGGAGAACACCGCATGTTCGGTTTCCACAAGATGCACGGTCTCGGCAATCACTTCATCTTTTTCGACGAGATGGCGCACGACCTCCAGGCGCTGAAACGGCCCAAGGTCTTGCGGTTGCTGTGCAACCCAGGCCGCGGGCTCGGCGGGGACGGGGTGATTTTCATCCAGGCGCCACGAGACCCCACCCATCATTGCCGCATGCAGATGTTCAACACGGACGGCACCGAGGCGGAAATGTGCGGCAATGCCATCCGCGGGGTCGCCCATCTGTACAAGGGCCACCACCTCGGGCACGAACCCGTGCTGATCGAGACGCTGAGCGGCGTGAAGGAGGTGCGCTCGGAAGCGGTGCGTGACGGCATGTGCTTCTACCGCGTCGAGATGGGCAAGCCGACCTTCGACCTGGTCTCGACCGGCGAACTGTTGGCCCCGATCGACTGCAAACCCCTGCATTGGCAGGGGGAAACCCTCGAACCGGCCTACGTCAACGTCGGCAATCCCCACGCCATGTTGTTTTTGTCTTCGCCGCTGACCCAGGACGAAATGATCGCCCTGGGCGCCTGGCTGGAGACCCACCCCAACCACCCGCGCCGCATCAACGTGGAGTTCGTCGAGGTGCTGTCGCCCCACGAGGCCAAGGTGACGGTCTGGGAGCGCGGCTGCGGCATGACCCAGGCCTGCGGCACGGGCGCGACCGCGGTCACGGCGGCGGGGATCAAGCGGGGCAAGCTGGCTTCGCCGGTGACCATCCATATGCCCGGCGGCGATTTGATCATCACACAGGATGACCGCGGGGTGATGTTCATGACCGGGCCCGTCCAGGAGGTGGCGGCCGGCCAGTTGACGCCCAGTTTCCTGCACAGCCTGACCCGGCTGGAAGCCTGAGGGCCCGCCTCCGGATGACCGCGGGCAGGCGAATCCAACGCCGGAACGCAGCGCTTGGCCGGTCGGCCCCCCTCCTGCTGATGGCCCTGGTGGTGCTGACCTCGGCGGCGGGTCAGGCGCAGGCTGGGCTGCGACCGCCCGCGGTGGCGGGGGCCTTCTACCCCGGCAGCGCTGAGGTACTGGGTCCTCTGGTCGATGGCTTGCTGGCCAAGGCCCCCGCCGTCGAGCCGGCCGCCACGGCCAGCCGCCTGGTGGGCCTGATCGTGCCACACGCCGGGTACCAGTATTCAGGCCCCACCGCGGCGTTGGGCTTCAAGAGCGTGGCGGGACAGATCTTCGACCGGATCTATTTCTTGGGGGTCGATCATCGGTCGGGGCTGCCCACCATATCGGTCTGGGCCGAAGGAGGCTACGACACCCCGTTGGGACCGGTGCCGGCCGATGCCACGGCCAGCCGGGAGCTGCTCGCGGCCGATCCCACCCTGGTAGTCGACCCGCGCCAGCACGTGGCCGAGCATTCGCTCGAAGTGCTGTTGCCGTTCTTCGTGAAAACGGTAGGCATGCGGCCGTCCGTCTTCCTGTCGGTGGGCGGGCCGCCCAGCAACGGACGGCACCTCGGCGACCTGCTGCGCCACCACCTGGCGGGGTTTGCCGGGCGGGTGCTGATCGTGGCTTCGAGCGACTGGTCCCACTATCACGATGCGGCGACCGCCCAGCGGCTCGATCAGGCCGGGATCGACGCCGTCCTCGCCCTGGACGCCCCCCGCCTGCTCGCCGCCTGCCAGGCTGAAGACACCGAACTATGCGGGCTCAACGGGGTGCTGGCCCTGACCACGGTGATGAAAGCGGCGGGGGGGCGGGCCCGGCTCCTGGCCCGCACCGACTCTTCGGCAGCGTCAGGAGATGCGAGCCAGGTGGTGGGGTATGCCGCCATCCTGTGCGAGGCGGCGGGCCTGCCGGGCCCCGCCACGGACACCCGGGCCAAGGCGGTCATTGGGCCGGGGGCGGCAGGAACGGACAGGAGTCCGGACAGCCCCGTCGGGTCCCCCGCCACGACAACGGTCACACCAACAGCCACGGGAACGAGGGAGGACTCGATGAACGAGATGCACAAGGAAGCTCTGGCGGCGGTTCGCGCCACGCTCGAGGCGGTGCTGGCCGGCAAGGCGCCGCCCGCTCTGACCTTCCATCACCCGCGGTTCGCCGAGGAGTGCGGCGTTTTCGTGACCCTGAAGAAGCATGGGGATTTGCGCGGCTGCATCGGCCTGATCCAGGGCGTGGAGCCACTGGGCGACGCCATCAAGGAGATGGCGGTGGCCGCCGCCACCCGTGACCCGCGCTTTCCGCCGGTGACCCTCGAGGAGCTGAAGGAGATCGACGTGGAGATCTCGGTGCTGTCGCCGCTGATGCCGGTCACCAGCCTCGACGAGATCGTGGTTGGGCGGGACGGCCTGCTGCTGAAGAAAGGATTCCGGTCGGGGGTGTTGCTGCCCCAGGTGCCGACCGAATACGGCTGGGACCGGGACACCTTCCTCGAACATCTGTGCCTGAAAGCCGGCCTTCCCCCCGGTTCGCACCGGTCCCCCGACGTTCAACTCCTGCGGTTCACCGCCGAGGTCTTCGGCGAGAAGGAACCCTGATCGCGCCCGCCGCCCCGGCTCTGCCGGGCTGTTTCCCCCTTTGACGGGGGGGGACGGGTATGTTACACTTAGAAACAAACACCGATCGGATCGGGCTTTTTGCCACGGGCAAAAGGAGGACACATGAAGCGGCGCGGGTTTGCCTACATCATCGCCGTCCTCATCCTCGGTCTGCTGGCCTTCATGGGCTTGTTCCTGATGCAGAGCAGCTCGGTGGAATACTCCCAGGCCGCCCTGTCGGTGTATGCCACCATGTCGCAGCAGATTGCCGAGGCGGCCGCCGATGAATGCTTCCTGGCCCTCGAGGAGCAGTTCCGCGACCCGTCGGCCGCCGGCAAGATGGGCCCCCTGCTGAACCAGGGCAAAGACGCGAAGTTCTTTCCCGAGCGCACTGCCCTCAATCCGAGCCTGCTCGACATCCTGCCTGATTTCGCGCCCTACGTCACCCAGACCAATCTCCTGCTGTCGCAGCACATGACGCGGGCCGGGTTTTTCGTCGAGAAGATCCGGGCCAAAATCATGGACTACCGGCCGATCGACTGCCGACCGTTGAACTCGCCCAACTGCGTCTACAAGCCGAAAGACCGGCAGACCTCATTCAACGGCCCGATGGCGCTCGACTACCAGCTCAGCCTGGGGCTCGACGTCACGGTCGGCTTCAAGCAAGGCAGCAAATCGCACAAGTTTCTGTACCAGATCACCCGTGACATGAAAATCGTCAATGTCGGTCCGATCGCCCGCAACTACACCATGTTCACCATATTCGGCCCCGACCCGCGCAACCACCAGACCGAGATCAAGAACGACTTCCAGCTAGGGAACGGGCGGCTGGTGCTCTGGAACCACCCCTACCAGTCGCGGGTCTACCTGCACGGCCCGGCCGTCATCGGCATCGAGAACCCCGACTACGCCCCGACCGACAAGCCGGCCTACCAGTGGGCCTTCACCCGCAAAGACCCCAACGGCAAGCCCGGCCCCAATCAGGCATTCCAGTACAGCGTGACGTACAACGGCCTGTCGTATCTCCCTTTTCCGGCCCGCGCCCTCTGGGAACCGAAAAAGATGTTCGGCAACGACATCCTGGTCGAAACGCTCAATGATTTGAAAGACATGAGCGAGAGCGAAAAGAAGATGTTCGGGTACAACACCTACCTGAAGGGGTTCATTCCCCGGGGCGATCAAAACATCTGGGCAAGCATCTCCGACTTTTTATCGAGCTCTGTCGACTCCACCACCAAGGACTATGTCCGGGGCAAACGGGTCAAGCAATTGTTTTTGCCAGCCGGTCCCTACTGCCGCTTTCCATGGCGATATGTTCCGGACCGGGTGCCCAGTTATTTCGAACCGAACCGCATCGCTGAAAACTGGCCCGATCCTGATCCCCATCTCCGTATTGAACACCGTTGGGTACCAGGTGACCCCAAGTATGACGCGGAAACGAAAATCTACGGAGAAACTCTCCATTTCCGGCTCATTCGCGGCCCAGAAGCGATGCAGGTGGGGTATCCGATCGAGCGTTGGCCCGAATTTTCGCTCTGTTACGGCAACCACCGCAATCCCGAGAGCTGGGGAGACCGATTCGGCGAGTTTTTCGCCCGCATCGGCCGAACCTGCTGGAACATGGTCACCTATGCCCCCCGCTGGGCCTTGACCGGCCTGGAAGCCGGCTATCGTGCCATTTTTCAACCTCGCGATCCATCAGTGCCAGGAGGCATCGATGAGACCAACCATCTCAATCTCTACCCTACCAATTACAAAGATTTCAACAAAGTGACGACCATCCGAATGAAAGGGGTCGACGACATCCCGAAAGACCCGGTCGACGGCAAAACCTGGATCCTCGACGGGTGCTATTCCCTCGACTCGTTCGTCACCCGCGGCGATGTGCTCTACCGAGGCAAAGGCATCATCTACGTCGGTATGTACAGCAACGAAGGCAGCGCCGATGGCAATTTCGTCATCCGCGGCAGCATTCTGAAAGACCCGGCGCACCGTCAGACCAGTCATCTGACGTTGGTGTACTACCCCGTCCAGATCGACCGCGCGACCGGTCGCGTCGGCTGGCCCGACTTCGATCGGGCCCAGATGGTCATCGAGGGCCATGGCAAGGTAATCCAGGCTTCGGTCTTCTCGATGGCGGGCATCCGCACCACCACCGGCACCCTGCTTGATGACGAGTACCGCGCCCTCGGCATGGATCCGGCCGCCACCCCCAAGGTCTGGTCCGAGAAATTCAAGGCCGAGCAACTGACGCAACTGCAGAGCAAGGTCAACTCGATCATGGGCAACTACGTGAACTTCTTCGTCAAGAAAGCCCGCCTCGACGGCGACCTGTGGGTGATGCACGACATCAACAGCCCCTTCTACTTCAAGGACGAGGGCAATGGCGTCTACACCATCAAGGCCGACTACGATGAGAAAGACGAGCTGATGGTGCATTCGGTGCATCTGAGCCCGAAGATCCAGCATCTGTGCTTCTTGGGGGCCACCCAATGAGGCTCCTGCTCGCCTGCCGGCGCCGGCGGCAAGGGTTCAGCACTCCTGAACTGCTGATGACCCTGATGGTCTTCTCGTTCGGCCTGCTGCCGCTGATCGTCCTGTTCCAGAGCAGTCACAAGACGACCGCCCAGGCCAAAAACCTGATGGTAGCCCAGAGCCTGGGCCGAACGATCATCGATGAGATCCGGGCCATGGGGTTCGAGGCGATCGCCAAGGAGATCCGCGAACCGACCGGCATGTTCCATGATTTCCAGCAGGTCAAGGGCAAGCTGGTGGAGAGCGATCCCGACTCCCTGGAGTATCCCGATTACTACGGGCGGTTTTCGACCAAGATCGTGGCCGATGCCGACGATGACGCCAATCCCAAGAAATTCCGGATCGAACTCGAGATCAAGTGGCGCGAGCCCGACCGGGAGTTCAGCCTGGGGTTCGGCACGGTGGTGGTGAAATATGGCGCCAAGTTCTGAGATCGGCCTGGGCCGGCGGGCGGTCACCATCGTCGAGATGGTGGTCACCGTTCTGATCGTGTCCTTCCTGATGGGCTACGCCTGGAAGATCTGGATGAGCGGCCGCGAGACCACGCGGCACACCGTCTCCCAGAGCCAGATGCAACAGGATGCCCGGATCTTCCTCGACCGCCTGGCCCGCGACATCGCGGCGGCCTACCGCTTCTACACCGTCGATCCGGCCGAGCGCAAATTCGGGTTCTACAGTTTCCAGTCGACCCGCACCCCGCTCGACGAGATCTTCTTCGACACCCTGCGGGGCACCTTCAAGAACTACGATGACTATGCCATCAACGTGCTGAAGATCGAATACACCTGGAACCAGGACGGCTCGGTGACCCGCGTCCAGGTTCCTGGGTATCTTCGGTTCCTGCGCACCCCGATGAATTTCCAGGAGGGCCCGCCCGCCCAGTATGAAGGCACCGAGAACGCCCGCCACGAAAAGGTGATGCTGCAGCACGTCGCCTCGTTCACCTTCAAGCCCTACCAGCAGGTCTTCAAGCGAAACACCTCCAACCCCACCGAACCCCCCACCGTTCAGGTGCTTCCCGTCGCGGGCCCCCTCAATGACCCCAAGAAAGCCGCCCTGACGACGTTTCTGACGCTCCGGCTCCGCAGCCGGATCGACGAACCGGGCGACCGCCGGGACGAGGAGGTCGACCTGGTGGGCAAGTTCTACAGCCGCGTGCGGCTGGCGGAAGCGGCCTACCCTGGCTACTTCTGCACCACCGACGAGTACAGGACGTTTTGATGATCCTCAACATGGAGGAACGGCGCTGGCCGACGGTGATCTTCATCATCGTCCTGGTGGCGCTGGTCTACAATTTCCTGAACACGATCTTCCGGTCCGATATCAAGCGCTTCTCGCACGACCGCATCTACGTCGATTATTCGACCTACAAGAAACCCAAAGCCGGCGAACCGGCCGCGCCCTCCTACTCGCCGGTCTTCAGCAACCGCCTGGCCGAAGCCAAGCGCACCCTGAACGAGGGCCGGGTGGAGGCTTCGATCGGCGCGTTCACCACCCACATGGCCGACCGCATGGAGCGGATGCCCCCCGATATCGTGCCGATCCGGCCGCGTCGGGTTCCCGAGTTCGAGGAGATGCGGGCCCTTGCCGCCGTCCACATCCCCGAAATCAGCGAGGCGAAGTCGCTCTACGCGGCGGGCCGGTATGACGGGGCGATTTCGCTCATCAACGACGTTCTGAACAATCTCCCCGAGAACGACCTGCACCACCGGTCACAGTTGTACGACACCCTGGCCGAGTGCTCCTTCATGCTGAAAGACCGCGATGGCTACATCACCAACAAGGTGAAATACGTGCAGTGCATGCGCCGACTGCGGACCGTGGCGCAGAAGGCCTACCCGGGCATGAACAGCGAAGCGCTCGGCGCCTGGATCTCCGCGGAGGAGGCAACCCGGCAGCTACTGCGCATCCGGACCCTGATCGGCGGGAATGCCGACACCCCGCAGCGGGCCGCCATGCTGCTCCGCGCCGAACTCGACGCCGAGGTGGCCCGCGCCCTCAACTGAAGGCGGGCCCCTTTTTCCCTCCGCCGTCGCCCCGGTTGTCATCAGTTGTTCCTTGCGACATCCCTGGCCATCATTCCGGAGGTTTTCCTGGGGATGGCGGGCCAGGGAAGACGATTCGAAACGTTCCACATGTTCGCTGGGGCCAGGCCCTGTGGACGGCCCGAGCAGCGGGTCTTCATCTGCCCTCTGACCACCGCCTGGGTTTTTGAACGGATTCGTGGCATTTCCGGCCTTCGCTGATCCGTGCGCTTCAGGTCCTGGCGTGCCGATCACCGGATGGCCGGCCCAACGGGTCCCTGAGGCCGGGTACGAAGTCGAGACGCCAGGGGGCCCGCCGCGAGGCAAGAGAGGGAATACATCCCGGGTAGGCCAAGCCGCACGGCCGAGAGCGCCGTGCGGCTTGGTTGGTCAGGAAGACCGGAGGGTCAGTCCTGGGGTTCGTGCCCACCCGACGCGGAATCGTGGGAGCGGTCGGGAGCCGGGCGGTCCTCGTGGCGGGGCCGGTCACCGTGAGGTCGGTCACCGCGCGGGCGATCACCGTGGCGGGGGCGGTCCGCCCCGTGGGAGGGACGCCGGTCGCCGCGGTCCCCACGGTCGCCGTGGAAGGGCCGGCGGTCCCCACGGTCGCCACCCCGATCGCGGTCGCGGGGAGGGCGGTCGCCACGAGGCGGACGGTCGGCACCCTCGTCGATGACGGTACCGGGAGGCGGCTCGAGCAGGGCCTTGCGGGAGAGGTTGACCCGCCCCTGGCCGTCGATCTCGATGACCTTGACGGTAACTTCGTCACCGATGTTGACCACATCTTCGACCACGTTGACGCGGGAATGGTCGAGCTGGCTGATGTGGACCATGCCCTCGATGCCGGGCAGGATCTCGACGAAGGCGCCGAACTTCATGATGCGCTTGACCTTGCCGGTGTAGACCTTGCCGACTTCGGCGTCTTCGGTGATCTGGCGAATCATGGCGACGGCCTTCTGGGTGGCTTCGGCATCGGGACTGATGATCATGATGCGGCCGTCGTCCTCGGCGTCGATCTGGACCTTGAAGTCTTCCTGGATGCGGCGGATCATCTTGCCGCCGGGGCCGATGACGTTGCGGATCTTTTCGGGGTCGATCTCGATGGTGACGATGCGCGGCGCGAAGGGCGAGAGCTCGGCGCGAGGCTGGGAGATCGCCTCGGCCATCTTGCCCAGGATGTGGAGGCGGCCCTCGCGAGCCTGCTGCAGGGCATCGCGCATGATGTCGAGGGTGACGCCGAGGATCTTGATGTCCATCTGGAGGGCGGTGACGCCTTTGGTGGTGCCCGCCACCTTGAAATCCATGTCGCCGAAGTGGTCTTCGTCGCCGAGGATGTCGCTGAGCACCTTGTAGTTGTCGCCTTCCTTGATCAGGCCCATGGCGATGCCCGCCACGGCGGCGCGGATGGGTACGCCGGCATCCATCATGGACAGGCTGCCCGAGCAGACGCTGGCCATCGACGAACTGCCGTTGCTGGAGAGGATCTCGCTGACGACCCGGACGGTGTAGGGGAACTCGTTCTGGTCGGGCAGCACGCGGGCGAGGGCCCGCTCGGCGAGGGCGCCGTGCCCGATCTCGCGGCGGCCCGGGCCCCGCATGGGTTTGGTCTCGCCCGTCGAGAACGGGGGGAAGTTGTAGTGCAGGATGAACCGCTTTTTGTATTCCTCGTCGATGCCGTCGATGATCTGGGAATCGGACTGGGCGCCCAGGGTGACGACGCCGAGGGACTGGGTCTGTCCGCGGGTGAAGAGGGCCGAGCCGTGGGTGCGGGGCAGGAAGCCGACCGCGGCGGTGATGGGCCGGATCTCACGGAGGCCGCGGCCGTCGATGCGCCGGGCGTCCTCGAGGATCATGCGCCGCATCTCGTGGTAGACCATGGTTTCCTGGAGGGCGTGAGCAGCTTTGCCCTTCTCGGCGGCCTTCTCCTCGCCGTAGACGGCGACGAGCCTGGCGGCGAGCTTCTCTTCGAGTTTCGCGAACTTCTCCTTGCGGGCCGTTTTCTCGGGGGTGGAGAGGGCGTCTTTGATATCAGCGAAGATGGTCTCGCGAACAAGGGCTTCGAGCTGGGTGTCGGGGGCGGGGGCCTCGACCGTCTTCTTGGGCTTGCCACACTTGGCGGCCAGCTCTTTTTGAGCGCCGACGAGAATTTTGATCTGGGCATGGGCCAGGGCGAGGGCTTCCAGCAGTTCATCCTCGGTCAGTTCGTTGGAGCCCGACTCGACCATGGTGATGGCCTCCTCGGTGCCGGCCACGACCATCTCGAGATCGCTGACGTCGCACTGGGCGGGGGAGGGGTTGACGATGAGCTGCCCGTCGATCTTGCCGATGCGGACGGCGCCGATCGGGTTGGTGAAGGGAATCGAGGAGATGAGTAGGGCGCAGGAGGCGGCGTTCATCGCCAGGATGTCGACCTGGTTGGTGAGGTCATAGGACAGGACGAAGGAGACGAGCTGGACGTCGTTGTGGTAGTGTTCGGGGAAAAGCGGCCGCAAGGGGCGGTCGATGAGACGGCAGGTGAGGATCTCCTTGCCGGTGGGCCGTCCTTCGCGCTTGAAGAAACCGCCGGGGATGCGCCCTGCGGCGTAGGTCTTCTCGAAGTAGTCGACGGTCAGGGGGAGGAAGTCGCAGCCCTCGCGGACTGTCTTGCTGGCCACGGCGGTGGCGATGACCACCGAGTCACCCGCCCGGGTGACCACGGCGCCGTCGGCCTGGCCGGCCATGAGGCCGGTCTCGAAGGTGATGGTCTGTGTGCCGACGGATGAGGCGACGATGTGTACGGGTTGTTCCATTCTGAATTCTAATCCTTAGCGCCGGATTCCCAGTTTCTTGATCAACGTTTGGTAGCGCTCGTAATCTTTGTTTTTGAGGTAGGTGAGGTGGCGCTTGCGGGCGCCGATCATCTTGAGGAGGCCGCGGCGGGAGTGGTGGTCCTTGGGGTTGGCCTCGAAGTGGGCCGCGAGGTTGTTGATGCGGGTGGTCAGAATGGCGACCTGCACCTCGGGGGACCCGGTGTCTTTTTCGGACCGCTTGTACTCACTGATGACCTTGGTTTTGGCTTCTTTCTCGATGGACATGACTGAACTCCTTGTCTGATATCGAAGACCCAAGTATCGACCGCCTGGGTACGACCCTAGGTCTACCGGGGCGGAGTATAGCACAAAAAAACCGCGATGGGAAGCGGAACGAACGCGAAGGGAAGCGAGACCATCCGCCCCGGAATGGGCTCGGAAACGAGGAGGAGGGAAGACCGCCCCCTGACAACAGCGGGGGGGACCCACGGAGAAGCGCCAACCATGAGGCCCGCGGGCCACTCCCGACCTCATGGTCGGACGGTCTGCCAGGAAGATCACCCCTACTATGACTACCGTAGTTTCTCAAACCCTGGGGCCGGGTTCGCCTCCAGACACCATTCCGCAGGCTCGGATCGGTGGCCTCGGGTTCGGCTCGATTC
>CALLCO010000066.1 GCA_937998695.1 Candidatus Ozemibacteraceae bacterium
AAAAAAACGGGAAAATTTTCGTGCACACCCCCTTGTCGCTCTCGGATCCTTGTGCTATGTTGGGCCATCCCTGAACCACACGAGGTCACCCCCTTTGGAAGCGATGATCCTGGAATTCCTCCAGGCGTGCGAAAAGGAGCGATCCCTCTCGCCGAACACCGTGCGTGGGTATCGGGTCGACCTCGACCGGTTCGCCCGGTGGGCCCGGCGCTCCTTCGGCGAGGTCGACGCCCGACGGGTAGAACGGTTGCGCCCGCCCGAAATCCGGAACTTCCTCTCGCTGCGCCGCCAGGAAGGGTTGGGGGCCACCAGCCTTCGGCGAACCCAGTCCGCCCTACGGGCGTTTTTCCGCTTCGGCATCCGCCGGCAGTGGTTTACCCGCAACCCCATGGAAGGCATCGACTCCCCCAAGACCGGTCGCCCGCTTCCCCAGGTTCTGTCCATAGGTGAAGCCGAACGGTTGCTCGGGGCACCGGAGGACTCTTTGCTCGGTGCCCGTGACCGGGCGATCCTCGAGATCCTCTACGGCAGTGGGCTCCGAGTGTCCGAGGTGGCTGGTTTGACCCGCTCCGCGATCGATCTGACCGGCCGCACCTTGTGCGTACATGGCAAGGGCCGCAAAGACCGGGTGGTGCCCCTGTCGCCGGCCGCCGCCCAGGCTGTCGAAGCCTACCTTGGCCGTCGCCGTGCAGAACAACCGCAGGCCGAGGAACAGCCTGCGTTGTTCCTGAACCGGTTCGCTACCCCCTTGACCGCCCGCAGCATGGCCCGTCTCCTCGAAAAGCATTCGCGCCGGGCGGGGTTGATGAAGCTGGTGCGTCCCCATGCCCTTCGCCATTCTTTCGCCACCCATCTCCTCGACGGTGGGGCTGACCTGCGGGCCGTCCAGGAGATGCTGGGGCACGCCTCTCTCTCAACTACTCAGATCTACGCCCATCTCAGCAAAGAGAAGCTGAAGAAAGTCTACCTTCAATCCCATCCCAGGGCCGGAGGTCGGAAATGAACATGCATGCCACCACCATCCTGGCGGTTCTGCGCGATCGTCGCCTGGCCCTGGCCGGCGACGGACAGGTCACCCTCGGCAGCCAGATCGTCAAGGCCAAAGCCCGCAAGCTCCGACGCTTCTACCAGGATGGCATCCTGGGCGGCTTTGCCGGGCATACCGCCGATGCCTTGACCCTGTTCGAGCGGTTCGAGGCCAAGATCATGGCGGCTTCGGGCAATCTCAAACGGGCCGCCGTCGAACTGGCCAAGGACTGGCGCATGGATCGCGCCTTGCGACGACTCGAAGCCATGTTGCTGGTGGGTGACCGCGATCAGATCCTGATGGTGTCCGGGCAGGGCGACATCCTCGAGCCCGATGAGCCCATTGCCGCCATCGGGTCCGGCGCCCCGGTGGCCCTCGCCGCCGCCCGGGCCCTCTTCCGGCACACCTCCCTGCCGGCCGAGGAGATCGCCCGCGAGGCCCTGCAGATCGCCGCCGACCAGTGCATCTACACCAACGGCCAGATCACCTTGGAGATCTTGGCATGACCAGCCCCGACATCATCTGCCTGCCGCGTGGCGAACCCACCCCACAAGAGACGGTAGCCGAGCTCGACCGCTACATCGTCGGTCAGGCCAAGGCCAAGCGGGCCGTCGCCGTCGCCCTGCGCAACCGCTACCGCCGGCGCCAGATCACCGGCCCCCTGCGCGACGACGTCCGCCCCAAGAACATCCTAATGATCGGCCCTACCGGGGTCGGCAAGACCGAGATCGCCCGCCGCCTCGCCCAGATTGCCGGCGTGCCCTTCCTCAAGGTCGAGGCCACCAAGTTCACCGAAGTCGGCTACGTCGGCCGCGACGTCGATTCGATGATCCGCGACCTCGTCGAGGTCGCGATCCGTCTCCTGCGCACCCGCAAGCTCGAGACCCTCACCCCGAAAGCCCGCCAG
This sequence comes from Candidatus Ozemibacteraceae bacterium, assembly GCA_937998695.1. GTDB lineage: Bacteria > Muiribacteriota > Ozemobacteria > Ozemobacterales > Ozemobacteraceae > Ozemobacter. The sequence continues at coordinate 1,935 of CALLCO010000066.1, forward strand.
CGTGCCCGCGAGCGCCTCCTCGACGTGCTCCTGCCCCCGGCCCGCTCCAAACACCCCCTCAGCGGCTTCGAAAAAGACTCAACGGAAACGCCCGGAATGACGATGGACCGTATAGAGACTGATTCCGAGTCGCACACCCGGGCCAAAATCGCCGCCAGGCTCGACGCGGGGGAGCTCGACGACAGGATGGTGGAGATCGACGTGACCGAGACCGTGACCCCGATGGTGGAAGTCTTCTCCCAGAGCGGCATCGAGGAGATGGGCTTCAACCTGCAGGGGTTCCAGTCGGCGCTCGGCAACCTCTTCCCGGCCCGTCACAAGCGGCGCCAGGTCAAGGTGGCCGAAGCCCGCGAGATCTTCACCCACGAGGAGATCAACCGCCTCCTCGACCAGGAGGAACTGCAGCGCGAAGCCGTCCGCCTGGCCGAGGAAAGCGGTCTCGTCTTCCTCGACGAGATCGACAAGATCGCCGCCTCCTACGTCAGCAAGACCGGCCCCGACGTCTCCCGGGAAGGCGTGCAGCGCGACCTGCTGCCGCTGGTCGAAGGCACCACCGTGGTCACCAAATACGGCATGGTCAAGACCGATCACATCCTCTTCATCGCCGCCGGCGCCTTCAACGTCAGCAAGCCTTCCGATCTCATTCCCGAGCTGCAGGGCCGCTTCCCCGTCCGCGTCGAACTCGACAAGCTGACCGTCGACGACTTCAAGCGCATCCTGACCGAGCCGCAGAACGCCCTGGTCAAACAGTATGCCGCGCTGCTCGAGGTCGACGGGGTCACCCTGCGGTTCCATCCGGAGGCGATCGACCGGCTCGCCCGCTTCGCCTGCGAGGCCAACGCCAACCAGGAGAACATCGGCGCCCGCCGCCTGCACACGATCATGGAGCTGCTCCTCGACGAGATCAGCTTCCAGGCCCCCGCGGAGCGTCAGGGCGAGGTTGAGATCACCCCCGCCATGGTCGAGCGCATCCTCGCCCCGGTCCTGCAGAATCAAGATCTGGCCCGGTTCATCCTGTAGTCCTGGAGTGCGACATGGAACGGTCCCCCCGCGTCGTCCGGCCGCCCGCCCCCGCGCCTCTGGCGCGGTTCCGCTGGCTGCCCGGCCGGGGATCCCACCTATGGAGGACCACCCATGTTTAAAGACATCACCGGTACTGCGACCTTCAACCTCCTCGCCAAGGGCCTCGACGTCTCGTCCCGCCGCCACCGCGTCATCTCCAACAACATCGCCAACGTCAACACCCCCCGCTTCAAGCGCCAGATCATCACCTTCGAGGAAGAGATGGCCAAGGTGTTCGACGGGAAGGTCGAACTGGTCGGGAAGCGCCTCGACGACCGGCACATCCCGATCGAGCAGGTCAACTACATGGACGTGAAGCCCACCACCATCACCGATCGCGCCCACGTCATGCGCAACGACAAGAACAACGTCGACATCGACGTCGAGATGAGCGACCTGGCCAAGAACACCATGACCTACCAGGTCCACAGCGCCCGTCTCGCCGCCATGTTTGCTGATCTCAACGACGTCATCTCGAGAGGAGGGAGGGTCTGATGGCCATCGGCATGTTCCGCGCCATCGACGTCTCCGCGTCCGGCCTGACCGCCGAACGCCTCCGGATGGACGTCATCTCCAACAACATCGCCAACGTCAACACGACCCGCACCGAGGACGGCGGGCCCTTCCGGCGCCAGCTCTGCATCTTCCAGGCCCGCAAGCCGTTCGCCCGCTGGCCCCTGATGGACCGCAAGAAACCCCAGGAGATCGGCTACGGCGTGCGGGTCTCGGCCATCATGTCCGATCAGGCGCCCTTCAAGCTGATCTACGATCCGAACCATCCCGACGCCGATAAAGACGGGTACGTCCGGATGCCCAACATCAACATCGTCCACGAGATGGTGGACATGATCACCGCCACCCGCGCCTACGAAGCCAATGTCACCTGCATCAACGCGAGCAAGGACATCTTCAACTCGGCGCTGGGCATCGGCGGCCGGAGGTAGCGAGAAGCGATGAGAGTGCTCGAGCGCAGTCCCTTCGTCGATCTGCCGGGCAGGTTGCGGCCCTCGCAGACCAACGCCAAGGAACAATGGTACGAGTTCGCCGAGAAGCTCCAGGGGGCGATCGACGAGGTCGACGGCCTCGAGAAGGAGTCGCACCGGCTGACCCAGGATGCCGTGCTCGGGCGGATCGACAACCTGCACGACGTCATGATCGCGGCCGAAAAGTCGCGCACCGCCATGAATCTGACCCTCGAGGTGCGCGGCAAGGTCATCGAAGCCTACAAGGAAATCATGCGTATGCAGTTCTGACCGTGACGTGACCGGCTAGACCCAGGCAGAAGGACGGATCGTGCCGCCGGCAAAAAAAAGAAGAGACGGCGGGCGCCGACAAAAGGGTAGGGAGTACGGGGTATGACGGAGTTTCTGCGCCAGCTATGGGAACCGATCGCCAAACTTCCGCGCAGTCAGCAGATGGCGCTGGGCGTGATCACGGTGCTGGTCTTCGCGGGGATCATCCTCGCGACCATGTGGGGTTCCCAGAAGGAATACATCCAGCTCTTCGAAGAAGCCCTCAAGATCGAGGACGCCGGCAAGGTCGTCGCCAAGCTGCGCGAGCTGAACATCGACTACAAGCTGGGCAAGGACAGCACCGACATCCTGGTGCCCCTCACCGACAAGAGCTACATCCTGCTGCAGCTCGCCCAGGAGAAGACCCTGCCCCAGGCCCGGCCCGGCTGGCAGAAACTGATCGACGAGCGCTCGATCTTCGCCGGCACCACCCAGCAGGAGTTCGAACTGAACTACGTGCGCGGCCTGCAGGAGGAGCTGGAAGGTGGGCTGGTGCGCCTCGAGCCTATCGAGAATGCCAAGGTCTACATCGTCAAACCCAAAAAGGAAGTCTTCAAGGAAGATCAGAAGGAACCCACGGCCAGCATCTTTCTGAAGCTGAAGCCAGGATACGAGATCACCAAGGAGCAGATCCGGGCCATCCGCGACTGGGTCACGACGGCGGTCGAGGGGCTGAAGCCCGAGAACGTCCGCATCACCGACAGCAACGCCCGCGACCTCAGCCGCATGCTCGAGGAGGACGAGGAATACACACTCGACCGCATCAAGTCGGCCCAACTCAAGCACAAGAAGGACGTCGAGAAAGACATCCAGAAAAAGCTGCAAAGCCAGCTCGAGCAGGTCTTCGGCTATGGCAAGGCGGTGGTACGGGTCGATGCCACCATGGACTTCGACCAGAAGGAAGCGATCAGCGACGTCGTCATCCCGCCGGTCGAGGGCAGTTCGTCCGGGGTGACCATTTCCGAGAAGCTCGAGAACGAGGAATACCGCGGGAAGGACCTCGTGCAGGACGGCGAGCCTGGGGTCAATTCGAACCTTCCCCCCGGCGCCCCGGCCTACCCGGGCACCGAGAACGAGACCTGGAACGAATACAAGCGCAACGCGGCCATCCGCAATTACGAATTCACGCGCTCGAAAGAGAAATACATCAAGGAACAGGGCAACCTCAAACGCCTGACCGTTTCGATCATCCTCGACAGCGATCAGCGCCGGCTGGGCCCCGATGCGGAAGAGCAGCTCCGCTCCATCGCCCAGGCCACGGTCGGTTTCAACAAGCGCCGGGGCGACGTGCTCACCCTGATGGTCATGCCCTTCAACAACGACCTCGAGGAGCGGGCGCGGCGTGAAATCGAAGAGCGGCAGCGCCAGGAGAGAATGATGTTCATGATGGTGGTCGGCCTGTTGATGGCCATCCCCGTATTGCTGGGGCTGGTCTACATCTTCGTCCGCGTCTCCCGCGCCCGCGTGCTGGCCCAGGAGCAACAGATGCTGGAAGAGGCCGCGCGCGAGGCCGAGGCCATCCGCAAGGCCGAGGAGATGCGCAAGGCCAAGCTCCGCGAACAGCAGGAAGCCGAATGGGAGCGCCGCTTCCAGGACATCAACAACTTCTTCCCGGAGATCACCGACTTGGACGAGAAACGCCGCAAAGTCCAGGACCTGCGCTACAAGGCCTACCTGTATGCGCGTGACAACGAATCCTTGCCGCCCGATTTCGAAGAGATGACGCCAGAGGAGCAATACCTCTACAAGGAAGCCTTCAAACGCAAAGCCGACGGCACCCTCGACGAGGGCATCAATCGCCTGCTTACTCTGATCGCCGAGCGCGACCGGGCCCGCGAGGACGAACTGGCCCGGCTGAAGCAGGAGGCCGAGGCCCGCGCCAAACTCGAGGAACGGGTGCGCCGCATGGTCGCCGCCAAGCCCGACGACGCCGTCCAGGTACTCCGCATCTGGCTGGAGGAGTGACGTGCGATGAGCGATCCTGCCGCCCCCTTCGCCGACGGCACCGAACTCGCCGAAGCGCCGCGTATCAATCTGCCGGGCCGCACCAAGGCCGCCATCCTGCTCATCTTCCTTGGCCCCGAAACCAGCGGGGTCATCTTCCAGTCGCTCAACGACGCCGAGATCGAGATGCTTACCATCGAGATCGCCCGCCAGCGCAAGATCTCGACCGAGGCCAAGGAGGCCGTCCTCTTCGAGTTCGAACAGCTGATGATGGCTCGCGAGTTCTACTCCGAAGGTGGCCTCGACTACGCCAAAAGCCTCCTCGAGAAGACCGTCGGCCCCGGCAAGGCCCTCGAAATCTTGTCCCGCATGGGCACCTCGCTGCAGGTGCGCCCCTTCGAGGCGGCCCGCACCGCCGACCCCAGCCAGCTCGCCACCCTCATCCAGAACGAGCACCCGCAGACGATCTGTCTGATCCTCGCCTACCTGCAGCCCGACAAGGCGGCCATGATCCTGCAGTCGCTGCCCCCCGACACCCAGACCGAGATCGCCAAGCGGCTCGCCCTCATGGACCGCACCAGCCCCGAGATCACCCGCGAGGTCGAGAACTACCTCGAGAAGAAGCTCTCGGCCGTGCTGGGCCAGGATCTGGCCAGCGCCGGCGGCATCGATTCCCTGGTCAACATTCTCAACCAGGTCGACCGCGCCACCGAGAAGACGATCATCGAAACCATGGAAGTGCAGGAGCCGAGCCTGGCCGAAGAGGTCAAGAAACGCCTGTTCGTCTTCGAGGACGTCGTGCTCATCGACGATCGCGGCATCCAGCGCATGCTGAAGGAGATCGACCCCAAGGATCTGTCGACCTCGCTCAAGGGCGTCACCGACGAGGTCAAGGAGAAATTCTACAAGAACATGTCGAAACGCGCCGCCGAGATGCTCAAGGAAGAGATGGCCTACATGGGCCCGGTGCGCATCCGCGACGTCGACCAGGCGCAGCAGCGCATCGTCGCCATCGTCAAGAACCTCGAGGCGAAGGGCGAGATCATCATCGCCCGCCCGGGAGAGGAGGAACTGATTGGCTAGCCCCTTCGTCGCCCGTCGCGGCATCGACATCCTGGCCGACATCATGCAGTACATGGAGCCGGCCGCTTCCCGCACCCTGCTGAAGAACCTCACCAAGAGCGTGCCCGCCATCGCCGGCGAACTGCGCAAACGCCTCTTCACCTTCGACGACCTCGCCTGCGGCGACGCCCGCGGGCTGCAGCGCCTGCTCAAGCAGATCACCCTGCGCGACCTCGCCCTCGCTCTCAAGGGCGCCAACGAGGCGGTTCTGCAGGCCCTCGCCTCCAACATGTCGCAACGCGCCATCGAGGACCTGCGCGAGGAGATTACCCACCTCGGCCCCCGCCGCGCCAGCGAAATCGAAGAAGCGCGCAACCGCATCCTCGTCACCGCCCGTCAGCTCGTCGAGAAGCGCGACCTCTTCATCCAGCGCGGCCGGCCCGACGACCGCACCATCGACTGAGCCGGGGACCCGCCATGGCCCGCATCTATAAAGCCTTCCAGGTCAAGATCGACAAGGACACCAAGGTCGCCGTTCCCACCTCGAACAAGCCACCCGCCGCCCCCGCCGAAACCGAGGAGGACATCGAGGGCCTCTTCCAGGAACTCTCCCCCGACAAGCTGGCCGGTTCCGGCACCAAAGGGAAGATCGATCCCGACGCCGTGCCGCCCGCAGAGGGGAAGGCCGCCCCGGCGGCCCCGCCGCCCGGTGCCCCGGCTTCCGCCCCCGTCGCGGCCGCCCCCGTCGCGGCCGCCCCCGGTCCGGGCGGCGCTCCCGGCCCGGCCCGCCCCGCCGGCCCGCCCGCGGGACCCCCGCCAACCGGCGCCATCGAGGCGATCCTGTCGGCCTCCGCCACCGCCGCCCGCGACGGCAGCGCCCTGTCGGCCGTCAAACGCAAGGCCCTCGAGTTGATGGCTCTCGAGCAGCGCCTGCGCGAATGGGAACAGACCCTCGTCGAACGCGAGAGCGCCCTCACCAAGGAGGAAGAGAAGTTCCACCACGAGATGATGGCCCGGCGGCAGACCGTCGAGGAAGAGACGAAGAAGCAGCTCGAGATGGCCCGCAAGAGCGCCGAGACGATCATGTCGACCGCCAGGGCCGAAGCCGAGACCCTCCGCAAGGGGGCCACCGTCGAGCTCGAGACGGTCAAGCAGAAGGCCTATAAAGAAGGCTTCGCCCTCGGCGAAGAGAAGGGCATCGCGGCCGGCGAGAAGGCCGGCCTCGAAGAGATCAAGCTCGACTGGCAGAACCTTATGCAAGAGACCGAACTGCTGATCAGCGAGCTGCAGACCAGCCGCATGGGGCTGCTCAAGGCCGCCGAGGAGGAGATGGTCCGGCTGGTCATCACCTTCGCCAAACGGGTGCTGAAGACCGAGCCGCTGGTGCGCCCCGAGATCATCCTCCAGAATATCGACGCCGCCCTCAACAAGATCGCCGAAGTCGACAAGATCGTTATCCGCATCAACCTCAAGGACAAGAGCATGACCGAGGCGCACAAGCAGGAGTTCCTGCGCCGCCTCCACACCGTCGCCGACGTCAAAATCGTCGAAGATTCTTCGCTCGCCCCGGGCGGGGTCAAGATCGAGACCGGGGTGGGCACCATCGACGCCTCGCTCGAAACCCAGGCCCAGGAACTCGAGAACCAGATCCTGAAGTATCTTAAGCGCCCGGAGTAGCCTGCGATGAGCTTCTCTTGCGAACCTGGGGCACGAACACCCCATACAGGCCGCTTTCATGGACTGTCCACTCGGAGATACCGACCGAATCAAGGGCGATATGGCCACCGTGCGGGAAAAACCGATTCATGCAACAGGCTCTTGCGTGAAATGTGCCTCGGATCATCCGCCGGGCCATCTTCATCTTCATTCAGGGAGTGGCATGCTATGAGGATGCCCTACGCCGAAGATTCCCTGGAGCCTCTGTCCGTCGATCTTCCACCCGGGGGGGACCGGTCGTGAGCTTCCCCTTCGAGGAATACGCCGGCGTCATCGAGCAGACCGATCCCATCCGGGTCAATGGTCGGGTCACCCAGGTCATCGGCCTGCTCATTGAAGCCACCGGGCCGCAGGTGCCGGTGGGCGAGGTCTGTCACATCATGACCGGGTTGGGGCCGGCGCCCTGCGAGGTCGTCGGCTTCCGGCGCGGCTCGATCCTGTTGATGCCGCTGATCAGCACCGCCGGCATCCGGCAGGGCAGCGAGGTGGTGCCGCTCGGCCTGCCCCTCACCGCCCCCGCCGGCGAGGCCCTGCTCGGCCGCCTGATCGACGGCCTGGGCAACCCCCTCGATGAAAAGGGCGACCTGCCTCCGACCCTCGAACGGGTGCCGATCAGCCGCGACCCACCCAGCCCCTTCGCTCGCCGCCGCATCACCGCTCCGCTCGAGACCGGAGTCAAGGTGCTCGACGCCCTCCTCACCATGGGACGCGGCCAGCGCATGGGCATCTTCTCCGGATCCGGTGTCGGCAAGAGCACGCTGATGGGCATGATCTGCCGCAGTGCGAAAGCCGACGTCAACGTTATCGGGCTGATCGGCGAACGCGGACGCGAAGTGCGCGAGTTCCTCGAGAAAGACCTCGGCCCCGAGGGGGTGCGGCGCTCGGTGGTCGTCGTCGCCACCTCCGACCAGCCCGCCCTGGTGCGCGTCAAGGCCGCCTTCACCGCCACCGCCATCGCCGAGTATTTCCGCGATCAGGGCAAGGATGTCATGCTGATGATGGACTCGGTCACGCGTTTCGCTTTGTCCCAGCGCGAGATTGGCCTGGCCGTCGGCGAGCCACCCACCACCCGCGGCTACACCCCTTCGGTCTTCAGCCTGTTGCCCAAGCTGCTCGAGCGGGCCGGCACCTCCCGCGTCGGCTCGATCACGGCCATCTACACCGTGCTGGTCGAGGGCGGCGACATGGACGAACCGGTCGCCGATGCCGTCCGCGGTATTCTCGACGGCCACCTGGTGCTGTCGCGCGAAATGGCCCACCAGAACCTCTTCCCCGCGATCGACATTCTTGGCAGCATCTCCCGCCTGATGCCCGACATCGTGCCCAAGCGCCATTTCGAGATCGCCGGCAAGGTGCGCGACCTCTATGCGACCTACCAGCAGTCGGCCGATCTGGTCAACATCGGAGCCTACAAGAAGGGCACCAACCAGAAGATCGACGACGCCGTCGAGCGGCTTCCCCGCATCGAGGCGTTCATCCGCCAGGGCATCCGCGAGGTCGTGTCGCTCGAGGAGAGCGTCAAGCTGCTCGAGGGCATCCTGGCATGAGCGGCTCGTTCGCCCCTCGGCGGGGAGGGTGACCGGCCGTGGCTTTCTCGTTTCGCTTCCAGCACCTGTTGGCGTTGTCCATCCACGAAGAGGACGAGGTGAAGCGGCGTCTGGCCGTCAAAGACGGTCAAATCAACGAGGTCGAGGCCAAGATCGCCCGTCTGGTGGCGGAATACGATGCCGCCATGGAGGAGAAGGCCC
>CALLCO010000067.1 GCA_937998695.1 Candidatus Ozemibacteraceae bacterium
TGATAAGGTCTTTAGGGGGGGGGGTGGCTGAGAGGGGAAATGACAGCGGCAGGAGGTCAAGATTGGGCCAGACGGTCTGACCCGGACGGGCTGAAGCTGGATCAACCGTGTTTACCGGGGAAGAGGTCATCCATTCGACCAATTCGTCGTCGTGACGTGGATGCAAGGAGTCATGGGGTCGGATGAGGAGGCAATGGTAGTCTAGGGCAGCCAAACCAAGCGCGAGGGGCAACCCGAAATGCACCGCCCCTTCACCGCGGGAAGCCGAAGCCAGAGTGATGGACCGCTCAGGGCAGTCGGCGAGAATGATTTGCAGCTTCTTCAGGCATTCTTCCCAGGCGGGGTTGGTTGGTCGCCACTCAGCGGATGGAATGGGCACGTTCCACGAAAGAGGCATGGAAATGAGGCGGGGAATGCAATCGAGAAAGGTCACCGGGGGCGAAAGGGATTTCGACGTAGCCGGCGCACCTTCAGAGGATTGCCCAGAGGAAGAAAGCGAACGGGTTTGTCTAAAAACGTGAAGCCCGGCTTCAAGTATGGACGGCAACCGATTGACCCAGGCGTGCACCCATCCCGAGGCATTGGTCAGACATCGAGCCGTTAACCAGAAAATAAACACAGCCACGGCCACGAGCGCCCCCACAGCCAGACCCGCCAAGAAGAGACCATACCGCGAAATGAAACTTTTCCCGGTAAAACGCAGGATGAGAGGAAAGGATCGGAGCCTGCTGCGGTGGAACGAGGCTTGCCTCCAGTCACCGCTGGCGAGGGCATGCTCGGCGAGAAGAGCATGCAGCGTTTCGTCTTCCAAAGAGCGCAGCGCCTGGCGGGCAAAAGGGACCGCCTGGGTAGGGTGGCCCCCCTTATGGAGCCACAACGCCAACCGGCGGTCGAGATCGGGTGGAACCGTTCCCACCCTCCCACGTAGGTGCAGGGCCTTTTCCAGGTTGGCCGAGGGAACCTCAGTGCTCAGGATTCGTTCCAATGCTGCGAGAGGTTCGCTCGGGGTGGCTTGCGGCAAAGGAGAACTCGCCCGCAACTCGGGCAGCGGCATGGGAACCTTGGCTGACTTCAGCTCCATGGCCGCCTTGCCGACCAAGATCTCGCGAGTTGTCGAGGCCGATGCATCTGTCAACGAGCGCAGCATGCGCTGGCTCCCCCGTACGAACGGACGACGTTGTGGGGCCGTGGTCAAGTGATAACGCGCAAGACCCTTGTCGGGATCGGCAAAGCAGCCAGCCCCGGCGGGCCGGATAGGTTCACCGGCCGTCTCTTCGATCACGCGGGCTTCGGCTGTCTGTTCCTCTCCCGCCAGGATTATTCGCGGGTTGCCCAGGGTGACCACAAGGGCCAGAACCAGCGGTCGCAAGCTCCACCGACCGACCGACATTTTCATGCGCCAACCCCCATCATGGTTAAAGGGTAGCACACCATCCCGGGGAAATCGAAAGACCCGAGTCCCTGGAATTTCAGGGATTCTCGGGGGGAGAGACGCTGGGAAAACCACAGAAGGCCTGGGCGCAGGCCAGGCGGGGATCAGCCTCCGAGGGCTTCTTTGACCTTGTCCCAGACGGATTTCGAGCCGTTGCCAACCGACGCCGGATCGGGCTCTTCCTTGGCCAATTGCTGCAGCAGCTCGCGCTGCCGCTCGGTGAGGTTGGTCGGGGTACGCACGAAGACGCGCACCAACTGGTCTCCTTCCCCGCCTTGCAGGCTCTTGACCCCATAGCCGCGCAGACGGAACACCTTGCCGGTCTGTGTGCCGGGCGGGATCTTGATCTTGACCGACCCCTTCAGGGTAGGCACGTCGACCTCGCCGCCCAGAGCGGCCATCGGGAAGGAAATGTTGCGCTCGCAGACGATATCGTCACCGACCCGTTCAAACAGGTCATGCTTGCCAACCCGCAGCACGATATAGAGATTGCCCGGGGGACCGCCCCGTTCGCCTGGCTCACCCTCTCCGGTCAATTTGAGCTTGCTGCCGGTCTCAACCCCGGGCGGAATTTTGACCTCGACCTTGCTGGTTTCCTTTTGGCGGCCTACTCCGCGGCAGGTCGGGCAGGGTTTATCGATGATCTCGCCCTCGCCCTGGCATTGGTGACAGGTGCGCTGGATCGAAAAGAACCCCTGGGCCAAGGAAATGGTGCCCTTGCCCCGACAAACCGGACACGTCTTGCGTCCAGTGCCCGGGGCGGCCCCACTGCCCTGACAGGTAGTGCACACCGCCGATTTGGGAATCGTCAAGATTTTCTCACATCCGAAAACGGCCTCTTCGAAGGTCAGGTCGAGATCATACCGCAGGTCGGCCCCGCGACGTGGCCCTCCTTTGCGACTGCTCCCGCCAAAGAAATCGGAGAGAATATCCCCAAAAAGATCACCGAACCCCCCGAAGCCCTGAAAATCTTGATAATTGAAGCCCTGGCCGTTCAGCCCGGCATGGCCGAACTGGTCGTAGGCCTGGCGTTTTTGGGGGTCGATGAGGACCTGATAGGCCTCGTTGACCTCTTTGAACTTCTCGACGGCCTCCGGATTGTTGGGGTTGACGTCGGGGTGGTACTGGCGCGCCAACGTACGGTAGGCCCGTTTCAATTCAGCCTCATCGGCGTTTTTCGCCACGCCCAGCACTTCGTAGTAATCACGTTTGGCCATCGTCGTCTCCTAGGATACCGCAAATCCTGAATTCCAGGAATGCCGGGGGGAATTCCGGCAATTCCGGCAATTCCGCAATTCCGCATCAATTCCGCAATTCCGGGGACATGATACGAAATTCTCCGAATTTCGTATCATGTCCCCGGAATTCCCCGGAATTCCCCGGAATTCCGTGGTCAGTCGGCTTTTTTGAACTCGGCGTCGACGACGTTTTCGTCCTTGCTGGGCCCGGACCCGGACGGACCGCCACCCATGCCGCCTCCGGGGCCACCACCCAGGTCGGGGCCAGCGCCAGCCGCGCCTGCTCCGCCGCCCTTCGCGGCAGCCTGCTGATAGACAATTTCGGCGAGCTTGTGGGAAGCGTTGATCAGTTCCTCGGTCTTCTTCTTGATCGCCTCGACATCGTTGCTCTCAAGGGCTTTCTTGAGCTCGGCCGTCTTCGCCTCGATCGAGCCGCGCAGGTCGGCGGGCACCTTGTCCCCCAGTTCCTTGATCGTCTTTTCGGTCTGGTACAGCAGGCTCTCGGCCTGGTTCTTGGCCTCGATCCTCTCCTTGACTTTGGCATCCTCGGCGGCATATTGCTCGGCTTCTTTGACCATACGGTCGATCTGCTCCTTCGACAGGCCGGAGCTGGCGGTGATGGTGATGGCCTGCTCCTTGCCCGTGCCCAGGTCCTTGGCCGAGACGTGGAGGATGCCGTTGGCATCGATGTCGAAGGTGACCTCGATCTGGGGCACGCCACGGGGAGCGGGTGGCAGATCGACCAGCTGGAACTTCCCGATGGTCTTGTTGTCCAGGGCCATTTTCCGCTCACCCTGAAGGACGTGGATCTCCACTGTGGTCTGGTTGTCCTCGGCCGTCGAGAACACCTCCGCCTTCTTGGTGGGGATGGTGGTGTTCCTCTCGATGAG
>CALLCO010000068.1 GCA_937998695.1 Candidatus Ozemibacteraceae bacterium
CCTAGATAATCCTTCAGACTCTCCATCTTGTCGGTGGCGAGGTTGGGGAGGGTGAAATCGGGGGCGGGGTCACCGATCTGCAGTTTGACCTCCGAATCGACATCCGTTCCTGCCCCGCCGATGGACACCATGCTGGAGGGGCTGTCCTTCTGGGCGGCGCTGGCCATCATGGGCAGCGCGAGCATCGTCACGACCAGGCACCAGATCCACCGTTCTTTGGCAATAACCGTCAACATGAGTTCCGCCACTCCTTGTGCGCACAGGTTGGGGCGAAGTCTATCACAGGACCCAGGGCGGGTCAATCGGTGGTATAATCGATGGCATCTGACCAACCATGCTGGAGGACCCATGCATCTCTTCGTGAAGAATGCCCGTTACCTGTGGCCGGGCGGCGATCAGCCGCTCATGGAGAACGCCTCCCTCCTGGTGGAAGGTTCGCGGATCGTGGCGGTGGGCGATGCCCACGCGCTGGCCCCCCGCGCCGCGGGGGCCCGCACCATCAACGCCGAGGGCCTGTTGATCATGCCAGGCCTGGTGAACACCCACCATCATTTCTACCAGACCCTGACCCGGAACTTCCCCAACGTGCAGAACGCCGAGCTGTTCGAATGGCTGATCAACCTGTACCCCCTGTGGGCGAAGCTGACGGCCGAGGACTTCCACCTGTCGACCACCATCGCCGCCCTCGAGTTGCTGCAGAGCGGCTGCACCACGGCCCTCGACCATTCCTACCTGGTGCCGGCCGGGCAGAACCACCTGTTCTCTCGCCAGGTCGATGCCGCCCGCGAGACGGGACTGCGGTTCCACCTGTGCCGGGGTAGCATGTCCCGCTCGAAGAAGGACGGCGGCCTGCCGCCCGATTCGGTCGTCCAGACGGAAGAAGAGATCATGGCGGAGACCGCGAACCTGGTCAAGGCCGTTCACCAGCCCGAGCGCGGCGGCATGGTCCGGATCGTGGTGGCGCCCTGTTCCCCCTTCTCGGTCACCAAGGAACTGATGGTAGAGGCCAAGAAGTGGGCCAACCTGCACGGGTTGAAGTGCCACACCCACCTGGCCGAGACCAGGGACGAGGAAGACTACTGCAAGAAGGTCTACGGTTGCCGGCCCTTCGAGCTGATGGAACAACTCGGCTGGATGGACCACAACTCGTTCTTCGCGCATTCCATCCATTTCTCAAAAGAGGAAGTGGCCCGGATGGGGCTGGCCAAGGGCGGGGTGGCCCACTGCCCGACGAGCAACATGCGGCTGGGCTCGGGCATCGCCCCCATCGTCGAGATGAAGGCGGCGGGCGTCCCGATCGGCCTGGGGGTCGACGGGGCGGCCAGCAACGACTGCTCGAACATGCTGATGGAAGCGCGGCAATGCCTGATGCTGCAGCGAGTGTTGAAGGGAGCCAAGTGCCTGACGGCCCTCGAAGCCCTCCAAATGGCGACCATCGGGGGAGCCGAGGTGCTGGGCCGCGACGACATCGGCAAACTGGTTCCCGATTTCGAGGCCGACCTGATCGGGGTGCGCCTCGACAGCCTGTGCCAGGCCGGCAGTTCGACCGATCCCTTGGCCGCCATCGTTTTCTGCGCGGTCGACCGGGTCGATCTGTCGATCGTTCACGGGGATTTGCTGATCCATCAGGGGAAGTTCACGCGGTTCAGCGACGACCACCTAGCCGAGCTGGTGCGCAAGCAGAACGAGCGGAGTCGGGAGCTGTACTTCGGTCGGTGAGGGCCGCCGGGCCGGCTGGAGGTGATTCTTCCCGAACACCGTCCATCAGGGAATCGCGATGGGGACGAATTCGTTGCCTTCCCCCTCTTTCCTATGGTAGATTTCGCCAACCATCGGGCCAGGTCCCTTCATCGGGGCCTCCCCTGAACAGACTCTTACCAGGGAGACAGGGATGAAAATCATCGGACATGCCACCGTGCTGACCTTTGGTCATGAGCACAAGGTGATCGAGGACGGCGCCGTTGCCTTCGACGAGAAGAAGATCCATGGCGTGGGGACGACGGACGAGATCCGCAAGCGGTTCCCCAAGGCCAAGGTGCGCGGCGTGCAGGGCAAGGTGGTCACCCCCGGACTGATCAACGCCCACATGCACCTTTATTCGACGTTCGCGCGCGGCATCACCCTCAAGGACGAGGCCCCCGAGAATTTCGTCCAGATCCTGGAACGCCTCTGGTGGCGCCTCGACCGCAGTCTGAAAACGGAAGACCTCTACGTCACGGCGGTGATCCCTCTGCTTGACGCCGTCCGCAACGGGGTGACGACGATCGTCGACCACCACGCCAGCCCACACGCCCTGGGCGGTTCGCTCGAAGAGCTGCGCAAGGTGTTCCACAAGGTCGGGATCCGCGGCTGCCTGTGCTACGAGGTCTCAGACCGCGACGGGGCGTCCCGCCGCGATGCTGGGCTCGAGGAGAACGCCAACTTCCTGCGCGGGCTCAAGCTCGAGGCCGATCCGACGATCTCGGCGATGCTTGGCCTGCATGCCAGTTTCACCCTGGAAGACTCCACCCTGGCGCGGGCCGCCGAGCTGGCCAAGGGGTTGAAGACCGGCGTCCATATCCACGTGGCCGAAGACAAAGCCGACCTCGACGACGCCCGCCGGCGCGGCTTCCGCTCGGTGGTCGACCGGCTGCACCGGTTCCAGCTGACCGGCCCCGACAGCGTGTTCGCGCACTGCGTCCACGTCGACCCGCTCGACATCCAGACCTTGGCGCTGACCCGCACCAACGTGGTCCACAACCCGCGCTCCAACATGGGCAACGCGGTGGGCTGCGCCAATCTCGAACTGATGATGAAGGAGAAGGTGCCGGTGGCGCTGGGCACCGACGGGTTCTCGGCCTCGCCCCTGGCCGACCTCACGGTGGCCAACATCCTGCACAAGCACCAGGCGAAGGACCCACGCAAGATCTATGGGGAGATCGCCAAGATCTTCTTCCAGAACAACCCCGCCCTGGGCTCGATGCTCTTCCGGCAGCCCCTGGGCACCCTCGAGGAAGGGGCGGGCGCCGACCTCGTGGTCTGGAACTACTACCCTCCCACCCCGCTGACCCCCGGCAACACCCTCGGCCACGTGCTGTTCGGCCTGTCGAACGCCACGGTCGATACCACAATCTGCTGCGGCAAGTCGGTCTACGAAGAAGGGAAATACACCTTCCTCGGCGAGCACGAGGAGGAGGAGATCTGCGCCAAGGGCCGGGAACTGGCCAAAGCCCTCTGGGACCGGTTCTGACCCCCCGTCACCACCTGGCACCGAACGGAATGAAAGAAGGGAACGCATGAACCAGGACACCATCACGAAGATTCGCAGCGAGATCAAGCGGCACGAGAAGGCCATCGTCAAGTTTCTCGATGACATCATCGCCATCCCCAGCTACGACTCCCAGATCGGCGAGGTGGTCAAGCGCATCAACCAAGAGATGAAGGAGTTGGGGTTCGACGAGGTGTTTATCGACAAGATGGGCAACTCGGTCGGCCGCATCGGGAACGGCCCCCTCAAGATTCTTTTTGACAGCCACATCGATACGGTCGGCATCGCCGACCGCACCCAATGGAAATGGGACCCCTTCAAGGGCAAGACCGAGAATGGTATCAAATACGGGCTCGGCGCCTGCGACGAGAAGGGCTCGACCCCGGGCATGGTCTACGCCCTGAAGATTCTCAAAGACCTGAAGTTGCTCGATGGGTTCACCTGCTACTATTTCGGCAACATGGAAGAAGAGTGCGACGGGATCGCCCCCCACTCGCTGGTCGAGACCGAGAAGATCAAGCCCGACTTCGTGATCATCGGCGAGCCCACCTGCATGCGGATCTACCGCGGACACCGGGGCCGGGTCGAGTTGAAGGTGACCACCAAGGGGCGCACCTGCCACGCCTCCGCCCCCGAGCGCGGCGACAACGCGGTCTACAAGATGATGCCCATCGTCAAGGAGATCAGCGAGATGAGCCACATGTTCAAGGACGACCCGTTCCTGGGCAAGGGCTCCGTCGTCGTCAGCAAGATCGAGTGCAAGACTCCCAGCCTCAATGCCGTTCCCGACGAATGCACCATCTACCTCGACCGGCGTCTGACCTTCGGCGAGAACGAGGCGTCCTCGATCGCCGAACTGAACTCGCTGCCCAGCATGAAGAACGGCAAGGTCGAGGAGCTGTTCTACGATACCCCCAGCTACACCGGGTTCAAATTCCCGGTGTCCAAGTATTATCCGCCCTGGGCCCTCGATTCGGAGCACCCGTTGGTGCAGGCCGGCATCGCCGCCTTCAAAGGGGCTTTCGGCGGAAAGGAACCGACGGTCGACAAGTGGGTGTTCTCGACGAACGGCACCTACTGGATGGGCAAGGCGAACATCCCGTCGATCGGGTTCGGTCCCGGCAACGAGGTCTATGCCCACACCGTCAACGACCAGGTGCCCCTCGACGAGGTCGTGGAGGCCACCGCCTTCTACGCCCTGGTTCCCCTCGCGCTGAAGCAATAATCCCATATCCCACCATGACAGACAAGGAAAAGGAGCAATGACAAAACCCATGGCCAATCCGAAGCACGCCAAACTCGCCGTCGTCGCCGTCGGCGGAAACTCCCTCATCCAGGACGAGAAGCACCAGTCCGTCCCCGACCAGTACAAGGCCGCCTGTCACACGATGGTCCACATCGCGGACATGATCGAGGAGGGCTACAACGTCATCATCACCCACGGCAACGGGCCGCAGGTTGGCTTCATCCTGCTGCGCAGCGAGATCGCGCGCCACGTCATCCATCCGGTGCCGCTCGACTCATGCGGGGCCGACACCCAGGGGGCCATCGGGTACAACTTCCAGATGGCGCTGGGCAACGAGTTCAGGAAGCGCGGCATCCACAAGGACGTGGTGACCGTGGTCACCCAGGTGCTCGTCGACAAGGACGATCCCTCCTTCCTCAAGCCGACCAAGCCGATCGGCAAGTTCTACAGCCAGGCCGAGGCCATGGAACGCAAGGAAAAGGACGGCTGGGACGTGATGGAGGATGCGGGCCGCGGCTGGCGCCGGGTCGTGGCTTCCCCCCTGCCCGTCGAAATCATCGAGGAGCCCGCGATCAAGGCGCTGGCTGAGAAAGGGTTCGTGGTCATCGCGGTGGGCGGCGGCGGCATTCCCGTCATCCGGGACGACCAGGGCAACCTGAAGGGCGCGGCGGCGGTCATCGACAAAGACTACGCATCGGCCTTGCTGGCCTGCCGGTTGAAGGCCGACGTGTTCGTCATTTCGACCGCGGTCGAAAAAGCCTACCTCAACTTCGGCAAACCTGACCAGAAGCCGATTGAGAAGTGCACCGCCGCCGAGCTTGCCAAATACGTCCAGGAAGGTCATTTCAAGCCGGGTTCGATGCTGCCCAAATGCAAGGCGATCATCAACTACCTGAAGGACGGCGGTCAGCACGCGATCATCACCAACCCCGAGAACCTCGCCCGAGCCATGCGCGGCCAGGCCGGAACCCACATCTTTCCCTGACGGTGAAAGGCAGGAACACGACGTGTCGACCAAGTATGCCAAGCGGTTTGCCCTGAAATTCAACCAGGATGTTCTGAAGAAAACTGTCAAGCGGTGCCGCGAGAAGGGCATCATTATCCCCACCTTCGCGCAGATGAAGAACCCGGGCCTGATTCCCGATAAGGTCAAAAAGAAGCTCCAGCCGCTAGGGCTGTGGGACGTCAACCCGCTCAACCTGTTTCGCATCACCTGGCACAACGACGTCAAGAGCGGCCTGTTCGGGCCGGTCAACGTCCTCGAGATCCCCTCGACGATCACCGGGGTCAAGGCCCGCATCTTCGGCCTGATCGGGAAGTATTTCCCAACCGGGGCCCACAAGGTCGGGGCCGCCTTCGGCTGCCTGGTGCCGCGATTGGTCAGCGGGGAATTCGACCCGACCACGCAGAAGGCCGTCTGGCCAAGCACCGGCAACTACTGCCGGGGCGGCGCCTACGACTGCGCCCTACTCGATACCCCGGCCATCGCCATCCTGCCGGAAGACATGAGCAAGGAGCGGTTCGACTGGCTGAAGCAGATCGGCACCAGCGAGATCTTCGCCACCCCGGGCTGCGAGTCGAACGTCAAGGAGATCTACGACAAGTGCTGGGAGCTCATCAAGGAGCGCGGCGACAAGATCGTCATCTTCAACCAGTTCGCGGAGTTCGGCAACGCCATGTGGCACTACCACGTGACGGGCAGCGCGGTGGAAGAGGCCTTCAAGGCGGTCAAGGGACCGCACAGCCGGCTGAGCGGCTGGATCAGCTCGACCGGGTCGGCCGGCACCATCGCGGCCGGCGACTACGTCAAGAAGATCTCGCCCCACGCCCGAATCGTGGCGTCCGAAGCCCTGCAGTGCCCGACCCTGCTCAACTGCGGGTTCGGCGGGCACCGCATCGAGGGCATCGGCGACAAGCACGTGCCATGGATCCATAATGTCCGCAACACCGACGCGGTGGCGGCCATCGACGACGAGAACTGCATGCGGATCTTCCGGCTGTTCAACGAACCTGATGGGCACGCCACTTTGCGAGAGGCGGGCCTTTCGGGCGACCTGGTCGAGCAGTTGCCCCTGTTGGGCATCAGCGCGATCAGTAACATGCTGACGGCCATCAAGACCGCGAAGTTCTTCGAGCTCGACGAGAACGACTGTCTGTTCATGCCCTTCACGGACGGGGCCGACATGTATCTTTCGCGGCTCCACGAGCTACGCCAGCAGTTAGGCACCTATTCAAAGGCCCAGGCCAGGATCGACTGGGAGCGCTATCTGCTGGGCGAAGGCACCCAGAACATGATGGAACTGACCTACTATGACCGCAAGCGGCTCCACCACTTCAAGTATTACACCTGGGTCGAGCAGCAGGGCAAAACGGTCGAGGAGATCAACGAACTCTGGGATCCCGCCTTCTGGGACGAAGCGTTCTCGAACGAGGAGATCAACTATTGGGACCAGCTCATCCAGGACTTCAACTCCCAGACCAAGGTTCTCGAAACCTTGTGATGGAACAAGGGCCTTGCCAGGCGGCAAGGCCCCCGTCTTCTTCCCAAGGGGCGCCCAGACTGGCCTGGCCCGCGAACCACGAGTGGGCCATGCCGTTCGTGTGTCGCCCCTGGTCACACTTCAATTGGGGCACACAGCGATCATGAACGACCAGAGCACGGATTCGCCGCCGATGAACGCCGCCTCCCGGGATCGAGGGGCGTGGTCTCCTACCAGCGGGGGCGCCGGGAAATGGGGGGATCGGGGGGACGATCGGCGGAAGCGCCAGGTGTTGTTCTGGTGGCCGACCCCGCCCTTCCAGTCATGAACCACTGCCCGGCCAAAAACCGCCTGCCGTTTACGTTGGCCTTCCGCTTGCCGGAGGAGGCCTTGCGTCTGCTGGCCGTCTACCATCGGCGCCTGGCCGGCTTCTGCCGGGAGTTCGACCCCCAAGAAACCGCCCATCTGACCGTGAAATATCTGGGCTACGAATCGCCCGGGTTCATGGAATCGGATGTCATGACCATGCTCCCGGAATTGGCGCGAGTCTGCCGCCCGTTTCTGCCCATCCGGGTTTGCGTGCGGGGGATCGACATCTTCGTCACCGACGAGGCGAAGAAGGAAGCGGTCGTCTTCCTGAAGGTGCTGTCGAACGAGCGCCTGATCGAGATGCACGAGACCATCCGACGGCGGTTCGGCAACCGGTTGGAAGAGTTTCCGCATGCGGACGGCCCCAACTTCGTCCCGCATATTACGATTTCGAAGAACCTGCGTAACTACGATCACGAGCGGATCACCCGTCTGCTCCATCGGTCGCGCAAGTCGGCCCGGCGGCAGTTGCGCCTGGAGGACCTGGTGCTGTTCACCCCGCGGGCGATCTACCCGTTGTATCCGCGGCGGAAGGGGTGATTCCCCTCACCTTCTTCTCTGGAATCAAGCCTGCGAAGGCAGGTCCCACATGATTGGAGTCATCAGATTTGCATAATATTTGAAATGATGGCGCCATGGGGCTCACGAGGAAACTCGGCCACCCCGATCCCCCGAGTCCCCGAAGGGAATGCGCTGATCCCGACGGCGAAAGCCATGAAGCCCCCACCCCTTCCGCAAGACCCCAACCGGTTTTTGGCGACCCCTGACCTGAGGAACCCGCTACTGATACCCCCCGGCGACCATGACCAGGCTTGAGGCCGGCCAGCGATGACCGAATGGGGGCCCGCTCAGGAAAAGAGATCGATGCCCCTTTCCAGGTAGTCGATCTTTTCCTGGAGCTCGTCGAGATCGCTGCCCAAGCCCTGATCCAGCTCGGCACGGGTGGCTTTCAAGCGGTCGCGGGTCTTGATCATCTGCCGCACCAGACTGGCATAGGACCTGATCTTCTGGGGTTTGGGCGGGCGCGGCGGTTTGCGCCCGAGCACCGGGCAGACGGCGTTGGGGTTGTCCTGTGGAATGATGACCAGATCGACGGCAAGTCCTTCCCGGGCCCCAGGGATGTCGCCGGCCGCCACGTAGACCTCCGGGGTGCGGTCGTCGGGCACGATGGCCGCCACGCCAGAAACCACCCGATCGATGACCCCACGGAGTTTGCGGATCTTCATGCAGCCCTCCCGTTCATTGTCAACAGATGTCTCTTCCCAGCACCAAGACCCCTCGGCAAGCCCACGCCCGGCCAATCCGACCGGAGAATCCCCGAGCATCCCAGGGCCTGCCTCAAGAGCGAGCCCTCCAGGGGACCGCTCCACCGCCTCCAATCTACGGTTACAGCAACGATGGGCGCGAATGGAGACGGGTCACTATGGGAGCGGGGGCATCCGGTCCGGTATCGGGCGTTGACCCGCCGGGTCAATCACGGTAGCATCTTGCCGCAACGGGGTTCATCCCGTCAACCTGCGCCGGGGGTACCAGCGATGATTCCGCACGATTTCCCTTGGATTGATACACCCCTGCAAGAACTACCGTTCGTCGTCCTCGACGTCGAGACCACGGGCATCGAGCCATCCACCTCGGCCATCACCGAGATCGCCATGGTCACCGCCGGTCCCGGCCCGGAGGAGGTTTTCGACACCCTGATCGACCCCCAAAAGCCGATTCCGCCGGAAGTGGTCAAGCTGACGGGCATCACCGACGAGATGGTGCGAGGCAAGCCGACCCTGCGCGAGGTGACACCGTTCGTCGCCTCGATCCTCGAAGGGGGCATCTTCGTTTCGCACAACGTGCCGTTCGACTGGGGGTTCCTCGACCTCGCCTTCCGCGAGCACCTCGGGAAACCGCTGCGCATGCACAGTCTCTGCACCCTGCGCCTGGCCCGGCGGTATCTGAACCTGTCGACCAACAAACTGGCCATGGTCGCCAAGTCGTTCGACCTCGACCTGACCGAGGCGCACCGGGCCCTCGCCGACACCCAGGCGGTCAAAGGCATCCTGCGGCGCATGCTCGAGATGCTGCAAGGAAAGGGAATCAAGACCGGCGGCGACCTGATCCGGCACGATCTCCTCTTCCTGAACGCCCCCCCACCCCGCTCTTCGGGCCCGCGGCGGTTCTGAGCCTGTTGCATGTATCGGGTTTTTGCTCGTCGCGTACATAACGCCCCTGGTCCGGTCGGCTTCTCCGAATGTGCGGTACAGGAAAATGGGCTGTTTGGGCGTTCCTGCAACAGGCTCTTCTAAGCCGAAAACCGGGGTTCGACCTCCTCTCTGCACGCAGGGGTGCGGGTTCGCTCCCGCCCTCCGGAAGCCAGGCATCTCGGCATCCGTCCATTCCTCCAGAAGGGCTGCCATCCGCAAGATCCCGGCCGAATCAGCATCCCCCGGCCCCCGGGCTCCTCCTTTGGCGGCGTCAGACCGCCACCAACCGAAGATCGCCCCCCATCCGGATAGGCCGAAGGCGGCCATCCTGCGATGGCCGCCCCCGGATCACGGGTCGGAACCGCCGGTCAGAGAATGCGCTCTTTCTCCTGCTTGACGAGCTTGGCGAGCAGACCATAGACATCCTTGAACCGGCTGGTCAGGATCATGGCGGCGATCATGTAGGGCTTGTAGCCGGCTTCTTTGTAGGTGTCGATACGGTAGCGGTCGAAGACGCTGGCGGCGACCTCGCCGGCCTGGCAGCTGACGTCGGTGATGTCGGCGGGCAGGCAGTGCATGTAGAGCGCCTTCCCCTTCTTGGTCAGCTTCATCATCTTCTCGGTGCATTCCCAGTTCTTGAATTTGGCGTTGTTGGCCAGGCACTCCTTCTCGAGGGCTTTGAGGCCGTCGTGGTCTTTCTTGCGCAGCAGTTCGGTGCGTTTGCCCATGACCGCGTAGGGGGCCCAGCTCTTCGGGTAGACGATGTCGGCGTTCTTGAAGGCCTCTTCCATGGTGTTGACCACGCTGAACCGGCCGCCGCTGGCCTCGGCGTTCTCGCCAGCGATCTTGACCACGTCGGGGATGAGGTTGTACCCCTCGGGGTGGGCGAGAACAACGTCCATGCCGAAGCGGGTCATCAGGCCGATGATGCCCTGCGGCACCGACAGGGGTTTGCCGTAGCTGGGCGAGTAGGCCCAGGTCATGGCGATGCGCTTCCCCTTCAGCTTGTCGAGGCCGCCGAAGTATTCCTTCAGCCAGCCGAGGTCGGCCATGGCCTGGGTCGGGTGATCGACATCGCACTGCAGATTGACCACAGCGGGCCGTTGGGGCAGAACGCCCTGCTTGACCCCGTCGTCGAGGGCTTCGCCGACTTCGCGCATGTAGGTGTTGCCGGCGCCGAGGAACATGTCATCGCGGATGCCGATGACTTCAGACAGGAAGGAGATCATGTTGGCGGTCTCACGGACCGTCTCGCCGTGGGCGATCTGGGACTTGCCCTCGTCGAGATCCTGGATGGCCAGGCCAAGCAGGTTGCAGGCCGAGGCGAAGGAGAACCGGGTGCGGGTCGAGTTGTCGCGGAAGAGGGAGACGGCGATACCGGAATCGAAACACCGGGCCGAGATGTTCTTCTCACGCATGAGCTTGAGG
This sequence comes from Candidatus Ozemibacteraceae bacterium, assembly GCA_937998695.1. GTDB lineage: Bacteria > Muiribacteriota > Ozemobacteria > Ozemobacterales > Ozemobacteraceae > Ozemobacter. The sequence continues at coordinate 10,963 of CALLCO010000068.1, forward strand.
AGATCGGCGATGGCCAAGATCTGCTTGATCTCATCGAGAGACTTTTCCCAGGTCAGGAGAAAATCGGTGCCGAACATCTTGCTCTTATAGCTCTTTATTTCCTTCAGGAGGGCTTTAAGGTCAGCCATGATCGTCATTCCTTTGTGTGGTTTGTCCCGGTTCCGCGAAACCCGAAGAAATCACCGGGCGAAGTGATTATACCCAAGGGCAAGCCCTTCGACAACCGAGGAGGTGTGGGTACAAGGGGCCGCCAGGACCTCCCGCATCACCCTCCATCGATCCCAGGGCAGTTGCGGCCATTCCGATAGGATGGAAGGACGGTCGCAGGGGTGCGGGGGATGATCATCACGGCGGTGGCATCGTCTGGCCAAGGCACTTCGCCGGTGAAGGCACGAACTTCGGCAAAGAGGGCCTCCAGGGGATCCTTGCCGCCAATCCGGCTAGCTTGGCAGGCACGAGCGGCCATGAGGGCAAACCGCTCGTAGCCGACCTGTTCCCCGGCGGCATTCTGTGCCTCGACCAGCCCATCCGAGTAAAAGACCACCGCGTCCCCCGCCAGCACGACCTGTTCATGTTTGAATTTGCCTTTCGCGGAAACGCCGAGGGGCTGGCTGGGGAGGGTGAGCAACCGGGGCTGCCCGTCTGCAGGAATCACACAGGGTGAACACTGTCCGGCCACCGCCATCTGGATGACCGGGCGATCGACATGCGGGTCGAGGATTCCCAGCACGCAGGTCATCATCTTTTTTTTCTTCAGCAGATCGAGGAACTGATCATTGATCTTCCGGAGAAGGGTTTCCGGATGGTCCGCCAAAGCAGGCAGAAGAACGGTGAAAGCCCCCTTGGCCATGGCGGTCACCAAGGCGGCCGCCACCCCATGGCCGGAGACATCGCCCAGGACCACGCCCAGACGCCCGTCGGGCAACGGGAGCAGATCGAAGTAATCACCACCGACCGCCGAGGCCATGAGATGGCGGCCGCCAATCACCAGCCGATCCGTTTCCACTGGTTTGGTCGGCAACAGCCGATTCTGGATGACGGCGGCCACCTGCATGTCGGCGAGAGCGACGAGAGCCTGGTTGAACGCCTCGCACAACCTTCCGATTTCATCCGGAGGCAGGGCAGGCAAGCGGAAGCCGAGGTCGCGATCGCGCATGGCCCGCAAGGCGGCGAGCAATCCCCGCACCGGCAGGACCAGGCGCAGCCACAGAACGAACGCGAACAGCAGGGTCAGAGCAGCCGTGCCTGCCACAACGATCAGACACCCCTCCCGGTACGGTTTGATCCGCTTCTCCAGATATTGCCCATCGATGGTCAGGACAAGGAAGAAATCCCGTAGGAAAGTCCCCCGGCGGATGATCACCAGGTCACCGCCTTGTGCTTCGGAGGCCTCGTCGATAAGCAGAGGGGCCCCGGTTTCCTGGAGATGGTCGATCCGTCGCTGGAAGGGGATTTCGTCATCCAGAGAAGGAAATACCGGCGAGGTGCCTTTTTCTCGGCCCACTACGACGATGCGGAATTCTTCCGGCCAGGGACGACGACGATACACCTCAGCGAAGAAGGGGGCCGCCAGATTGGTTTGGGAGA
>CALLCO010000069.1 GCA_937998695.1 Candidatus Ozemibacteraceae bacterium
GTCCCTTCGTGAGTTGGGGGCTTTCCTGAAGACTCGGCGTGCCGGTCTGGCTGGGTGTCCTTTGGTGGTAGATGCTGCCTACGTTTCGCCCGACAATGTCGCCTTGGTGCACGAGATGGGAATGCACATGGTGGGCAGACTAGACTTGCCGCAAACAGGGTGGTTTGCGGGAGGGTGGATGGGCCAATCGAGGCCAAGGTGGGATTCTTCGCTGGTTTGACGGCGTTCCTTCACACCCCTCCATTCCGGGAACTTCGCGGGGAGGAGGACGTGTTCTTTCAGCGGCACGCTGTCTTTGTGCCTTCGCTCAAGGTGCCAGCGGCGGCCCGCAATGACACGCTCGCCATCGGTCAGCCCGTCTTCGGTGCCGACTTCTTCTGCCGCTCGGCCCGCACCTTCTTCAGCAGGTCTTGTATCAGCTTCACCCGCTTTTTGACCAGGTCGTAGAAGTTCTGGTGGGGCCCGACGGCCAGAACGGTGCAGGTCCGATCCTCTTCGAGCAGCAGGTACGCCGCCCGGAACTGCCCCCGCCCCTTGATCGAAAACTCCAGGGAGAGGATGCCCTGCAGGTCCTGACTCAGGCCGTGGCCTTTGTCGGGGGCATTCTCCAGGCCCGCCAGCGCGGTGACGACATCCTCCCGGACCTGCCAAAGGCCCTTCAGATCTTTCTGCGCGGCGGCGATCAGCTCGACCCGGAATGGCAGCTTCATTTCCCGAGGGGAATCTTGTGCTTCCTGGCGAAGGCCCGCAATTCCATGCTTTTACCGGTCTTGCGCTCGTGCCTGGCGTATTCGGTCAGCTCTTCGAGCGGGTTCTCGGCTTTGGCCAGCAGGATGGCCATCTTGTCCGGCTTCATGAAGAACACGTCCCCGGGCTGGAAGTTGAAATCCTTCATGACTTTGGCCGGAATGGCGATCCGCCCGCGGGCATCCAGCTTCAAGACGATATTGCCCATGCTCCCTCCCATTTGTGGGTTTATCCCACAACACCAAATATAGCCGTTTCAGGGGTGGGAAGCAACCGGTTTGTCCCGCCGGCGCTCCGCGCCGACCACCTCATCTTCGAAGCCCTTCAGTTCTCCGCGTGCCGGCGCAACTGTTCGGGATGAATGGTCCCGACCCAGAACCGTTCCAAGAATCCCATCCCCTCCGTCGGGCTCTCTTTCTTGGGCGGGCTCCAGGGCCGTACCGGGGTCGCCGGCCGGGTCAGGATCTCCGGAACGGGGTCCGCCGGCTTCTCCAGGAGGGTGTCGACCTTCATCTCGATCGCCAGCGCCGACCGCCTGGTCTCCTCGAGATCGTGGGCCAGCTTCATAATGATGGAATCCGACCGCTGCCGTTCTTCGGCTTGCCGGGTGATCAGGTTGTCGATGGTGCGTTGCTGGTTCCCGATGATTTCTTTGAGATGGGCGATCCCAGAATCTTCTTTCTTTTCGAGGGTTTCACCCGGGTTCAACCTGGCGAAAAGTCCCCTGAGGATTTCGACCCCCTCGACGGTCAAGAAAGTGACCCCGTTTTCCTTGATGACATGCCCGTTCAACTGGGTTTCACAGAGTTTCACCTCACTATTCGCGTACATTTCCATCAGGTTTTTCCAATTTCCTGGAGAGTCGCATAAACACTGGAATTCAAGCCAAGATGAACCAAGATTCGTTCAACCGTTGGCGAGATCGCCGAGAGATGGGAGAGCTCCGACTCCCCCATCACCACGCGGGTCAGAGTGATCTGGTCCCGACATACCCGCTTCAGCAGGCTCCATGCCGTGGGCTTCGCCGTTTCCTGCTTGGGTGACCCTAGGGCCAAGCCCGCGATTTTCTCTCCCGTTGCCTGCAAAGACCTTCTCACGCGCAGCTCAATTTCCGAGAGGATCCGGTTGGCCAGCAGAAGAAGGCGAGTCAATCCCTTGATCTGGTCGTCGGTTTGGACGAACAGCGGATCAATGCCGATGGGCTGGTCCTTCAAAAGGTGGAAGCTTCTCTCCAAGCACCAACCCTTCCGATACTCGAGGATCGCCTGCGCCAAAGGCAACTCGGCGGCGGGCATGTTGGTGACGAATGGCTGCAGACATACCGAGAGCAACCCGGTGACCCCTTTCTCCTCCTCGATCTCTCGGATAGCTTCCCTCAGTGCTTCTTCGGAGCGGAAGACACGCTTCCCACGGCCAGGTTCGGGAGGAAGCCGCCGGATTGCCTCCAACGCCTCATCCAGCTTCCTGTCCAGGGTCCCCTCTTTCCTGGTGGAGAACTCGGAGGTTCGAACCACCAGAACCCGTTCGGTCCATTCAGTGGTCTTCCCCGTGTCGGGGTCCACATGCCGTTCCCTTCGGCTCGTTTCGAATCCGACACTGCCCTCGGGAAGCCCAGTTGTATCGTTCGCAAGAGAAAATCAAGAGAAAATCGCCAGTCACGCCGGCCCGGCCAACCCGGCCAACCCGGCCAGCCCGGCCACCCCCACCGCCCCGGAACCCCCGTCGGAGCCCCCTGACATCCAGGCGGCGGGCTGTTTCCCACCTCCACGCACCGCGGTTGGGCGCCTGGCCTGGATCCGCGCCGAGTTCGGCGGGTATACTCCCCTGGATGCCGGCAGTCCACCTCCCCCTTCCGGGATCACCTTCGCAACCGATTTCCGGTCATCCGACCGGTGGGCGAACGGTCCGTCTCCAGCCCAAGCCGGGTGGCGCACGATCCTGGCCAAGGTCACATCCCCGGTTCGATCTTTCCGGTAGGCAGCGAGAAGCGTGACTTGCTGCCGATGAGGTGCAGGCGCAGGGGGAAGAGCGCCACCGACTGACGGGTGCCGGCGGCGTCGGGCCACGACTTCCAACGGGAAACGTCGCGGGTCTGGGCCTCGCGCGAGTCGACGATCAGCACCGCGGCCTGATCGGTCATCGGCAGGGGGGTCAGCCACCCGGCCGCGTCGACTTCGGCCTTGGCGCCGCGATCGAGCAGGATCCCGACCTGGCCGGGCTGCCGCGACAGGGCCCAGAAGACGGCGCCGAGGCGGTTCTCGGCCAGCTCGGGGGCGGCCGCGACGTTCGGCATGAGGACCGACCCCGGCACCACGCGCCGACCCGCCACCCGCTGCAGCAGCCCCAACTGCAGGGCCAGGTGCTCGTGCGTGTGCTGCAGGATCTGCACCTCGCCGGCCGCCCCGGCGTCTTCGCGCGAGCCGTCGATCGTCCAGACAGGCCAGGGCGAGGCGGGCGGCGGGTCGGGAAAAGCCGGTACCGCCGTGGGCGGCGCGGTCACCACCTGCTGCGTCGTCAGGTCGACGACGAACCCCTCGGTCAGCAGCGCCGCCTGCACATCGGTGAAGACCGGCGGCCGGCGCGGGTCGAGGCGTACGGCCGACGAGGCGGTCGGGGCGAAAAGCCAGACTGTTCCCTCGCCCAGCACCGTGGCAAAGCCGCCGGCGTCCATGACCAGGGAGGTCCGCTCGTCGAGGCCGAGCCCGACCTCCAGGGGCCGGGCAGGGGAAGGCGGGCGCTCCGCCGCAGCATCGGCGCGCCTCGCGGCGGCACTCGTGCGCCGGGTCGCCAGTTCGAGCAACAGCGGCGGCAGGCGCCCCTCGCGCAGGAAGGCCGGTTCGATCAGCACCCCGGGCAGCACCTGCAGGAAGTCGTCGGTGAAGGTCAGGCGCGGCGTGCCAGGCAAACGCAGGGCTTCCGTCGCGGTCAGCACCCCGTTCCGGCGGTCGGCGATCGAGCCGCCCAGCAGCATCGCCCCGGCCCCGAAGCCGGCCAGCACCTTTCCCGCCCGCCAGTGGTCACGGATCGCGCTCTCGGTGCGGGTTCCCCGCCAGGTCGCGATCGTCTTCCAGGGCGTGACATCAGGGAAGACGAGAGCGTCCGCCCCGGCAATGGCTTTGTACAGTTCAGGGGCGTCCGCCCGGGAGCGGGTCGGGATTTCGAATACCTCGGCCGACGCCGCCCCCAGATGCCGGAAGTAGCGCGGCAGCTCGTCGACCAGCGGCTCGGGCGTGAGCACCAATACCCGCCCGTAGCCGGCTTGCCGCAGGATCCATTGGCCCACCCCTTCGGACCACGAACCCGGCATGAAATCGACCTTGGCGCTGCCGACCAGGGCCACCGGCGCCGCGGCGGCCTCCACCCGGCCCGCCGACCCACCCCACACCCCGCTCACCAGCAAGAGCATCGAAACCCAGAAACGCATCCGCATGCTCATTCCCTTTTCTGATCGGATCATCACCATGATACCTCGCCGGAAGATCGGGTGAAGGTGCACCTTTCTTGAGGGTTCCCCGTTCACTGACCTCACGCCAGGAAGCCAAACCCCGGTCCCGGGCACTGGAAAGGGGCACCTCCGCCGACCGTGACTTTCCTTTTCCGCGCGGGCAGGATATACTCAGGCCGCCTCGGGAAGCATCTCTTGCCGGAGAAGAGTACGTTGCCAGGACACGACATGAGTCACCCGCCGCCCCCCACCGCCCCCG
>CALLCO010000070.1 GCA_937998695.1 Candidatus Ozemibacteraceae bacterium
GGGGTGGGGGAAGGGAAGCGAGGTCAGGCGCGCCGCATGACCAGCAGGAAATCGTACTCGTCGGTTTCGCGGCAGGCGGCCCGGACCCGCAAGGTCGACGACGGGAAGACCGGAGCGAAGGCTTTGCGGAAGGGTTCGGCAATGACCTCTTCGTGGAGGCGGGGCGGGACATCGCCTCCCGACCAGGTGACGACCGCGAACTTCGCCTTCCCCACCTTGCGAAGCATTTCGGCATAGGCGGGAGGCCGGTCCCATTTCTGCGTCCAGCCGCGGCGGGCGGCTTCGATCTCGGTGCGGGAGGCGACCAGATCCCCGTCGCCCCGGAACCAGGCATGGAAGAGAAGTTCGAGATCGTGCTCGGGTTTCCCCCTTTCGGGAATGACCAGGGGCAGCAGAAAGACGCTGGCCTCGATCTCCTCGCCCAGGTCGGCCAGCGGCAGATTGAGACTGAAGACGGGCTCTCCGCCGGCAAAAACCAGGTCACGCTGCCGCTCGAGCATGAAGGCCATCAACTCGTCGGGCGGGCGGGGAGCGGGGGACCCGGTGCGGGCCAGGCCCACCCAGCAGGCCATGACCTCATAGACCGCGGCCCAGAACAGGTCCCGCTGGACCGGATCGGGAATCTCGAGGGCGGCCTCACGCCAGTAGAACAGGTAGTCGAGTTGAACCCGGTCGAACGGCCGTCCCTCCCAGGTGCGAAAGGGGTTCATCGCGAGAGCGATCGGTTTGCGCAGGGTCTGGTTGAACTTGCGCAGGTTCTCGGCCGAGAAGGTCTCGCCCTGGTTCTGAAGGAGGGCCCGCAGGAGAAGGGCCCGGCTCTCCACCGGATCGTTGGCGTACAGTCGCAGCCCCAGGCGTTTGAACCAGAACAGGCTGGGAGCGCGGGGCGCCAACGGCAGAAAGACCGAGTCGACTTCGCCGGGCGGCAGGGACTCGAGGATCCAGGAGGGTTGGAACCGCAGGGAGGAACTCATCCCGATCGCTTCCGGTCAACCGCCCCGGCTGGCGGTCCGGGCCTGGACCACCTCGGGGTCGAACTGCAAACCGGCCTGGCTGGCAAGTTCGGCGGTGATTTCGCGCTCGGAACGAGCTGGCCGATACGGGCGGGCCTGGGCCATGGCCGCGGCGGCGTCCGCCACGGCCATGATGCGCGCAGGCAGGGGAATTTCCGTCGCCAGGAGGCGGTCGGGGTACCCCGTGCCATCCCAGCGCTCGTGATGCCACCGCACCAGGGACGGGATCTCGGAGAGGACCGGCAAGGCCTGGCGCAGGGCCAGTTCGCCGATAAGCGGGTGGGTGCGCACCAGGAACCATTCTTCCGGATTCAATGGCCCCGGCTTCTTGAGCAGGTCGCGGGGCAGGTTGATCTGGCCGGCATCGTGGACGAGGGCGGCGAGGCGGAGGGCCAGCAGGGTGGGTTCGGCCAGACCGAGGTGCCGGCCGATGGCTTCGGCTTCGGCGGCCACCACGGCCGCATGGGGCGAGGCGTAGCCCTCGGCCGTGTCAAGCAGGGAGGACAAGCCCTGCAGGCAGGCCAGATCGGGCAACCCTTCTCCCGACGTCATCTCGCGCAAGCGCAGGTATTTCCAGGTGACGAAGACGAGGGCGACGACGAGCAGGAGGTGGACGACGAAGCCCGCCATCCGTCAGAACCCGAAGGTGGCTCCCAACGAGAACCGGCTGCTGGGATGGAGTCGGTCGGGCAGGAAGTAGCCGAAATCGAAGGCCAGGTTCTGGTCGAAGCGATGGCGCAGTCCGACCAGGAAGTCGTTGCCCGCGTAGTCCATGGTGACCTCGGTGTCCTGGTCGAGGTTCAGTCGGCCCCCGAAAACGAAGAACAGGTTGTCGACCGGCGACAGACGGTCAGGATACCGCCCGAAATGGGCATGGCGTTCGTCGCCGTCGAACGCGAAGTTGGCCCCGAGTCCGAGCACCACCCGGTTGCCCGGCGTGCCCGAGAGCAGCATGACCGAATCCTTGTAGCCGGCGGTGGTATCGATGATGGCCGCGACGGCGAGACTGGGTCGCACCTTGTACTTGGCCGCCAGGATGGGATCGTAGGCGAACTGGTCGTCCCCCACCCCAAACCGCTTCATGATGGCCACTTCGGTGTCGTCGGAGAAACTGAAGACCCCTTTGAACGAGCCTTGATCGACGGCATCGCCGCCCGTCAGGTGCATGGCGGCCCGCCCGGCGCCGCGCGGCAGGACCTCGAGCCCGGGCACCAGCATGGTCCCGGAGAGGCCGTACAGCGTGGCGTCATAGGGAGCGAGGGCGCTGGACGCGGCCAGAACCGGCCAGGCGAACCCGCAGAGCAGGCTGAGCACCAAGAGGAGCCGCACGTCGGATCGATGGCAGGACGGTGACGGCCAGGCACGGAGCCCCGCGGGCCGGGAATCCTGCGCGGTTGGCCGGGCGTCAGGCGAGGACGACGACCCCGCCGAGGACGATGACCAGGGGGCCGCCCGCGGCCGGGTCTGGTTCAGGGATCGCGAAGACGGGGGGGTGGTAAGATGCCGATCAGTAATCGCGTTCAATGGCTTTCAGCTTCTCCCGAACGGAATCGGACTGCGGATGATCGGGAAAACGCCGGAGGAACTCCTGATACTGTTTTTTGGCCTCATCAGGATCCTTCATCGTCTCCAGGTACAGATCACCCTTCCGCACGAAGGCGTCAGCAGAGGTATCGGCATCGGGATACCGTTCCGTGAGATGATCGTAGTATTCGATGGCCTTGAGGGTGTTGTCGACGTCCTTGCGATAGCGCACCTGCCCATCGATGACCCGGGTCCGGTAGGTTTCGAGGTCTTTTTCGTAGATCTTGCCGAGACGCATCAGGTTCTTGTCATTCCCCGGCGCATCGGGAAAACGGGCCAGCATCTCTTCGATGGCTTCGGCCGCCCCCTTGTAATCCTTCTCCTTTTCGTCGAGCAGGCTGATCATCTTGCGATAGGCTTCGGCGACCAGCTCGTTGCTGGGCGCTTCGGCGATGACCTTGCGGTATTCCTCGATGGCCTGCTTGCTGTTGCCATTGCGGGCATACATGGCGGCCAGATCGAGCTGGGCCCGGGCCCCCTGCAGATCGGATCGCGCGCTGTCGACGATCCCCTCCTGGACCTCGATGGCCGCCTTGGCCCCGGCGGTCCCGGGCGCCAGGGATTTCATCCGGCTCTGGGCCGCTTGAAAATACGAACTGTAAGGGTATTTGGCGACCAGGTCGCGGTACCACCCGGCCGCTTCCTCGGTGCGGTTCATCTTCTCGTAGCAGGCGGCGAGCCGATAGGTTGCCTTGTCGATCGAGAGGAAATTCGGGAAGCCCTGGACGACCTGCAGATAGGCCTCGGCCGCCTTGGGGTAATCGCTCAACCGTTCTTCGAAGATGCGGCCAAGATCATACAGGACCTTGGGCTGCTCGGCCTCGCTCAACCCTCCGGCCTGCGCCCCTTGTGACAGGTAATGGGCGGCCTCGCTGAAGTGCGAGAGCGCTTTCGACATCTCGTTTTCGGCTTGCCGCTGCCGGATGCCACCCATCTCGATCTGGGCGGCCGCGGCCAGGGCGGGCTGCTGCAGGAGGGGCTGCAGGGCGTTGATCGCCCCCTCGAAATCGCTCTGGGCCAGCAACTGGCGGGACTGTTGAAACTCGGCAGTCATCTGGATGGCCTGGCCGAAGGCAGCCCCAGCGACGCAGGCGACGACCAGACCCAGAACCACACCTGCAAGCGGGAAAGAATGACGGGCGGAAGGCAGGAAACGGCTGGGCATGAGGTACCTCCCGTAAAGAGGATGGCGGACAGGACATACCGAACCCATTATAGAATCAGGCACCCCGATTGACAAGCCGGGGAAGGTCTGTTACTTTCCCTCTCTGAAGAGGATCTTAGGCATTCTGTCATGTCCCCTAATACCCCTTCAACATGCGCTCTCGAGCTCCAGCCCGCGGGTTCCCCGCGGGAGTTCCAGCTTTTGCCCATCGAGCAGGTGGTACCCAACCCCAAGCAACCCCGACGCACCTTCGATCAGGAGAAACTGCGCGAACTGGCCTCGTCGATCCGACAGCACGGGGTGATCCAGCCGATCCTGGTCCGGCGGCTGGGTAATGGCTTCCAGATCATTTCGGGCGAGCGTCGGTTCCAGGCCTGCAAGTTGCTCGGCGTCAGTCACATCCCGGCGGTGATGAAGGAGATCGGCGACCAGGAAGCCATGCTGGCCGGTCTGATCGAGAACATCCAGCGCGAAGATCTCAACCCGGTCGAGGAAGCGCAGGCCATGCGGGAGATCCTGCTGAAATACGGCCTGACCCACGACCAGTTGGCCGAAAAACTCGGGCGTAGCCGGTCCGCCCTCACCAACCGGCTCAGGATTCTCCATCTTCCTGCCGATATTCAGAAACTGATCGCCGAAGGCACCCTGTCCGCCGGGCATGCCAAGATTCTCGCGGGCATCCGGGATCCCAAGGCGATCCGGGCCTGGGTCAAGAAGGTGGTGCGACACGAGCTGTCGGTCTACGAGACGGAAAAGCAGATCGCGGACGCCCGCCCCACCAAATCCCCGACCCGACCGACGAAAGGAACCGGGAAGATGTCCTCCGACCTGCATGTCGCCCACGTCGAGGCCTCTCTGCAGGAGGCCCTGGGTGCCAAGGTCCGCATCCGGCAGGGGCGGGCCCGCGGCCGCATCGAAATCGAATTCTACGACCGGGAAGACCTGGAACGGGTCATCGAGTCACTGCTGGGCAACCGGCCGTAAAACGCGAACTGCGGGGCCGGTTCCGAAAGGCGAGCTGAACGAGTGTACGTCAAATTCTGGGGAGTCCGTGGATCAGTCCCCGTGCCGGGGCGCGATACCGTCAAATACGGGGGCAACACGACCTGCCTCGAGGTTCGCGCCAATGACGGCACCCTGCTGATCATCGACGCCGGGACCGGCATCCGCCTGCTGGGGCTCGAACTGATGAAGGGTGATTTCGGCCGGGGCACTGGCACGGCCCACATCCTGTTCACCCACTCCCATTGGGATCACATCCAAGGCTTCCCCTTCTTCGTTCCCGCCTACATCGGGTCGAAGGACGACTCGGGCAACCGTGTGGAGGGGCACTGCAACCGGTTCCACCTCTATGGGGCCTCCGACGTGGACGATCGCCTGGAAGCGACGCTGCGCGGCCAGATGGAGCATTTCTACTTTCCGGTCGATTTGAACTACCTGAGCGCCCAGATCAGTTTCCATCCCCTGATCGGCAACAACGTCCAGATCGGCAGCACGACGATCAGCGCCAAGCGGCTGATCCACCCCAATGGGGTGCTCGGCTACCGCATCCAGGACGGCGACCACGCCTTGTGCATCGCCACCGACTGCGAGCATCCCAGTGACGGGAGTATCGATGGCAATCTCCTAGAACTTGCCGAGAATGCCGACCTTTTGGTGTACGACGCCCAGTATACCCCCGAGGAGTACAACCCGGCGGCGCACGGCATCAAAGGTCCTTCGAAGATCGGCTGGGGGCATTCGACCTTCGCCGACGGCATCAGGGTGGCCAAGGAGGCCAAGGTCAAGCGGCTGATCCTCACCCACCACGACCCCCTCCACAACGACGAGCGGGTGGCCGAGCTGGAACGCCGGGCGCAAGAACTCCTGCCCGGCACGCTGGCCGCCTACGAGGGACTGGTCATCCAGCTCTAGCCTGGCCTTCCCGCCGGTGGCTTTCCCCACCCCCCCGCCGACCGACCCGGGGTACCCCTCTCAGGTGTCAGGTTATTCCCACGTTCCCAGGCATGTGATAGGATGCCCCCATGGCACAGGGCACCCACACCAGCCCCATCTACCTGTTTGGTTCCACTCGGGGAGGGGCGGGCAAGACCACGCTGATCGCCAACCTGGCGGTCTTCCTGAACGCCAAGGGGCGGCGGGTGGCCGTGATCGATGGGCAGGCGGCCCAGCCCATGCAGATGAAGGCCGCCTTCCCGCGCGGGGTCTCGCTGGAAACCTATGCCGACCTCGGGGAGCTGCAATCGACGACGCAGTCGCGATTCCGCCGGACCTTCTTCTTCGCCGACACTGACCGGATCTCGCTCTTCCCCGCCCACCGAC